>NZ_JBIAXG010000015.1:0-157372 GCF_042896465.1 Streptomyces sp. NPDC001292
GAGGCGTCGCCGGGGCTGCGGGTTCGGCATCTGTACGGGCCGACGGAGACGACGCTGTGCGCGACGACGTTCGTCGTGGAGCCGGGCGCTGAGGCCCCTGCGGTGCTGCCGATCGGTGCGCCGATGGACAACAGCCGGGCGTACGTGCTCGACGCGTTCCTGCGTCCGGTCGCTCCGGGCGTGCGGGGCGAGTTGTATCTGTCGGGGTCGGGTCTGGCCCGTGGGTACGACGGTCGGGCGGCGCTCACGGCGGAACGCTTCGTGGCCTGCCCGTTCGGTGGCTTCGGCGAGCGGATGTACCGGACGGGCGACCTGGCCCGATGGACAGCGGACGGCCAGCTCCTCTTCTCCGGCCGTGCCGACGACCAGGTCAAGATACGCGGCTTCCGCATCGAGCCCGCCGAGATCGAGGCGGTGCTCGCGGGCCACGACAGCGTCGGGCAGGTCGCGGTGATCGTCCGCGAGGACCAGCCGGGGACCAAACGCCTCGTCGCCTACGTGGTGCCCTCCGGTGACGAGAGCGACGCGGCCGACGGCGACGTTCTCCGCGTGTTCGCCGCGCGGGCTCTGCCGGACTACATGATCCCCTCCGCCGTCGTCGTGCTGGACTCCCTCCCCGTCACCGTCAACGGCAAGCTCGACCGGGCCGCCCTGCCCGCCCCCGACTTCGTCGGCGGCGAGGGCCGGGCTCCGGCCACCCCGGCGGAGGTGGCGCTGTGCGAGCTGTTCGCCGAGGTGCTGGGCCTGGAGCGGGAGCAGGTCGGTGCCGACGGCTCGTTCTTCGAGCTCGGCGGTGACTCGCTGCTGGCGATGCGGCTGATCGCCAAGATCCGCTCTGCCCTCGGCGCGGAGATCAACATCCGCGAGGTGTTCGCCGCGCCGACCGTCGCGGCGATGGCCCGACTGGTGGAAGGCGACAAGGGCGACGCCTGGGCCGGCGTGGCCGTCCGCGAGCGTCCCGAGGTGCTGCCGCTGTCGTTCGGGCAGCAGCGGATGTGGTTCCTCAGCCGGATGGAGCAGGAGGGTGCGGGCGCGGCGTACAACGTGCCGCTGGCGCTCGGGCTGACCGGCGAGCTGGACGTCGCGGCCCTGGAGGCGGCCCTGCACGATGTGGCCGACCGGCACGAGACGCTGCGGACGGTGTTCCCGTCGACGGACGGCAGCCCCCGGCAGGAGGTCCTCGACGACCGCCCGGCCCTGGTGGTCCGCGAGGTCTCCCGGGCGGAGCTGCACGAGGTCATGGCCGAGGCGGCGGGGAAGGGCTTCGACCTGGCCCGCGACCTGCCGTGGCGGACGGAGCTGCTGACCGTTACCCCGACGGAGCACGTGCTGGTGCTGGTGGCGCATCACATCGCGGTGGACGGCTGGTCGATGGGCGTCCTCGCCCGGGACGTTCAGACGGCGTACCGGGCCCGGCACAGCGGCGCCGAGCCCGGCTGGGCGCCGCTGCCGGTCCAGTACGCCGACTACGCGCTCTGGCAGCGCGAGGTCCTCGGCGAGCTCGACGACCCGGACAGCCTGATCAGTGCCCAGCTGGGCTACTGGCGGGAGGCCCTGGCCGCTCTGCCCGAGGAGCTGATGCTCCCGGTGGACCGGCCCCGGCCCGCGGTCTCGTCGTTCGAGGGCGGGTCCGTGCCCATCCGGCTCGGCGCGCAGGCGCACGCCGCGCTGGACGGCCTGGCGCGCCGGCGTTCGGCGACGATGTTCATGGTGGTGCAGGCGGCGCTGGGCATGCTGCTGGCGCGGCTCGGCGCCGGTACGGACATTCCCATCGGCACCGCCGTCGCCGGCCGTCCCGACAGCGCCCTGGAGGACCTGGCCGGGTTCTTCATCAACACGCTGGTGCTGCGCATCGACGTCAGCGGCGATCCCACGTTCGAGGAGCTGCTCGCCCGGGTCCGCGACACGGACCTGGCGGCGTACGCGCACCAGGATCTGCCGTTCGAGCGGCTCGTGGACGATCTCGACCACGTACGCTCGCTGGCCCGGCAGCCGCTGTTCCAGATCATGCTGGCGCTGCACTCCGGCGGCCCGGCCGAGAACGGGTGGGAGCTGCCCGGGCTCGAAGTGGAGCAGCTGAACCCGGACGTCGGCGAGGCGGCGCGGTTCGATCTGTCGGTCACGCTGGGGGAGTTCCGCGACGAGAGCGGGACGCCGGACGGCATCGCCGGCACCCTGCAGTTCGCCGCCGACCTCTTCGACGCGAGCACCGCCCAGGCCCTGGCCGACCGGCTGGTGAAGGTGCTGGAGCAGGTCGCCGCCGATCCGCGGGCGCGCGTCGGGCAGATCGACGTCATCGAACCCGACGAGCAGCGCACGGTCGTGGAGGAGTGGAACGACACCGCCCGTCCTCTGGCGGCGAGCACGCTGCCCGAGCTGTTCGAGCGGCAGGTCGAACGGACCCCTGACGCGATCGCCGTCGCCGCCGCGGACGTCACCCTGACGTACGCGGAGGTGGACGCGCTGGCCAACCGGGTCGCGCACTGGCTGATCGGCCGGGGCATCGGTCCGGAGGACCGGGTCGGTGTGGTGATGGAGCGTTCCGCGGACCTGCTGGTGGTGCTGCTGGGCGTGGTGAAGGCGGGCGCGGCCTATGTGCCGGTCGATCCTGGCTATCCGGCCGAGCGCATCGCGTTCATGCTGTCCGACGTGCGGCCCGCCCTGGTGCTGTGCACCCGGGCGAGCCAGGGCCTTCCGCGCGACGGGTTCGGGCTCGCGGTGTGGGAGGAGGCCGTCGTCAGCATGGCGCGGTGCGCGGCGACCGCGCCCGGCGACGCGGACCGGTCGGCGGCGCTGCGCCCCGATCACCTGGCGTACGTCATGTACACCTCCGGGTCGACCGGCACGCCCAAGGGCGTCGAGGTGACGCACCGGAACGTCGTGAGCTTCGCCGAGGACCGGAGCTGGCGCGAAGATGTCGTCGAACGGGTCCTGGTGCAGGCCAACCATGCCTTCGACGCCTCGACGTACGAGATCTGGGTGACCCTGGCGCACGGCGGCCGGCTCGTCGTCATGCCCCCGGGCGACGTCGGCGCGACCGAGCGCGGCCGGCTGATCGCCGAGCACGGGGTCACGAACGTGCATGCCACGGCGGGGCTGTTCAGCCTGCTGGCCGAAGAGGCGCCGCAGATCTTCGCGGGGGTCCGCGAGGTGTCGACCGGCGGCGACGTGGTGTCGGCCTCGGCGATCCGCACCCTGCTGGAGGCCCATCCCGGGCTGGTGGTGCGCACGACGTACGGGCCGACCGAGATGACGGCGTTCACCACCCAGATCCCGTACACCGCCGCCGACACCGTCCCGGCGAACGTGCCGATCGGCCGGCCGATGGACAACAGCCGGACCTTCGTGCTGGACGAGTTCCTGCACCCGCTGCCGCCCGGCGTGACCGGCGAGCTGTACGTCGCCGGCGCGGGGCTCGCCCGCAGCTACGCGGGACGGGCGGGCCTGACGGCGGAGCGGTTCGTCGCCTGTCCGTTCACCGAACGTCCCGAGCGGATGTACCGGACGGGCGACCTGGCGCGCTGGTCGCCCGAGGGAGAGCTGGTGTTCGCGGGGCGGGCCGACGACCAGGTGAAGATCCGCGGGTTCCGGATCGAGCCGGGCGAGGTGGAGGCGGTACTGGCCCGGCACGAAGGCGTCGGCCAGGTCGCGGTGACGGTGCGCGAGGACCGGGCGGGGACGAAGCGCCTGGTCGCGTATGTCGTACCCGCCGGTCCGGGCGCCGACGGCGAAGCGCTGCGGGAGTACGCGGCGAGCGCGCTGCCGGACTACATGGTCCCGGCCGCTTGGGTGACGCTGGAGAACCTGCCGGTGACGGTGAACGGCAAGCTGGACCGGGCGGCGCTGCCCACCCCGGACCTGGCCGGACCTGGGTCCGGCCGGGAGCCGAGGACGCTGGTCGAAGGGGTCCTGTGCGAGCTGTTCGCCGAGGTCCTGGGGGTGGAACAGGTCGGCGCCGAGGAGTCGTTCTTCGAGCTCGGCGGTGACTCGCTGCTGGCGATGCGGCTGATCGAGCGGATCCGGACCGTGCTCGACACCGAGATCAACGTCCGGGACCTGTTCGCCGGGCCGACGGTCGCCGCGGTCGCCGCGGTCCTCGACAAGGACCGCGAGGTCACGGGCGACTACGAGCCGATGCTGCCGCTGCGGACCGGCGGGGACCGGCCGCCGCTGTTCTGCCTGCATTCCGGCGGCGGGCTCAGCTGGCACTACGCGGCCCTGGCGAACCATCTCCCGGACGATTACCCGATCTACGGGGTGCAGGCGCGCGGTCTCACCGGAGCCGGCGCGATCCCGGAAAGCGTCGAGGAAATGGCCGCCGACTATGCCGAGCAGATCCGCTCCGTACAGCCGAGCGGGCCGTACCACCTGCTCGGCTGGTCTTTCGGCGGAGTTGTCGCGCACGCCGTCGCCACGCACCTTCAGAGGGAGGGCGACACGGTCGCGATGCTGGCCATTCTGGACGGATATCCGAATCGCCAGATGACGAAGGAGGACGAGAACGGTGCCGCGGAATTCGCGGGATTCGGCGAACTCCAGCCGGGCGACCGGCCCGTGCTGCTCCTCGACGGCGATGTCGTGGGCGACGCGCCTGCCGCGGCCCCGACGGACCAGGTCAACGAGACACGGCTGGACGAGATGGCGCCGGCCGTCCATAAAGTCGAGGAGAACAATCTGCGGCTTCTTCGGAGCTACACGCCCGGCGTATTCGAGGGAGACGTCCTCCTTTTCGTGGCGGCGCTCGGACGCCCGGAACTCCTGCCGGCCGAAGCCGCTCCGGAAGCCTGGCGGCCCTATGTCCGGGGCGCCGTCGAGATCTGCTCGGTCGAGTCCGACCACCGCCGGATGGTAAAGGGCGAACCGCTCGCCGAGATCGCGCGCGTGTTGGTGTCGAAGTTCGCAGACCCGCGTTAGTGATACCTCCCCGAAACCCTCTGATCCGTAGCGTTGGATCAAGCGTCCCGGCTTCGGCGGCGTCCGGTCGCCGTCGAAGCCGTCAGGAACCCTCCACAAGAGACGGAGAATGACATGCAAAGTCCCTCTGGCCACGGTCGCCCGAACAGCACGAGCACCGGTCGGTCCCGGCGGGCTCGGTCGCTGGTCGCCTCCCTGGCCGGGGTGACGGCCATCATGCTGTTCGCGGGCGCGTGCGGCGGATCCGGCGGCGACGACTCCGACTCGACCGCCCCCAGCGGCTCGAAGCCGAACGCCGCCAACAAGAAGAGCACGCTCGCGTACGCCAAGTGCATGCGCGAGAACGGAGTCTCCAACTTCCCCGATCCCAACGCGCAGGGCCTGCTCAACATCGACGGCTCCGTCGACATGAAGTCGTCGCAGGCCCAGGCCGCGGACAAGAAGTGCAAGGAGCTCCTGCCCGCGGTCAACGCCACTCCGCCCGCGGGGGTGCACGAGGCGTCGCTGGCGTACTCCAAGTGCATGCGGGAGAACGGCGTCCCGAAGTTCCCCGACCCCAACGCCGAGGGCGGTCTCGACATCAACGGCGACACTCTGGGCGTCGACCCGCAGGGCCCGGCCTTCAAGGCGGCCGACAAGAAGTGCCAGCCGATCCTGGAGAAGGTCGCCGGCGGCCCCAAGGAGTTCCAGTCCGGGGCGCCCGGCAGCGCGCCGCAGTAACCCGTCCAGGGCCCTGGCGCCGTACCGCTGCCGACGCCGACCGGAGCGGTACGGCGCTTCGTCGTGTCCGTATGGCGGTCAGCGCACCGGCAGCGGCGGCCGGCGCCGGGGGAGCGGCGCGGGGTCGCTCGTGGCGGGGAAGGCGACGGTGACGGTCAGGCCGCCCCCGGGTCTCGCGGAGGCGGTGAGGCCGGCGTCGTGGGCGTCGGCGACGGCCTGCACGATGGACAGGCCGAGCCCGAGGCCCTCGGTGCGCGCGGCCCGGGTGGCGCCCAGGCGCTGGAAGGGCTGGAAGAGCTGCTCGATCGCGTCCGGAGGCACCGAGGGGCCGGTGTTGGCGACGGTGAGGACGGCGCGGCCGTCCACGATGCCGGTGGTGACCCGTACCTCGCCGTGCGGTGTGTTGTGCCGGAGTGCGTTGTCCACGAGGTTGACGACGAGGCGTTCGGCGAGGGGCCGGTGGCCCACCGCCACGGCCGCCGCGGTCGACGTGCGGATCGTCACGGTCCGCAGGTCCGCTTCGGCGGCCCGCGCGTCGACGACCTCCCGGGCGAGCTCTGTGAGATCGAAGGGGCGGCGGACCTCGATGCCCGCGTGGCTGCGGGCGAGGGTGAGCAGCGCCTCTATCAGCCGTTCCTGCTGGGCGCCCGCGGCGAGGATGCGTTCGTGCGCCTCGCGCAGGGATTCGACGGTGGCCTCGGGGTCGGACAGGGCGACCTGGCCGAGCGTCCGCTGGCGGGTCAGGGGGGTGCGCAGTTCGTGGGAGGCGTTGGCGACGAACCGGCGCTGGGCCTGGAACGAGTCCTCGAGTCTGCCCAGCAGCCGGTCGAAGGTGTCGCCGAGTTCCTTGAGTTCGTCGCTGGGACCGTCGAGGGCCAGGCGCCGGTGCAGGCTGGTCGCCGAGATGTCCCGCGCCATGGCCGTGATGGTCCGCAGCGGGCGCAGGATGCGGCCGGCGACGATCCAGCCGAGCACGATGGAGGCCACCGCCATGAGCCCGAGCGCGATCCCGGAGTTGACGAGCAGCTGGTGCATGACGTCGGCCCGCTGACGAGCGAGGGCTTTCTGCGCCTGGGCGGAGAGCAGGTCGATGGCGACCACCCGTTCATGCCGCCCGTCGGCGGGCACTTGAGGGGCGCCGGGCGGCACGGGACCGTCGCCGCCGGGCGGCGAGGAGAGGAAGTCGGAGCGGAAGCCCATCGGGGGATCCGCGCCGAGGTTGTGCCGTACCAGCGCGTAGGTGATCGCCAGCAGGGCGGCGCCGGAGACGAGGAACAGGCCTCCGTACAGGAGGGTCAGCCTCGCCCGGACGGTGCGGCGGGCCGGATGCGCCGTCGCGACCGGCTCCTTGTCGTCCTCCGCCACCAGCACCCGCCCCCAGTGTCCGCGGTGATCACTGCTCCGAGGGAACACCTTGACGCCGCAGCGGAAAGGTGTCCAATCGTGGAAGGTGAACGGTTGGACGCGTGAAAAAGGTCCTCCCGCCGTCGGCGGGAGGACCATTTTCGGACTCTCTTACCGGTGTCGGTGGGCGACCCGCTCGCCCGGGGGCGAGGCTGGCCGGGACCGGCGGGGGAGCGCGGGGAACGTCACCGTGATCGTCAGACCGCCTCCGGACCTCGCCCGGGTGGTGAGGCCGGCGTCGTGGGCGTCGGCGATGGCCTGCACGATGGACAGGCCGAGCCCGAGGCCCTCGGTGCGCGCGGCGCGGGTGACGCCCAGGCGTTGGAACGGCTGGAAGAGCTGCTCGATCGCGTTCGGCGGGACCAGGGGACCGGTGTTGCTGACGGTGAGCGCCGCACGGCCCTCCACGGTGCGGGTGGTCACCTCCACCTGGCCGTAGAGCACGTTGTGCCGCATCGCGTTGTCCACCAGATTCGCGACGAGGCCCTCGGCGAGATTGCGGTGGCCCGCGGCCACCGCCGGGGCGATGGACGTACGGAACGTCACCGCCCGGATGTGCGCCTCGGCTTTTCGCGACTCGACGACCTCGGCGGTCAGCCGGGCCAGGTCGAACGGCTCCCGGACGTCGATGCCGCCCTGGCTGCGGGCGAGGGTGAGCAGCGCGCCGATGAGCCGTTCCTGCTGGGCGCCCGCGGCGAGGATGCGTTCGTGCGCCTCGCGCAGGGATTCGACGGTGGCCTCGGGGTCGGACAGGGCGACCTGGCCGAGGGCCCGCTGGCGGGCCAGGGGGGTGCGCAGTTCGTGGGAGGCGTTGGCGACGAACTGACGATGGGCCTCGAACGAGGTCTCCAGCCTGCTCAACAGGCCGTCGAAGGTGTCGCCGAGTTCCTTGAGTTCGTCGGAGGGGCCTTCGAGGGCCAGGCGCTGGTGCAGGCTGGTCGCCGAGATGTCCTGCGCCGTGGCCGTGATCGTCCGCAGCGGGCGCAGCATGCGGCCGGCGACGATCCAGCCCAGGGCGATCGAGACCACCAGCATGAGGGCCAGCGCTATCCCGGACTGGACGAGGAGCTGGTGCATGATGTCGGCGATCTGACCGGCCATGGCGTCCTGGGCCTGGTCCGCGAGCGTCTCCAGGGCGCTCTGCCTGCTCCGCGGCGGCTGCGCCGGCATGACGCCGGGTTCCTGGCCCGGTTCGCTGACGGACAGCTTGGGCGGCTGCGCGGCGATGGCCCGGTGCACCAGGACGTAGGTGACGCCCAGCAGGGCGGCGCCGGAGAGCAGGAAGAGCCCCCCGTACAGAAGGGTCATCCGCAGCCGCACGGTGCGGCGCGGCAGGCGGCGGCGGGCCAGGCGGCCCGCGAGCCGGGCGATGGCGGCCATGGGCGCCTCAGATCCGGTATCCGCGCTTGGCGACGGTCTCGATGACCGGGGGATTCCCGAGCTTGGCCCGCAGCCGGCTGATCGTGATCTTCACGGCGCTGGTGAAGGGGTCCGCGGCGTCGTCCCAGACCCGTTCGAGCAGTTCCTCGGCCGGCACGGCGCGTCCCTTGGAGGCCAGCAGCACCTCCAGGACGCCGAACTCCTTGGGCGCCAGCTCCAGTGCACGCTCTCCCCGGCGGGCGGTGCGCCGCGCGGTGTCCACCACGAGGTCGCCGTGCTGGAGGACGGGCGGCACGGCCGGATGCGCCCGGCGTGCCAGAGCGCCGATCCGGGCGATCAGCACCGGGAAGTCGAAGGGCTTCGGGAGATAGTCGTCGGCGCCGAGACTGAGTCCGTCGACGAGATCCTCCGCGGTCGCCGCGGCGGTCAGCATCAGCACCCGGCTCCGGTTCCCGGCCGCGATCAGCTCGGAGCACACGGCGTCGCCGTGCATGCCGGGCAGATCCCGGTCGAGCACGATCACGTCGTAGTCGTTGCACATCGCGCGTTCGAGCCCGCCTGGCCCGTCCAGCGCCACGTCGACGGCCATCTGCGCCCGGCGCAGACCGACCGCCACCGTCTGGGCCGTCTCCTCGTCGTCCTCCACCACGAGCACCCGCACTTGTCGCCCTCTCTCCGCCGGCACTTCAGACACGCTCATCCAGGAGCGAGCTACCAGGATGTTCTACCAGCAGTTTCCGTACGGTTTCGCCCGGAAGCCGCGCTTCCGGATGGGCTCGTGATACGAAACGCTGCCGAAACCGCCGCCGCCGTAGAAAGGACCGTGCCGGGAATCCAGCGATTAATGGAGAGTCGAATGGCTGTCATCGCCAACAGTGCGGCCGATCGGAATGCGGCCAGGAAACGGCGGCTGCGCCGGAGCGGCGCCAGGGTCGCCCTGCCGGCGGAAATCGGCCCCGTCTCCGCGGAATTCGAGCGCAACAGCCCCGTCGAGCGTCCTGGGAGCGTTTCGTGACTGCCACACAGATCCCTTCGGAGGGTGCGGACGTCCTCGGTTCGCCGGGCGACCAGGAGGTGCGCCCGCGCAGGCCGCGCCGCCGCGGCCGGGCGGCCGCGGTCGTGGTGGCCCTGGTCGCGGCGGGCGGCGCCGCGGGGATCGCCGCCGGCGACGTGCTCGACGCCAAGAAGAACGAGGAGGCGGCCGTCGCGAGCGCCGCTTCCACGACCTCCCTGGCGAAGGTGACGCAGGGAACGCTGTCCGCGCGGACACAGCAGAACGGGACCCTGGGGTACGCGGGCGACTATCCGGTGATCAACAAGGCCAATGGCACCGTGACGAAGCTGCCCGCCGTGGGCGAGGTGATCCGCCGGGGCAAGGTGCTGTACCGGGTGAACGGCAAGCCGGTGATTCTGCTCAAGGGCGCCATGCCGGCCTACCGGGAACTGTCCCGCGGCATGGAGGGCACGGACGTACGGCAGTTGAACGCCGCGCTCGTCTCTCTCGGCTACGCCGACAAGGACGAGCTCGACCCCGGGTCGGACTATTTCAGCCGGGCGACCCGCTGGGCGCTGAAGAAACTCCAGGACGACGTCGGCCTCAAGGAGACCGGGAAACTGAAGCCCGCCGAGGCGGTGTTCCTGCCGGTCGACGCGCTCAGGGTCACCAAGGTCGAGGCGATGATCGGCGGCGCCGCGGCGCCCGGCGGGGTGGTGCTGAAGGCGTCCTCGACGAACAGGCAGGTCACCGTCGCGCTGAACGCGAGCCAGCAGTCCTCCGTGAAGGTCCGCGACAAGGTGCTGATCACGCTGCCGAACGGCAAGAGCACCGAAGGCCTGGTCTCGGCGGTCGGCAAGGTGGCCACGAAGACGGACCAGAGCATGACCGTCGAGGTCGTGATCAGGCCGCTGGACGCGAAGGCGACCGGCGAACTCGACCAGGCGCCGGTGCAGGTCGCGATCGTGTCCGAGACCGTGAAGGACGTGCTGTCGGTGCCGGTGGACGCACTGCTCGCGCGGGCCGGCGGCGGGTACGCGGTCGAGGTCGTCGACGCGGACGAGAAGCACCGTCTGATCCCGGTGCAGACGGGACTGTTCGACGACAGCGCCGGCACCGTGCAGGTCACGGGCGCGGGTCTGCGCGCCGGTCAGAACGTGGTGGTGCCGGGCTCATGACCAGTGTGGAGACGGAAGCACGCGTGGACGGAGGCGCCCGGGAGGCCGGTGAGCCGGTCCTGCAACTGCACGAGGTGTCCAAGGTGTACCCCGGCGCCTCGCCGGTGGTGGCGCTGGACAAGGCCAGCTTCACCATCCACCGCGGCGAACTGGTCGCCATCGTCGGCCCGTCGGGCTCGGGCAAGTCGACGCTGCTGCAGGTCATGGGCAGCCTGGACCGCCCCACCTCGGGAACGGTCCGGATCGTCGGGGAGGACGTCGCCGCGATGTCGGACCGGGCCCTCGCGGGGCTGCGGGCCAGCCGCATCGGGTTCGTGTTCCAGCAGTTCTTCCTGGCCCAGCACGCCACCGCCCTGGAGAACGTCGCCGACGGAATGCTGTACTCGGGCGCCCGGCACAGTGAGCGGATGAAGGCGGCGGCAGCGGCGCTGGGCCGGGTCGGGCTCGCCCACCGGGCCGACCACCGTCCGCCGGAGCTGTCCGGCGGCGAGCGCCAGCGGGTCGCGATCGCCCGGGCGCTGGCCGGCAACCCGGCGATCGTGCTCGCCGACGAGCCGACCGGCAACCTCGACAGCGTCAACGGCGCCGCCATCTTCAAGCTGCTGAAGGAGCTCAACGCCGAAGGCACCACCATCGTGGTGATCACCCACGACCGTGAGCTGGCCGCGCAGATGCCGCGCCGAATCGAGGTCCTCGACGGTCATATCGTCACCGATGTCCGCTCGGCCGACGAGGCTTCGTCCACGGAAAGGCACCTGCCATGACCACCACGACGGCCGCCCCTCCCGGCCGGATGCGTCCGGGCGATCTGGCCCGGACCGCCAGCGTCGGGCTGCGCACGAGGCGGATGCGGGCCGCCCTGTCGGCCCTGGGCATCGCCATCGGCGTCGCCGCGATGGTGGCGGTGATGGGGCTCTCGGCCTCCTCGCAGGCCGGACTGCTGGCCGAGATCGACAAGCTGGGCACCAACCTGCTCACGGTCGCCCCGGGCCGCGTCCTAGGCGGCGGGGCCGCCAAGCTGCCCGTCGAGGCGCCGGCGATGATAGGCCGGATCAAGCACGTCGAAACGGTCCAGAGCACCGGCAAGACCAGCGCCAACGCGTTCCGGAACCCGCACATCCCGAGCATCAACACCAACGGCATCTCCGTGAACGCCACGAGCCTGGAACTTCCCGAGGCGGTGCGCACGTCCGTCGCCAAGGGCAAGTACCTCAACGCGGCCACGGCTCAGCAGCCGGTCGCCGTGCTCGGCTCGGCGGCCGCCAGCCGGCTCGGCATCGACCGCATCCACCCGGGCACGCGCATCTGGGTCGGCGGGCAGTGGTTCTACGTCACCGGGATCCTCAACCCCGCGACCCTGACGCCCGAGATCAACTCCTCGGTGCTCGTCGGCTTCCCGGCGGCGAAGAAATACCTGAACTTCGACGGCCACCCGTCCATGGTCTATGTGCGGGCGAACACCGACCATGTCGCCGAGGTCCAGAGCCTGCTGGCCGCCACGGCCAACCCTGCGAGCGCCGACGAGGTCGGCGTCAGCCAGCCCTCGGCCGCTCTGGAGGCCCGGGCCGCGACGCAGTCCGCGCTCAACGGTCTCTTCCTCGGGCTCGGGGCGGTGGCGCTGCTCGTCGGCGGCATCGGCGTGGCCAACACCATGGTCATCTCCGTACTCGAACGCCGCTCCGAGATCGGTCTGCGCCGGGCGCTTGGCGCGACCAAGGGAAACATCCGTCTGCAGTTCCTGGCCGAGGCGATCCTGCTCGCCGCGCTCGGCGGCGCGGTCGGGGTAGCGCTGGGCGCCATAGCCACCGCCGTCTACGCCAACGTCAAGGGCTGGGCGACCGTCGTCCCGGTGCTCGCCTGGGGAGGCGGGCTCGGCGCGGCCGTCGCGATCGGCGCGGTCGCCGGACTGCTCCCCGCCCTTCGCGCGGCGCGGATGCAGCCCACCGAGGCGCTGCGCACCACGTAGGAAAAGGGGTCGGGGAAGGGCCGTTCGGGCCGCCGCGCGGCGGCCCGAACGGCCCTTTCAGGCGCTATTCGCATTGCGTTGTGGAATGCAGCGGCGCGCTCCTACGATGGCGAACAATCGGTGCCCAGCGGAGGGGGAATTCATGGTCGTCGTCATGGCTCCTGAGGCCACGCAGGAAGATATCGACAATGTCGTCGAATTGGTGGAGGCGGTCGGCGGAAATGCTTTTGTCAGCCGCGGAGTCTCACGGACGATCGTCGGAATCGTCGGGGATGTGGACGACTTCGACGCGCTGAACCTGGGCAGCCGGAACGGCGTGCTCCAGGTGATGCGGGTTTCCGCACCGTACAAGCTGGTCAGCCGTGAGCACCATCCCGCGCGGTCCGTGATCCGGGTGGGCGGCGTGCCGATCGGGCCGGACACGCTGAGCGTGATCGCGGGACCTTGCGCGGTGGAGACGCCGGAGCAGACGCTGCGGGCCGCGCGGATGGCCCTGGAGGCCGGGGCGTCGCTGCTGCGGGGCGGCGCGTTCAAGCCGCGGACGTCGCCGTACTCGTACCAGGGGCTGGGCGAGGAGGGCCTGCGGATCCTCGCCGAGGTGCGGGAGGAGACCGGGCTGCCGGTGGTCACCGAGGTGATCGACCCGGGCCACGTCGACACGGTCGCCGCATACGCCGACATGCTCCAGATCGGCGCCCGCGACATGCAGAACTTCGCGCTGCTGCAGGCCGTCGGGCGCGCGGGCCGGCCGGTGCTGCTCAAGCGGGGGTTCAGCGCCACCGTCGAGGAGTGGCTGAGCTCGGCGGAGTACATCGCGCAGCGCGGCAACCTCGACATCGTGCTGTGCGAGCGCGGGATCCGGACGTTCGAGACCGCCACCCGCAACACCCTGGACATCAGCGCCGTTCCCGTGGTGCAGCGGCTCTCGCATCTGCCGGTGATCGTCGATCCGTCGCACTCGGGGGGCCGCCGGGATCTCGTGCTGCCGCTGACCCGGGCGGCGATCGCGGCGGGCGCGGACGGGGTCATCGTCGACGTGCACCCCGAGCCCCGGAGTGCGCGCTGCGACGGCGACCAGGCGCTCATGGGGCCCGACATCCGGGAACTCGCCGACGCGGTCACGATCCTGTCGCCGCTGATGGGACGCACCCGCGTCGGGCCCGCCGCCGACCGGGTCCGTAGTCACACCCCCTAGTAGGGGTAGGGGGTGTAGGGGTGGGCCCCGCCGCGCGGTCAGGGGTTACACCGTTCAACGGACGAATGTTAATTTCCCCCCGTCCTTCGAATGCATGTTCCGCAGGAATGTGCAGCGCCATTCGTCCTGGGGGGAGTAGAGGGCATTGGTAACGGGCTGGTTTCTGAAATTAGAGCCAGGGATGAGCAGAGGCGCCGTGGGAGGCCACGGCTTTCGGGAGATCTTCCCGGAGTCCAGGGATGCCGACGCGCTGTCCGCGAGTTCGTGAGGAGCTGGGGTGGCATCCGTGGAAGAGGGAATCAATCAGCAGCCCGTGGTGGAGGTCGAGCTGAGTTCGCTCAGACTCGCCGGCTCGCCGCGGCTCTCCGGCGAGCGACCCGAGCATGTGCACGTACTCGCGGCGGCGCAGAGCCCGCTGCCGCCCATCACCGTGCACCGGCCCACCATGCGGGTCATCGACGGTTTCCACCGTCTCAAGGCGGCCAGGCTGCGCGGTGAGGACCGGATCGCCGTCAGGTTCTTCGACGGCGACGAGGCCGAGGCGTTCGTGCTCGCGGTCCAGCTCAACGTCACGCACGGGCTGCCGTTGGCCCTGGCGGACCGCAAGCGCGCCGCGGAGCGCATCATCGTCTCGCATCCGCAGTGGTCCGACCGGAAGGTGGCCTCGGTCACCGGGATCTCCCCCGGGACCGTGGGCGACATCCGCAGACGGATCGTGCAGGGGGTGGAGTCCGACGTCCGGCGGATCGGCCGGGACGGCCGGCTCCGTCCCGTCGACGGCAGCGCCGGGCGCATGCTGGCCGGCGAACTGCTCGCCGAGAACCCGGAACTGTCGCTGCGTCAGGTGGCGCGGGCGGCCGGCATCTCGCCGGAGACGGCGCGGGACGTGCGCAACCGCCTGCGCAACGGCGAGGACCTGCTGCCGAGACAGCGCAGGCGGAAGCAGTCCGCCGCGGCGGGCGACGCCGTGGCGGGGAGCCCCGCGGTCGCGCAGGAGACGACGGCCGCCGACGGCGACGACGTCGTGCGGCGCAAGGAGTTCGGCGGTCTCGGCCTCGCCCAGCGGCCCGGCCGGCCGCGGGGAGTGCCGGTGCTCGACCGGGCTGCGCTCGTCACCCGGCTGAAGGCCGATCCGGCGCTGCGCTTCACCGAGACCGGACGCAACCTGCTGCGCCTGCTGGCCCTGCACAGCCTGCGCCGGGAGGAGTGGGACGCGATCATCAGCAACGTGCCGCCGCACTGCAGCGACATCGTCGCCGATCTCGCGCGGCAGTTCGCCGACCTGTGGTCGGAGTTCGCCGTGCGGGTGAAGGGGGACATGGCGCAGATCGGCTGAGGCGGCCGGGCCGTCCGAGCGTGGAAAGCGGACGGTTGGACGACCTGACGAAGGGGGCCTCCCGCCGGCATGGCGGGAGGCCCCCTTCGTCGTCGGTTCAGCGAGGCGTCGGTTCAGCGGACGGTGCGCAGCCGCGCCGCCGCGGCGACGCCGTCGCAGCCCGAGAGGCCCAGCGCGTCGCGGAGCTCCTCGGCCAGCAGGCCGAGCACCCGCGCCGCGCCGGTCTCCCCGGCGGCGGCCAGACCCCACATCAGCGGACGGCCGACCATGACGCCGGACGCGCCGAGGGAGAGGGCTCGGAGCACGTCGGTCCCGCTGCGGACGCCGCTGTCGAACAGCACCTCGCAGCGCCCGCCGACGGCCCGCACCACCTCGGGCAGCGCGGTGACGCTGGGCACCGCGCCGTCGAGCTGGCGGCCGCCGTGGTTCGAGACCACGACCGCGTCGACCCCGCAGTCCGCCGCGCGGACCGCGTCCTCGGGCGCCAGGACGCCCTTGAGCACCAGAGGAAGCTCCGTCAGCGCCCGCAGCTCCGCCACGGACGACCAGGTCAGCGCGGGGGAGAAGGACTGGGCGGTGTGGACGGCCACCGCCGAGGCGTCCGCCGCCCGCCGGTGCGCGGTGGTGTCCGAGGCCGTGAGGTTCGCCGCGCGCACCTGCGCGGGGAGCGCGAACCGGTTGCGCACGTCCCGGAGTCGACGTCCCATCCACGGGACGTCGACCGTGAGCACGAGCGCCTCGCAGCCCGCCCGCTCGGCCCGGCGGACCAGATCGAGGCGCTGCTCGGCGTCCCGCAGCCAGTACAGCTGGAACCAGACGCTCCCGCCGACCGCCGTGATCTCCTCGATCGGGACGCTGCTCAGCGTGCCCGCGGTGAACGGCACGCCGGCGGCCTTCGCGGCCCGGGCGGCGGCGAGTTCGCCGTCCGGGTGCACCAGCCGGTGGTACGCGACCGGCGCCACGGCCACCGGGAGGGCGGCCGGACGGCCGAGCAGCGTGGTGTCGGCAGCGACCCGCGAGACGTCCCTGAGGATCCGGGGGACGAGGAACACGCGGTCCAGGGCGGCGCGGTTGGCGTCGAGCGTCGTCTCGTCGCCGCTGCCGCCGGCGATGAAGTCCCGTACGCCGGGCGGCAGGACGCAGGCGGCGGCGCGCTCGAAGTCCGCCAGGCACAGCGCGGCCGCGGCCGCCTCGCGCGCCTCGGCCTCCCGCGCCTCCAGCCCGCGCGCCTCGGCCTCGCGCGCCTCCAGCCCGCGCGCCTCGGCCTCGCGCGCCTCCAGCCCGCGCGCCTCGGCCTCGCGCGCCTCCAGCCCGCGCGCCTCGGCCTCGCGTGCCTCTAGCCCGCGCGCCTCGGCCTCGCGTGCCTCTAGCCCGCGCGCCTCGGCCTCGCGTGCCTCCAGCCCGCGCGCCTCGGCCTCCCGCGCCGCCGTCCTGTGCGCCGGGTCAGCGTTCGAGGCCACGCTGGCCCGTCCTCTCCAGCTCCACCGCCTCGTACAGCGCCTTGATGTTCGAGCTGCCGAAGGTCTCCGCGCCCTGCCGCTCGATCACCTCGAAGAACAGTGTGTGCCGCGGGTGGGCCGAGGCCGTGAAGATCTGGAACAGCTGCCCGCCGTGGTCCTCGTCCGCGAGCACGTTCGTCGACCGGAGGTCCTCAAGACGTTGCTCGTCCAGCGCGATCCGCTCGCCCAGGAGGTCGTAGTACGCGGACGGGGTGGTGAGGAACGTGACGCCGCGGCGGCTCAGGGCGCGCACCGAGCGGACCGCGTCCGGCGAGGAGAAGGCGAGGTGCTGGACGCCGGAGCCCTGGTGGCCCTTGAGGAACTCGTCGATCTGGCCCGGATCCGCCTGCGGGTCGGGCTGGATGAGCGTCAGGGTCACACTGCCCGACGGGCTCTGCACGACCTCCGACTCCATCGCCTGCCGCCCGACGACGATGTGCTCCTCGAAGATCGACTCGAACCCGAGGACGTCCCGGTAGTACGCGACCGTGGGCGCCAGGTCGCCCGTGGTGAGGCAGACGGCGATGTGGTCGATGTCCAGCAGGCCCACGTCGTCCGGCCGTTCGTCGTCCGGGCGCAGCGCCGGCACGAAACCGGCGGGCAGCCCCGGCCCCTCGCCCGGGGCGCGCTGCACGAGGGTGTGGACCACGTCCCCGAAGCCCTCGACGACCGCCGTGACCTCGGGGCCGGCGCCGGCGTGCCGGGTCGGCCGGCGCCGGACGCGCGCGCCCTTGGCGGCCGCGGCGGCGAACGCGGCCGTCACGTCGGCGGTGCGCAGGGCGATGTCGGCGACGCCGTCGCCGTGGGCGGCGACGTACTCCGAGGCGGGATGCTGGTCCGAGGTCGCCTCGGTGAGCACCAGCGTGGTGAGCCCGTGGCGCAGGGCGAGGCTGCGGTGGTCCGCGGAGCCGCCTGGGCCGACCACCGTGAACGCGTACCGGTCGACCCAGTCGAGCGCCGCCGACTCGAGGTTTCCGACGTAGATCTCGACGTAGTCGATGGAGAGATCCCCGAGCGGATCCGCCACCTTCGATAAATCCCTCATGAGTGTCCTCCAGCCGGGAAAGGAACGGAGTTCCCGAACCTTAGGAGCCCGATTGCGGATCCGGCTATCGAGGGTGGCGTCAGCCGGGATGGACAGTGCGCGGGAAAGGATTTCGCCGGCGCTCCGGACTTCCGGTCGCTCTCTGGTGGACAACCCGGGCGGCCGCATAGGCTTGGCGCGCCTTTCTGTTGACGGCCGGTGGCCTTTCGAACGGGGTGATGTGGGGTATGCGCGCCATGGCGGTCATCGGAACGGGGCTGATAGGCACGTCGATCGGGCTCGCCGCGAGCCGGCAGGGGACGACGGTCTTCCTCTCCGACCGCGACCCGGTGGCCGCCCGCACGGCCGCCGCCCTGGGCGCCGGCCGTGCCGAGGACCCGGACAGGCCGGTGGACCTGGCCGTGCTCGCGGTGCCGCCGAGCCAGGTCGGCGGCGTGCTGGCCGAACTCCAGGCACGCGGGTTCGCCGACTGCTACACCGACGTGGCGAGCGTGAAGGCCGGGCCGGAGCGCGCGGCGCTCAGGCAGGCGCCCGAGCCGGCCCGCTACATCGGCGGGCACCCGCTGGCCGGACGGGAACGCTCCGGTCCGCTGGCCGCCCGCGCCGACCTGTTCCAGGCGCGTCCCTGGGTGCTCACCCCCTCCTCGCAGACCTCGGCCGCCGCGCTGCGCCGCGCTCGCGAACTGGTACTCCTCTGCGGCGCCGTGCCGGTCATGGCCCGGAGCCGGGCCCACGACGACGCCGTGGCGCTGACCTCGCACGTACCGCATCTGGTGGCCAGCCTGATGGCGGCGCGGCTGCGGGAGGGGCCGGACCGGCTGTCCCGGTTCGCGGGCCAGGGCCTGCGGGACGTCACCCGGATCGCCCGCGGCGACTCGCGGCTGTGGGGCGACATCCTCCAGTCCAACGCCGCCTCCATCATCGGCGTCGTCAGGGACCTGCACGCCGATCTGGGCCGGCTGCTCGCGGCCCTCGACGCGCTGGCCGAGCCGGAGGACGGCGACGGACCGGCGGACGGCGACGAACGGGCCGTCGGCATGCGGACGATGGTGGATCTGCTCGACCGGGGCATCGCCGGCCTCGACCGGCTCCCCGCCCCGGGCGCCGGCGGCACGGCCGAGGACTCCCGGGTCCGGGTGGCCGTCGCGGACCGCCCCGGTGAGCTCTCCCGGCTGCTGGACGCCCTCGCCGGCTTCGGCGTCGCCGCGGACGACGTGACCGTCGAGGACACCTCGCAGGGCGCGGTCGTCGGGCCCGCGGCCGTGCGACGGCTCACGCGCGGCGGACTGACGGTGCGGTTCGCCGTCGCCCCGCCCGTCGCCGACCGCGTGGTCGCCGAACTCGTTGCGGGGGGCTGGGCCGCTGGAGGGGAAGAGCGCCGAAGCGCCAGGCGGTACGGGGAGGCCCGGGCGCTCCCTGTTGTCCGTACCTGATCTTCCCTGTGGTCTGTACCTGATCGGGAATGGCCGATTCTCCATAACACGTGGCCCGAATTCGGCGCGGCCGGGTTCATCCGAATTCCCGGGATGTCCAAAAACCTCCGTGCCCGCCGTCCTTCGGTGGCCGAAAGCGGACCACGTTTCCCGGTGGCGACTCGCTACCCTGAAGGGTGGAGTGCCTTGCTCCACGCAACGGACTGGGCGCCACCCCCCATTGGCTCGGTCCTTGCAGGTCAGAAGCGTTGTTCGGCTTTCTTCCCGCCTCTTGGGCGGCTTGCAGAGTTCGGAGTTGAATTTTTTCGCGCCCGAGCGCGCACAGTACATACGGGGGTATCTGTGAGGCTCAGTGAAAGAGACGAAGAACACCATCTGCTCGACCGGCTGTACGGGGACTGCGCTCGCGGCAGGGGTGCGCTGGTCCTCGTGAACGGGCCCGTCGGCAGCGGCAAGACGGCGCTGCTCCAGGCGTTCGCCCAACGGACGGAGGAGTACGGGGGCCTGTTCCTGTCGGTGACGGCCTCGGCCAGCGAACGGCTTCATATGTTCGGCCTCGTCGACCAGTTGGCGACCGCCATGCGGGTCAGCGGCGTGGTCGCCGACCCCCTCGCCGCCGACGAGGTCGGCGTCACGGTGGCCGCGGGCGAGGCCGAGGAGAACCCGCTCGTCCCCCTCGGGCTGCTGCAGCGGATCAGACGCACCGTGTGCGAGCTCGCCGAGCGGCAGCCACTCGTCCTCGGCGTCGACGACGTGCACTTCGCGGACGAGTACTCGCTGCAGTGCCTGCGCTACCTGATCCGCCGGATCGACTCGTCCGCCGTGATGATCGTGATGAGCGAGAGCTCCTGCCACCAGCGGGAGCTGGCGACGCTGCACGCCGAGACCCTGAACCTGCCCCACTGCCACGGGATCCGGCTCGCACCGCTCGGCACGGCCGGCGTGGCCGAGCAGCTCGTCGAACACCTCGGCGGCCCAATTCCGCCCCAGGAGGTCGTCGAACCATGGGCGGCGGTGAGCGGCGGAAACCCCCTGCTGCTGCACGCCCTGATCGAGGACCGCCTGATGGAGGACGACCCGGCGCGCTGCGGCGGGTGCGGCGGCCCCGGCGCGCCGGCGCCGGGCGAGTCCTTCCGGAACGCGCTCCTGCGCTGCCTGCACCGGTGCGAACCGACGATGCTCGAAGCCGCGCGCGCCGTCGCCGTGCTCGGCGAGTCGGCCTCGCTGTCGCTGCTCGGCGACTTCCTCGGCGGCGACACCATGGCCGTACGCCGCAGCCTCGCCGATCTGAACGCCGCCGGCCTGCTGGCGAGCATGCGCTTCCGGCACGAACGGGCGCAGCAGGCCGTGCTGTCCGACATGGCGGCCGCGGACCTCGTCGCCATGCGCGGCCGCGTCGCCGTACTGCTCCACGAGTGCGGCGCCCCCGCCTCGGTGGTGGCCGACCAGCTCATGGCCACGCACGACGCGGTCCGGGCCGTCTGGCGGGTCGACATCCTGCGCGAGGCGGCCCGGGACGCCAAGCACTCCGGCGACCTCGCCCGGGCGGTCGAGTACCTGCGCCACGCGGCCGCGATCTGTGTGGACGAGACGCAGGAGGCGCAGGTCACCGCGGCACTGGCCGAGACCCAGTGGCTCGTCGACCCGGGCATGGCGACCCGTCACCTCCACCAGCTCGGCAGGCTGATCGTCGCCGGTCGGCTGACCGGCGACGAGGCCATGGTCCCGGTCAAACAGCTGCTCTGGCGGGGCGACTTCGCCGAGGCCGACGCCCTGCTGCGGATCGTCGAGGCCGGCGACGGCGGCGAGGTCGCCGGCCCGCCGAGGGGCGCCGCGGCGTCCGACGCCGCCACCGCGCGGAGCTGGCTGTCGTTCTGCTACCCGGGGCGGGCACGGTTCGCCTCCCCGGTCCACGCCGGCGGGGCGGCCGAGGACCGCCCGACGGACCACGGGACGGCCCGGCCCGGCACGCCCGACGCCTGGGCCGCGGGCGGCGCGGCGGGCCACCCGTTCGCCTCCTCGATCGGCTCCGGCCCGCTGTCCTCCCTGGCCTTCGTCCGTCTCGCGGTGAGCCTGTCCAGCGACGGGGACGGCGACGAGGGCCGCGGGGCCGACCGGGTGCTGCGCGGAACCCTCACCGGCAGTCCGCTGTCCGCGCGGCTCTTCGCGCTGGTGTCCCTGATCCACTCCTACCGGCTGGACGAGGCGCTGACCCGGTCCGCACGGATGCTCGAGGAGCCGCGGATCCGGCGCGTCCCCGTACGGCACGCGCTCCTGGAGACGATCAGGGCGGCGGCGGCCCTGCGCCAGGGCGACGCCGCGACGGCCGGGCGGTCCGCGCGCACCGCGCTGGAGGCCGTCACGCCCGCGTCCTGGGGCGTCGTCGTCGGCCTCCCGCTGGCCCTGGCCGTGGTCGCGGCGACCGAACTCGGCGATCACGACGCGGTCGTGCCGTACCTCAACCTGCCGGTCCCGCCGATCATGTTCGACACTCCCTTCGCGCTGCTTTACCTCCGGGCGTTCGGCCGCCACCACCTGGCCATGGGCCGCCCGGACACGGCGCTGACGAACTTCCGGTCGTGCGGCGAACTGATGGTGAGGTGGGGGCTGGACCGGACGGAGCTCGCGGACTGGCGCAACGACGCCGCCGCGGCGCTGCTCGCCATGGGCGACGTCGGGCAGGCGCGGGCGCTGGCCGAGGAGCAGCTCGACCTTCTCGGCGAGGGCCGCTCCCGGGCCCGGGGGATCGCGCTGCGCCGCCTGGCGGCCGCCGGTCCGGTGCGTGATCGTCCGCCGCTGCTCCACGAGGCGGTGCGCATCCTGGAGGCCTGCGGCGATCAGCTGGAACTGAGGCGGGCCGAGGCGGACCTCTCCGCCGCGTCTGCGGTGCTCGAACGCTTGGGGACCCCGGGCCGGGAGACCTCGTACCGGAACCTGCACATCGAGGCGAAGCCGGTCGGGGCGAGCGGGTCGGGCCCCGAACTGACCGAACTCACCGACGCCGAACGCCGGGTGGGCGCGCTCGCCGCATCGGGCTGCACGAATCGCGAGATCGCCGGCCGGCTGTTCATCACGGTCAGCACCGTCGAACAGCATCTGACCAAGATTTACCGTAAGTTGAAGGTCAGGAGCCGTTCCGACCTCCCGGTGACCCTCATGGAATTCTCGGACACCCCATGTTTCCCTCAGGGACGGTGAAAAGAAAAGACTCCGCGTCCAAGTGCGGAGTCCGAGCGGTTGGACGACGTTGTCGGAGCCGCCGGATTCGTGTGATCCTGACGGCGGAAATCCGAGCTCGGTAATTGACTGAAGCCGCACGGGGGGAATCCATGGCCGCACGGAGTCTCGACGACTATGCGCGCCTGGCGCGGGAAATCCTGGATTCCATTCCTTCGGAATTCCTGACGGCCCGGGAACGTGCGAGCGCCGGCAACCGGGAGGCCTTCGGGCGGACGGGGCTGCGGCAGGGCAGGTCCGGACAGCCGGGCCCGCCCGACACCGCGACGAAGATCCTCGGCCGCACCTGGCCGGCGCCCCTCGCCGTCGGCCCGCTGGCCGGACTGGTCCGGCCTGAGGACGAGCCCGACGTGGTGCTGGCCGCCGGCCCGGCCGGACTCCCGGTGGTGGTGAGCGCGTTCACCGGCCGGAGCCTCGCGGAACTCGCGGCGGCGGCCGGGGGCCCTGTGTGGCTGCGCGTCCCCGCCGCCCGGGACGTCGACGCGATGCGGCGCCTGGCGCGGAGCGCGGCGGCGGCCGGCTTCGAGGCCCTGGTGCTCACGCCGGATCCCGGTCCGTCCGCCGGGGACGGCGCCCGGCCGGACCTCGCCCGGCTCCGCTCGGTCTGCTCCCTGCCGCTGCTGGTCGCGGGGGTGCGTGCGGCCGCCGACGCGGTGGCCGCCCTCGAAGCGGGCGCCGACGGCCTCGTGGCCGAGGAGCTGGCCACGCTGCCGCAGGTCGCCAAGGCCGTCGCGGGCCGGGTCCCGGTCCTGCTGCACTGCGGCGTCCGGCGCGGCGCCGACGTCCTGGTGGCCCTCGCCCTCGGCGCCGACGCGGTGCTCGTCGACCGGCCGGTCCTGGAGGGCCTGGTCGTCGGCGGACGCGAAGGCGTCGCGGAGGTGCTGGAGGGTCTCGCCGGAGAGCTGCGGGAGGCGCTCGCCTTCACCGGAACCGGTTCGGCCGCCGAGGCCGGCCCGGACCTGCTCCGCACCGCGCACGGCGCCCCGCACAGCCCCGCGCACGGCCCCGCGGCCGCCGCCCCGCGGGCCGGCGGGGACGCCGAGCTGAGCAGGGCCGAGCTGCACGCCAGCGTGTCGGACCCGGTCCTGGACACGATGAACTTCCTCAACGAGGTCACCCACCGCTACCCGGACGCCGTGTCCTTCGCGCCCGGCCGCCCGTACGACGGGTTCTTCGACACCGAGGACGTCTTCACCCACATCCGCCGCTACCTGGACCACCTGGCCGAGCAGGGCGCTTCGGCCCGGCAGATCCGCACCGCCATGTACCAGTACGGCCCCACGGCCGGCCAGATCCGCGAGATCGTCGCCGACTCGCTGCGCGCCGACGAGAACGTCGACGTGCCCGCCGAGTCGATCGTGGTGACCGTCGGCGCGCAGGAGGCGATGCTGCTCGTGCTGCGCGCGCTCCTCTCCCGCCCCGACGACGTCCTGCTCGTCGCCAGCCCCTGCTACGTGGGCATCACCGGCGCGGCGCGACTGCTGGACCTCGCCGTCACGGCCGTGGAGGAGCGGGAGGACGGCTTCTCCTGCGCGGACCTCGAAGCGGCGATCCGGCGGGAGCGGGCCCGCGGGCGACGCCCCCGCGCCTTCTACGTGATCCCCGACCACTCCAACCCGTCCGGCACGACGCTGAGCCGCCAGACCCGAGCCGAACTGCTGGAACTCGCCGAGCGGCACGGGATCCTCCTCCTGGAGGACAGCCCGTACCGGCTGGTCAGCCCCGGGACGCCGCTGCCGAGCCTGAAGTCCCTGGACCGCGCCCGCAGCGTCGTGCACCTCGGCTCCTTCGCCAAGACCGTCTTCCCCGGCGCCCGGGTCGGCTTCGTCGTCGCCGACCAGCGGGTGGTGGACGACACCGGCCGGACCACCCTGCTCGCGGACGAACTCGCCAAGATCAAGAGCATGGTCACGGTGAACACCTCGTCGCTGAGCCAGGCCGCCGTGGCTGGCGCCCTGCTTGCCGCCGGCGGACGCGTCTCGGAGCTGAACGCCGAGGCCGCCGCGTACTACGGCGACGCGATGCAGGCCACGCTGCGCAGCCTCGACCGGCGCCTGCCCGCCGAGCGCCGGGCCGAGCTCGGCGTGCGCTGGAACGAGCCGACCGGCGGCTTCTTCCTCACGCTGCACGTCCCGTTCCGCGCGGACAACGAGGCGCTGACCCGGTCCGCGCAGGAGTTCGGCGTCATCTGGACGCCGATGTCGTACTTCTATCCGCAGGGCGGCGGCCACCACGGAATCCGGCTGTCCACCAGCTATCTGACGCATGCGGAGATCGAAGAGGGCGTCGCACGGCTCGCGCGCTTCATCGCGGCCCAGAGCGCCCGGTAACCGAACCTCGCACCAGTCCCGTACCGGCCCGGCGCCAGCCCGGCCGTCAGTCCCGCGTCTCCCAGAAGGGCGAAGCACGTGACGAACCGTACGACCGGCCAGAAACCGCGCAGCAAGCCGCGCATGTGGGGGTGGACCTTCCGGTGACCATCAGCATCGAACGACCCGTCGTCCCGGACCCGTTGACCTCCTTGCGTCCGCGCATCATCGGAGTGGGCACCGCCGCCTCGGCCACGTCCTACTCCCAGCAGGAGGTGCTCGACGCCTTCGAGATCACGGATCCCAAGATCGTCTCCGTCTTCGCCAACAGCGCGATCGACCGGCGCTTCCTCACCCTGCCCGAGCCGAACGACGAGGGGATCCGCGTCCCGGAGCCGCAGGGCGATCTCTTGGACAAGCACAAGGCGGTCGCCATCGAGATGGGCGCCGAAGCGCTGCACGCCTGCCTGAAGCGGGCCGGCGCCGAGCTGTCCGACCTGCGCCACCTGTGCTGTGTGACGACCACCGGCTTCCTCACCCCGGGCCTGAGCGCCCACCTCATCCGTGAGCTGGGCATCGACCGGCACTGCAGCCGCAGCGACATCGTCGGCATGGGCTGCAACGCCGGTCTGAACGCCCTGGGCGTCGTGTCCGGCTGGGCCACCGCGCACCCCGGCGAACTCGCCGTCGTCCTGTGCGCCGAGGCCTGCTCCGCCGCCTACGCCATGGACTCCACGATGCGCACCGCGGTCGTCAACAGCCTCTTCGGCGACGGCGCCGGGGCCATCGCGCTCGTCGCGGGCCAGGCGGACGAGACGCTGGACGAGCCGCAGGGCCCGAGCGTCCGCAAGTTCGCCAGCTGCATCATCCCCGAGGCGATCGGCGCCATGCGCTACGACTGGGACCGGGAGCAGGACCGGTTCAGCTTCTACCTCGACCCGCATGTCCCGTACGTCGTGGGCGCCCACGCCGAGATCGTCGTCGACCGGCTGCTCCAGGGCACCGGGCTGCGCCGCAGCGACATCGCCCACTGGCTGGTGCACTCCGGCGGCAAGAAGGTCATCGACGCCGTGATCGTCAACCTCGGGCTGACCCGCCACGACCTGCGGCACACGGTCGGGGTGCTGCGCGACTACGGCAACGTGTCCAGCGGGTCGTTCCTCTTCTCGTACGAAAGGCTCCTCGACGAGCAGGTCACGAAGCCCGGCGAATACGGCGTGCTCATGACCATGGGGCCGGGTTCCACGCTCGAGACGGCACTGGTCCAGTGGTGAGGGCAGGAGACAAGGTGAGCGAGACGCTGACGCTGACGATCGACGGGACCGAGCCGCTGACGCTCGCCTCGATCAAGGAGATCGCGGACCTCTGCGACCGTGCCGAGGACGGCGCCGCCGGCATCGTGACCGTACGGGTCGCCGGCGCCCCGGTGGACGGCTGGGCGGACGCCCTGGACGTCTCCCTGGTCACCAAGTGGGAGCGCGTGCTGCGCCGGTTCGAACGGCTGCCGGTGGCCACCGTCGCCGTGGCCTCCGGCGACTGCGGGGGCGCCGCCCTCGACGCCTTCCTGACCACCGACGTCCGCTTCGCCACTCCGGACGCCCGGTTCCTGGTCCCGCTGCACGGGGACGCCACCTGGCCGGGGATGAGCGCCCACCGGCTCGTCCAGCAGGCCGGCGCCGCCCGGGTGCGGCGCGCCGTCCTGCTCGGGCTGCCCGTCCGCGCCTCCGAGGCCCTGGACCTGGGGCTCGTCGACGAGCTGGCCGACGACCCGTCGGACGCGGTCGCGGCCACCGCGAAGCTGCTCGGCGGCCTGTCCGGGAAGGAGCTCGCCATCCGCCGTCAGCTCCTCTTCGACGCGGCGTCGACCAGCTTCGAGGACGCGCTCGGCCCGCACCTCGCGGCCTGCGACCGGACCCTGCGCCAGAGCGCCCCGGAGGTCGCCGCATGACGGCGGCCCCGGCGCAGGAGGGCGCCGTTGTCGGCGGCGCCCTCTGGGCGGCCCTGACCGAGGCCGCCGAACACGCCGACAAGGTCACGGCGGCGCTGCCCGCTCCCGGCGCCCGCGACCCGGAGCAGCGCGCCGAGGCCGACGCCGCGAAGAACGCCGCCCGCGCCCTGCGCGCCCGGTTCCTCGACGCCCACGCCGAGGCCGTGTACGACCGGCTCACCGACGGGCGCACCGCGAGCCCGCGGCTCCCCGAACTCGTCGCGGCCGCCGCGGACGCCTTTCCCGGGCTCGTGCCGTCCGCGGACCGGCTCGCGTCCGAGCGGAGCCGGCCCCAGGCGGACAAGGAGGGCCACGAGATCGACCAGGGCATCCTCCTGCGGGCCGTCCTGCGCTCCCCGGTCGCCGGCCCCCACCTGATGGACGCGATGCTCCGGCCGACGCCGCGCGCGCTGGGCCTGCTGCCGGAGTTCCGCCGCACCGGCGTCATGCAGACCGACTCGGTACGGCTGGAACGCCGCGACGGCGCCGCGCACCTGACGATGTGCCGGGTCGACTGCCTCAACGCCGAGGACGACCGGCAGGTCGACGACATGGAGACCGTCGTCGACCTGGCCCTGCTCGACCCGGACGTCCGCGTGGGCGTGCTGCGCGGCGGGGAGATGACCCATCCGCGCTACCGGGGCCGGCGGGTGTTCAGCGCGGGCATCAACCTCAAGAGCCTGCACGCCGGCGACATCTCGCTGGTCGACTTCCTGCTCCGCCGCGAGCTCGGCTACATCCACAAGCTCCTCCGCGGCGTGCTCGTGGACCACGACGGATCCTGGCACACGCCCACCGTCGAGCAGCCCTGGGTCGCGGCGGTGGACTCGTTCGCCATCGGCGGCGGCGCCCAGCTGCTGTACGTGTTCGACCACGTGGTCGCCGCCTCCGACGCGTTCCTCAGCCTGCCCGCCGCCAAGGAGGGGATCGTGCCGGGGGCCGCCAACTTCCGGCTCGGCCGGCACGCCGGCCCGCGGATCTCGCGCCAGGTCATCCTGCACGGCCGCCGGCTCATGGCGAGCGAACCCGACGCGCGGCTGCTCGTCGACGAGGTCACCGAGCCGGACGGCGTCGACGCGGCCGTCGAGCGGGCGGTGGAGCGGCTGGGGGCCCCCGCGGTGAATGCCAACCGGCGCATGCTCAACCTCGCCGAGGAACCGCCGGAGGAGTTCCGCCGGTACATGGCCGAGTTCGCCCTCCAGCAGGCCCTGCGCCTGTACGGCGAGGACGTCATCGACAAGGCTGGCCGGTTCGGCGGGGGCTCGTCGTGACGCAGGACGCCGACCGCCCCCGGGTGCGGTACGAGAAGAAGGACCACGTCGCGTACGTGACCCTCGACCGCCCCCGGGTCCTCAACGCCATGGACACCCGGATGCACGCGGAACTCGCGGACGTCTGGGACGACGTCGAGGCGGACGACGAGGTGCGGGTCGCGGTGCTGACCGGCGCGGGGGAGCGTGCCTTCACCGTCGGGCAGGACCTGAAGGAACGGGCCCGGCTCGACGCCGGCGGCAGCGCGCCCACGACCTTCGGCAGCCGCGGCCAGCCCGGCTGGCCCCGGCTCACCGACCGGTTCACGCTCTCCAAGCCGGTCGTGGCGCGGGTCAACGGCCTCGCCCTCGGCGGCGGCTTCGAACTGGCCCTGGCCTGCGACCTCGTCGTGGCCTCGGAGAACGCGGAGTTCGCGCTCCCCGAGGTGCGGCTCGGGCTGATCCCCGGTGCCGGCGGCGTGTTCCGGCTGTTCCGGCAGCTGCCGCAGAAGGTCGCCATGGGCTATCTGCTCACCGCCCGCCGGCTCGACGCCGCGACCGCCCTGCGGTACGGGCTCGTCAACGAGGTCGTCCCGGCCGGCCGGCTCGACGCCTGCGTCGCGCAGTGGACCGAGGACCTGGTCCGCGGCGCCCCGCTGTCGGTCCGCGCCATCCGCGAGGCCGCGCTGAAGTCCTTCGACCTGCCGCTGGAGGAGGCGTTCACCGCCCGGTACCCCTGGGAGGAACGCCGCAGGCGCAGCGGCGACGCGGTCGAGGGCCCGCGGGCGTTCGCCGAGAAACGCGACCCCGTCTGGTCGGGCCGCTGAACCACCGACTCCGGGTCCGCCGGTGAGCGTCCCCACGGCTCACCGGCGGACCCGGGCCTTCCATCCGACAGCCCGCACTCGAGGAGGGGCACGCCGATGCCGGTCATCCGGATCAACGGGATCAAGCTCAGCTACGACGACCACGGCGCCGGCGAACCGGTCGTCATGGTCACCGGAACCGGCGCCCCCGGCCGGATCTGGCGCACCCACCAGGTACCCGCCCTGAAACGCGCCGGCTACCGCGCGATCACCGTGGACAACCGCGGGATCGCGCCCTCCGACCTCTGCCCGGACGGATTCACCCTCGCCGACATGGCAGCCGACGTCGCAGGCCTCATCGAGCACCTCGGCGCGGCGCCGTGCCGCGTCGTCGGCTTCTCCCTCGGCGCGATCATCGTCCAGGAACTGCTGGTGGCCCGGCCCGAACTGGTCGGCCAAGCCGTCCTCATGGCCACCACCGGCCGTACCGACACCCTGCTCAGGGCCATGACGGCCGCCGACGTCGAACTCGCCGACAGCGGCATCCGGCTCCCGCCCCGCTACGCCGCCTATGTGCAGGCCCTGCAGAACCTCTCGCCCGAGACGCTCAGCGACGACGAACAACTCCAGGACTGGCTCGGGGTCTTCGAGATGTCCGGAGTCGACCTCTCCGCGGCGCGCGGACAACTGGGCCTGGAGCTGATTCCGGACCGGCTCCCGGAATACCGGAACATCGACGTTCCCTGCCTCGTCATCGGATTCGGCGACGACCTCATCGTCCGCCCCGCACTGGCCCGCGAGGTCGCCGCGGCCATTCCCGCCGCCAGGTACACCGAGATCCCCGGCTGCGGCCACTACGGCTACCTCGAGAAACCCGAAGCGGTGAATTCCGCGATCGTCGACTTCTTCGCCGGCGACCCGGAAGGGTGACCCTTTCCGCGGCGAAACCCTGCCGAAACCGAGTCCCTCGTACAAAGGACGTGCGCTGACGAGGTTCACGGCGCCGCGCGTCAACCGGTGAGGCAACCGGTCCGTCCAACCCCCGCCGGACCGGTCGCGCGGGCCGCGGGAGACTCGTTTCCTTCCGTAACCCGCCGGTGAAGGACCGGCTGGGCCGTTGCGTGGCGGCCCAGCCGGTCCGATCCGTCCCTGCCGCGCAGCGGGTCATGAACGGCAGCTCCTTCCAGAAGGCGCGCAACATCAGCTTCAAGGTCTACGACGCGACCGGCGGCAGCTCGCAGCAGGTCGCCGGCATCTGGCCGAGCCTGCTGACCCAGGACAACGGCTGCGCCGTGGCCAAGGCGATGCGGGTCGGCGGCGATTGGAAGCTCGAGGTGATCAATGTGACGGGGAAGATCAAGCAGGGCGACGAGCACGCCCTGATGCGCTTTCGTCGCCCGGCCGCAGCAAGCCGAGATCGCGGCGGACGCGGGCCTGGTCGGCGATGACGAATGCGTCCTTGGCGTCGGTCCTTCCCTCGCCTCGACAGGTGCCCGAGGCCCGGTGCACGGCCAGGCCGGTGAGGTAGGTGACAGGCTGATCGTGGTTGACCAGCAGGCCGATCAGCAGCGCGGCGCCGCCGTGATTGAGGTCGACGGCCCACAGTACATCCTGGGATATCTCCAGGACGTCGCCGATGACTTCGAGCAGCTCGGTCTCGTCGTTCTGAACCCGGCGGGACAGCAGACGTGTGCCTTCCGCATTGATCACGACGCAGTGGTGATGCGTCGTGCCGATGTCCAGTCCGGCCCAGATCTCCGGCACGTCCCCTCCGAGAGCTCGTCGTACATCGAATCCGCAGACGACCTCGCCTGATCTTCGCGGAGCCGCCACCACATGGGATGGCCTGCACGGGGCTGCGGCGAAGGAGAAGGCGTGACCCATGAGGTCTACCAACCGAGCGACTTGGTGGCTCTTCGAACTTGGTGGGGCATCAGCTGCCGGGGTGTGCCCCTCGCACCAGAGGACGCCCTGCCGAAGTGAGCGACGGCGCAGGTCGCCGTGGTGGAGTCGGCAGCAGCGGACAGCCGTGCGGCTGCGCTGCGCGACCAGGTAGTTGCTGACGCCCATCAAGTTCGAAGAGCCGACTTGGTGAGAGTGGGACCAGACCCGCTAGATTCACCCCGGCGATGTGACATCTCGTGACAGATGAGAGGCTCGGACGGGTGAGCGAGACACCACCGAACACCCTGCAATACCGCTTTGACGGGCCAGAAGACGCTCCGGTCCTGATCCTGGGGCCCTCACTGGGTACCACATGGCACAGGTTGTAAAGACCGTCCAGGGACGTCTACGCCAGTCCAGCGGGGGCATGAAAGCGCAGGTCAGAGCCTCCTGGTCCGGGAAGGGCCGCCCAGTTGGTGATTGCCGTGTGATACGCGGGTGATACGGCGAGGCCCCACCGGGGTCGGTCCTGACGAGATCTCTGCGCGGATCCGTGAGAGGGTGAAGCCGCACCGGCGTACTTCGGTGCGGCTTCTCTGTGAGTTCGAACGCGCTGGCGCGCACGATGCGGTCGGTGACTCGTGCGGTCCGTGTGCCTGTGACTCTTTCGGGTGCCTGATTTGCGATCGCACCCGCTCATCCGTCTGCACGAGGGGTGCGTACCCTCCCCAGCGCGATCGGGTCATGTGAGTGCGGGAGCAGGAACGGCCGGATCGACTAGGGCCCTTCTTATGGATCATCCATCCGCGAACCGGCTGCACGGATTTCGCGCTGCGCCTGAGCGAGACGACGCCGCAGGGCGACGCGCGACACCAGGACTCTCTCGCGGCTAACGGACGGTCCACATGTCCAGGACTGCATCCTGGAACGACGAGTGCTATGCCGTGGCCGCCAGTCTGCGCCACTTCCTTGAGCAACTTCGCGATGTCATAGGTCAGTTCGCCGCCACAGGGCACCCGGGAGTCTCTGAACTTCATGCACCGCCTGTCCACACACGTCTTCCGTGGCTTCGCGGAACCGCGGCCAGAGCCTTGAAAAACGGTTCTGACCGCGGCGCCGTGAACGATCTACTCGGAGGCACGGGCCGATGAAGCACCGGTCGTAGCCGTCACGGAAGGCCGCGGTCCCAAGGCGGGACTACGTGTCGTCACCGTCCTCGGGGACGTCGACGCTGATACTCGCGAGATTCGCCTCTCGGTGCTTCGCACCGAAGCCGTCCTCGGGGATCAGGTACTTGTCCGGTGGGAAGCCCCAGGGCAGGCACCAGGTCATGGCCTTGCCGCGCATCCCGTTGTCGCGCGTGATGACGGTGATCTGACGCGGTGCTATGGCCTGCTGCAGGTGGGCCGCGCGGGCCACGGCTTCGTCGTCGTTGTTCGGCAGGCGTCGGTGCCCAAGCTCGTCGCGTAGGACCTGGACCTCGGTGCCGTCGTGCAATTCGAAGCGACCTTCGGTGGACAGCCCCTTGAGGACGTCGCCCAGCAGCTCGTAGACCCCGCGCGCCCGTTTCCTGATCTTCTCGCTGCCCTCGGAGTAGGACTTGGTGTCGATCTCTTCCACCACCACGTGCGGGATCACCAGCGTCGCCGGGCCCTTCCCGCACACCCGAGACCACGGGATTTTGTCGAAGCGCTGACAGTGCAGCAGGGTGTTCGCGTCCACGACCAGCACACGCTGCCGGTAGCTGCGGTACTCCTCCACGGTCTGCCGCATCTGGTTCTGCAGTTCCATGAAGTACGTCGCCAGCTCGTCCAACTCCCAGTGCAGCAGCAGCGCGGTTCGGTAGGGCGTCAGGGGGCTGTGCACGATGTGGCTGTAGTGCTCGCCGCGCAGCCGCGCTGGCACCGCCGGGTCGGCGAAGACATCCGCCAGTTGCCGGGCGGTCGTCGCGGTCCACTCGGTGTACTGCCGTAGCGTCACGACCAGGTCGGGCCCGGCCAGCTTCGAGGGTTCCACACCCGCCAGCATCGGCTGGGCGAAGTTCGGGACGGAGTTGCGGACGTCGTTGAGGGCGCCCCGGACCAGGTCGTCCAGGAACCTGATCGCCTTCTCGCAGGTGACCCCGGGCCGCAGCAACATGGACGACTCCCTTGCTTCTCGGGCTGCCGCACCCTTGCGGGCGACTTCGCCAGCCACATCGTGGCAGCCGATCCCGGCAGACGGCCACCGAGATCCGCGAGCCTTGACAGCGATCAGGGCTGAGTTGGTTCGCTGGCCGAGCCTCTAGCCCCTCGCGCACCAAGGCTCTGCAGCGCGACGTCCTCTGCCGGCATGGTGTGAGTGCCAGTGAGGTCGTCGACCACGGCGAGGTCGAGTTCGGCGGCACGCTCCCACATGTACATCTGCTGCTCAGGGGTCAGGCCCAGCGCCTCGTCAGAGGCGATGAGTTGGAGAGCGGCGGCGGCTAGTCCTGGCGCAGCCGCAGCCGCCGCCACGGCCTGGCGCATGGCCTCGTCGGCGGCATCGGCCGCAGGCAGGTCCGCGGCGTAGCGCGCGGCCATCCCGTGGACCTCGACCGCCCGAGCGCTGATCCGCTCCAGGGCGGCGTTCACGCAGGCATCGCCTTGGTCGGCGCGCAGCACGGGGTCCACCCGGTGGTGGCCCGCGGTCGCGGCGGCCGGTCGCGGCGGTACGTGCTCGGGACCGGATTCCTGGGCGAGCTTGGGGTGGGTGGCTGCAGCGACCCTCGGTGAGCGGCTGCGCAGCTTGTCCACGCGTTGGCGCATCCAGGCGTTGACACGAGGGCGGGCGGTGGCGTAGCCGCGGGCTGCCGCGTCAAAAGCGAGGTCCCCCAACCACTGGACCACCTCGCGGGCGAGCAAGTCCGCGAGGTAACGGAGGAACTCGTCGTCGTGGGACCGGTGGTCGTAGCCGTCCTGGTAGCCAGCGGCGTACCGGTCGGGGGCGTCAAAGAGTTCGGCCTGGCCGATGAGCGAGTTGTCCCGGTCGTCGCGTACGTTGCCGCGCATCCCGTTGGAGGAGGCGCGGGAGCAGTCGAGGTGGGTGCCGGCGGGATACACGGCCACCACCAGCCTGCGGTTCGGCGGCCGTTCGTTGTCAGACATGGAAGCACTGTAGGAGGCGGCACTGACAACACGGGGGCGAAGCCACCATCGCGTGAGTGACGCCGAAGGCGCCCTTGGCGGGGAGCCCCGGCTGGACACGGGGGCGGCGGGCGACTCCGCCACCTCAGAACACTGCCGTCTTCCGATCGGGAGCAAGAGCTCGGCAGGCCAAGCCAGAAATCCAAGATCATTCACCAAATCGCGGCCAGAACCGAATTGTGGCATCGCTACACGCCGCTCGTTGCCGGACGCTGTCCGCAACCCGGAACCTGACCGGGGGCCAGGGCGTCGTGCCACAATGCAGTTCAGGCGACTTATTGTAGGCCCCCGCTATAGGGGCTTGAGAGGCGACCGGGCTTCGCGGGCTGTACGAGGCGTCAATCCTGCGAGGGAACGCGACGGTTTGCCGCGACCGGTGCGCTCTCGCGGCGACGCCCCAGGAGCAGCACGGAGTAAGGCAAGTGCTGCCCCTTGTGGAGTCGTAGTCGCTTACGTAACAGTTGGCGGAACTCGGCGGTCACGGTGCTGCAGGTCCTGATCGCACGGGCAGTTGGGGCACGCAATCATTGCTGCAGGCTTTTGCCGCCTTGTGCGTGATCGTCAAGAGATGCGCAACGCTGCCGTGTACTGGCCGGCGGTGCGGTCATAGATGACCAGGTCGGGGTGAACGTTGGCATCGTGGACACGGCCGAGCGTCACCGCAGCTGACACGGGGATAGCTGCCAGTATGTGCAGTCGTCGTAGGTTCTTGTGGTTGGCCTCCAGTTCGGAGAGCAGTTTCCGGAGCACCGTAGTGAACTCGTTGAGCGTGGGAACGGAATTGATTACGTCGACGGACGGGGTGACGTCGTACGGGTGAATCGTCCAGCACGGAAGCAGGGCAAGCTGTTGGGGTAGCTCTTCTGCCTGGATCGATCCGGAGATGTTCAATATCAGCACTCCGTCAGAGGCGTCAGGGGCAGGAGAGAGAGGCGGCTCGGTGACGAAGCGCACCATCCGGTCCGTCGTGTCGGGCCAGGACCAGGATTCTGTGCTGCGGTGCCGTTGGTAGATGGAGACGGTGAATGTGTCGTCCAAGCGGGAGCCGAAATAAGCAAGCAGTGGCAAGCGCGCGAAGGCGAAGGCACTCACGTGGTGCACTGAGTCCTCACGCAGCGCTTCCGCCAGCTTGTGTTCCAGGACCCGATCGATTTGCTGCTGGCACTGTTCCCAGTACGCTGGCCCGCCGGCCTTCTCACCGGGTATGCGTCGTAGATCGATCTCGAAGCCGTCGCCGTGCAGGCTGAGGGGGAAGTCGGGGAATCGCTCTTCGGAGCGGATGACGGCCTCGGCGGCAGTGGGCTTGGTGAGTTCGACTTCCTGACCGCGAACTTGTCCGATCAGCCGGATTACCACGGTGCCGGTTTCCGGGTTAAGAGCGGTCAGCCGCCGGATCCACTCCTCCCGATCGCGCTTGATGCGCCGGAGCCGTTCGACCGTCATGACGTCGAGAGAGCCCTTGCGGTCGATTTCGTTATGCTCGCCGCGGCACAGCAGCATGAGGTTGTCAGCCAGGTCGCGCTGGTCCTTCGGGAGGGGGTCCATGCCGCGCGGTGACTTCGGCGTTGCGTCCTGCCCCACGATGTGGGCGAGCTCTCCGAGGGTGAAGTCCTGATAGGTGAGTTTTCCCTCGAGAAGGTAGGTTCCGCAAAGTTCACATCGTCCGCCGGCGCGGACCCAGACCTTGAGCCGCTCGACGTCGGGGATGGACTTGCGTGCCACAGGTCGACTCCTACTGGCGCAGGCGGGGGTTGAGTGTGTCGTGGGCCTTGGTTCGGGGACACCGGTCTGTTGCTGTGGTGCCGTGCAGCGGAAGTATGGGGTATGGGCGCTCGGTCTGGCCGCACCGGCCCGGCTAGGGGACATGGGGAACGTAGTGATGATGCGGTCCGCTGCGGGCGTGTGGAAGAGCGACCAGGTGGGTTCCCGACTTCGACGCGGCCAGCTGCATGCCGAGAAACGTGGTGAGCGTGGCGGCGACGGCGGCGAGGTCGGCTGAGGATCCGTGGAAGGTGGGAACGGAGCAGCCGCGGGTCGGTATGAGTTCGTCGTCGGGCTCTGCTTCTTGCCACAGGGCGTGGTACAGCTCGAGTTGGTGGTCGTCAAGTACCGAAAAGCCAGCCAGGGAGTCCAAGCTGTGGGGGCCTTGGAGGGTTCCCGGTGCGCAGACGGTGAGGATGCCAAGTGTCCCGGTGCGGGTGTCTGTGGCGATCTGGGCGAGGGTTGCCTTGCGGTTGGGTGTGCGGGCGAGGACATCGAGGCATTGCCCGATGGCCAGGCTGACCGTGGCGTCGATCACGAGGTCGGCGTGGTTCATGATCTGTTCGGCGCCCTCGGGGACGAGGCCCTCAGCGATGTCGACGGTCAGGCGGTCGTCGATGTTACGCAGTCGGTCAGCCAGTGCGGCGGCCTTGGCCGCGCCGAGGTCGGTCTCGAGGAAGTTCTGCCGGACGAGCAGCCCGCCGGTGACGACGCTGGGGTCGCACAGCGTGATGCGTGCTGCTCCTGCGCGTGCGATGAACTCGGCGGTCCAGGATCCGATGCCTCCGCAGCCCCAGATGTGGATGTGCTTGTTCTGGTAGCTGTTGACGGGGCGGTTGTCGTCGCGGCGGGTTGTGACGGCATGCCGTTCGTCGGACACTCGGCACCACTCGATCGGGAGGGCCGGGTTGACCGCGCTGGGGGTGAGAGTGCTCAGGCAACCGGGCTGGCGCCTTGCGAGGCTGCGGAGTTCGTTGGCGGCGCTTGCGGGGATTCGGCCCGCGAGCAGGTGGGGTGGGCCGCTGGCGGGGTGGGGTACGGCCAGGAGGAGGTATTGGGGTGTGTCCTCAGCGTTTCTCACCACGCTGGTCGCGAGGGAGGTCAGCACGGCCGGCGCGAACGGCCTGGCGGTGGGGGCACGGCTGGCGAGTGGCGCATCGATCTGCTGGAGGAGTTCGACGAGTGTGGTGCCGGCTCCCATTGGCAGGGGCGCGGGGAGGATGATGACCGGCAGGCGTGCCGTGGGAGGTTCTTGTGGAGTGAAGGTGAGGTCCAGGCGCTGAGCGGTCCTTGGGATCAGGTATCCGGCCTGGACGCACTTTCCGAGCACGGGTTCACGCACAACGATGGTGGGTGTTCCTGCGGACTGATGCAGGACTCCGCCGACCGCGTGATAGAGGGCGGTTGAGGCGTTGAACCGGTTGCCGGCGGCATCGCCGAGCCAGGCCCACAGGCGGTTTAGGCTGGAGCGGATGCCGCCTGCCGGGTTCCATTCTCGCGGCGGGTCCAGGTACAAGCACAGCCGGTGGCCCTGCAGGACGGTATCCGATGAACCGGTTGTGCGTGACGTCGACTTGTGGGGGGAGTAGCGGGGAGGACGAGACGCTGAGAACGAACCGCTCGCGCGGCTGAAGCTGAATCCCTCCCTCCACCGAGACGGTCCCCCTCGTGTCGATCTCGATCGTGATTGCCAGGGCGCCGTCGTCCGTACGGTCAGGCACTCCCACCACGCGCAGGGTGTCCGGCTGCTCGGCGCCGATCGCGCGGAGATCCGCGAGCGCCTGTCTCTGCCACGGTGTGGGAGCGCCGAACCGCCCGGGCTTTCGCTTGCTCATCCAGCGCGCCCCGACCGCCCCGTCGTCGTCACGGCGGCCACGGACGCGGCCGCGGCGGGGAACTTCGCGCTGCTCTGCTGGGCGTCGGGCTCCTTGAAGCCGGTGCCGAACAGACCCTGCCACAGCTCGATGCTGGTCTCCTTGTCCGCATGGTGGTAGGCAGCCTCGATCTCCTCCGTGTGCACACGGATCCGCTCGCGGAAGTAGGCGTAGGTGTCCTGGGTCCAGCGGTGGTCAAACGTGACGCCCGACCCGGAGGGGTCGGCGATGGACGGCTTGTTGGGGTTGGCCTGCAGGTAGGTGTTGAGGTCCTGGACCAGGTGGAGCAGGGTCGTGGGGACGTTGGCGTAGTAGCCCGGATCGATCAGCGTCTTGGTGTCGCTGACCTGGTTTCCGAGCAGAGTCGTGAGGATGATCGACCGGGTTCCGGTGAAGGAGTTCTTGTGGTCGCGCAGGTACTTCAGCAGCCGGATGACCCTGCGCAGGTTCCCGCCGGTGATGTCGTCCTGATTGCGCATCCAGGCCGTGAAGCCCTCGGGGTCCGTCGCCTCCCAGCAGTTGTCGTCCCGGTTGACGATGACCTCGCGGCCGTCGCTGAGCTGGACGTACGGGACGATGTCCACGTGCATCAGGTTCTTGTATTCCAGACGCACGCAACGGCACTTGCGCGAGTGCGGCATCTCGCGGTAACGGCTGTGGCGGTCCAGTGCCGCGTAGACCTTGTCGATGTAGGTCTTGGGGCTGCCGTGCCAGTCCGGGTTCTCCTCCATCAGAAGGAGAAAGTCGGCATCGAACTCCTTGTCGCCGACCGGGTTGATGATGGTTCTCTGCGCCCACGAACCCTGAGGGATCTTGTCGAGGACGAGGTGTCCGATCTCCTCGTCTGCCTTGAGGGCTCGGTAGACACTGTCCACTCGGTTGTCGAGCATGTCGAGCTGGAGCCGGCTCAGGTTGACCGTGTCCGTGAGGAGCGTGTTGAAACAGGTGGTGAGCTGCACTGGCGCCATCCCGTAAATCGTCTTCACCGAAGATGATGACACCGTAGCGTGGGGGTACGACAGCGACGGTGACACGGCTGGCCAGCCTGCCTTCAGAGCGGGGTAGTGAAAGGGCGCGTTTGGAACGACGAAGCTCCGCCGGAAGCGGAGCCTCATCGAAGCTGGCTTAGGGCGTGGGGCGGCATCCGGCGCGCGCATCGTTATACTCCGGATCTCCGCTTTCGAGGACGCGGAGTAGAGACGCCGTGACAACACGCGTCTTACGGCCGATGCGTAGCACACGGCACGGAAACTGCCCGTTGCGGATCAGGTCGTATCCCTTGGCCCGTGAGAATCCCAGCGCCTTTGAGGCGTCCTCCACGCTCCCCGTTCCGTCCCAGGTGGCGCGGATGTGAGCGGGGCTATAGCGAGGGCCCAGAGTCTCTTCGATCTGCGTGTGCATTCCGATTACTTTCGTCTTGGCGGGCAGCCCGTGCCGGGCCTACGGACACCGCATGCGCCGGTCATCGCGGTGACCGTCAATACTCCGCGTTATCGCCGGTTTGGCTAACCGGCGATTTGGGGCTATGTTGCCTCGCTCGCCGTGGAGGGGCTCACTCTGACAGCGTGAGGCACGATGCCGGAGAGTAGTCGGCAGAGTCCAGCACTTGACTGTATTGCCCAGCACTGTGACGAACGGTTACCACGGATGAGTTGAGTGTTGCCTAGGTCACAGTTCGCTCCGTTGCGCGACTGCAGGTCAATTGGGGTCTGGCTCTTCGGAGTCAGGCCCCTCAATTTTCACCGTGCTGGATAGGTGCTGGATTTCCTGACCCCTCGTCATTTGCCGTCAACTCCGCATCTCCTGTCGTGTGCTGGATTCGTGCTGGACGCCGACGAATCACGGGTACCACCGGCCTGCGTGCTGCGCGCCGGGGCAGCTGACCCAGTCGATCGGGCATCCGGCACACCTTCTTCACGTGACTCGCGCCGGTTGCGGAAACAAATCTCTGCCCGTCCGACGTTGTCGATCTCCTATGCGATAACGGGGGTGGTCGGCTTGAAGTTGTTCCGGACGGACGCATCGAAATGTGGCGTGAGCGAGGTCATGCCGCGTCTTGCTGAGGTCGAGGCAGATGTGCAGGGTCTCGTCGAGGCGCACATGGAGACGCTGCTAGGCGTCCGTTTCCTGGCGAGTGAGTACGGCACCGGGCCGGTCCACAAGGGCCGGGTCGATTCGCTCGGGCTGGACGAGAACGGATCGCCGGTCATCGTCGAGTACAAGCGCGGCATCGACGCCGGCGTCATCAACCAGGGCCTGTTCTACCTGGCGTGGCTAATGGACCACCGTGCCGAGTTCGAGCACCTGGTCCTCGACCGGCTCGGGATGATGGCCGCGTCCCAGGTCTTGTGGAGCAGCCCTCGCCTGATCTGTATCGCCGGCGACTTCACGCGTTACGACGTGCATGCCGTGCACGAGCACCGGCGGTCGATCGACCTGGTTCGCTACCGACTGTTCGGGAGCGACCTGCTCGGGCTTGAGACCGTGGCGTCCGGGAGCGGCGGCATGCAGGCGGCACGCCGAGCCCGCCGCCAGGCGGTTGACCGGGCGACAGCCGGCATCCAGGACGCGTCGATGGTTGAGCTGGAGAGCGCGGTCGATGAGGCATTGCTCGCGCTCGGGGACGGTGTGAACCGCGTCGAGCGCAAAACGTACCGGGCGTACCAGCGGCTGCGGAACTTCGCCTGCCTCTGTCCGCCGCAGCGGAGCAAGCTGCTGGTCTACCTGAAGGTTGACCCGAAGGACGTCGACCTTGTCCCGGGATTCACCCGGGATGTCTCCGGTCTCGGTCACCATGGGACGGGTGATCTGGAGGTGCAGTTGCGTACGCCGAGGGATGTGGAGCGGGCGCAAAATCTGTTCCTGGCGAGCTACGCGGCAGCGTGACTCGCCCCTTCTGTGGCCTGCCCAAGGGCTGAGTCTGTGGCGGGTGTTTGCCTGGCTCCTGGCGATTCCGATTCTTCCGACGCTCCAGCTGCGTGACCATGCAGTGCGAGTGCGGTAGGAGTGCACCTTCCGCGCGCAGGTTCCTGCACCAGAGCGACGATGAGGGGGCAGCATCATGGACGTGGTCGAGCGCTGGACCGGCCGCTACGCCTGCCTGCTGCAGTCCGCCTTACGCCTCGGCAACGAACGCAGTCGAGAACATCGACGACGTGTGGGTCCCAAGAAACTCGGTCCCCCGCTTCATCCCCGTCGATACGATCTTCCCACCCATCCTGGCTGTCCTGGAGGAGCAGACATAACGCAGCAGAACGCGGAGGAGCAGCCGGGCATCGCCGCGGCCATCGTCGTCAGCGAGGGGCGCGTGCTCATGGTGCGGCGCCGGGTCAGCGAGGGACAGCTCTCGTGGCAGTTCCCGGCCGGCGAAATTGAGCCGGGTGAGAGCCGCGAAGACGCCGCCGTACGAGAGACCCACGAGGAGACCGGGGTGGAGGTGGTCGCCATGAAGCTGCTCGGCGAGCGGATTCACCCGAAGACGGGTCGGTTGATGTCGTACACGGCCTGTGAGGTGGTGGGCGGTACTGCTCATGTCGCGGACGCCGAGGAGTTGGCTGAGCTTGCGTGGGTCGCCCATGGCGATATCCCGCAGTACGTGCCATATGGGCTTTTCGAGCCGGTGCAAGAGTATCTCGACGCAGTCATGGCAACCTGAGTGGTTCCATCTCAAGTGCGATCTCTCGAGCTCGAGTAAGTGCGTTGGCACCAAGGCTGGAACTGGGGCGTGGCTGCTGGAGGCGGACCTCAACCTTGGTGAGCAGGACCTGCCTGCCCCTCGCGGTGGAAGCCTAGGTGGGTAGACGGCACCGGACACCGCATCGACATCGAGACAAGCGCGAGTGTCCTCCAGGCCGAGAAGGACCTCAGCCACCCGAAAATTCGCCTGTGTTCCGGGTTGTTCAGGTGCCCCATTCCATCCGTACGGGCTCGCGGGCTGCGGCGAGGGCGCCGTCGAAGTCGGCGAGGCGTTCGGCGAGAGTGGTGGTGGCGATGCGGGGCGGTAGGGCCGCCGAGAACTTCAGGCCGCGGACTGCCCGCGGGTCAACGGTGGGCAGGGTGAGGGAGTCGGGGAGCTCGGCGCGGGCGGTTTTCCAGTCGGTGGGGGAGAGGTCCTGACGGAGGCGGACATGGGTGTCAGTGGGGCGCTGTACGGGGTCGGCGAGGTTGCCGAGGGAGGCGGTGAGGGTGGCGTTGGCGCGGTACCCGGCCCAGGTCCACCAGCGGGTGGCGTCCGCGTCGCGGACCAGCAGGGTGCCCGCCGGGTGTACTTCGTGGGGTGCGCGGTCCATGCGGAGTTCAGCAAGGGCCGCGACGGCGCGGCGGGTGAGGCGGACGTCGGGATCCGTGCCGAGCAGGACGTCGCGCATGGCGCGGGTGAGGACGTACGACAGCCCGCGGGCTTCACTGCCCTGCCATTTGGCGATGCCGCCGTCCTCGACGGGTTCCACGAAGGCACGGCGTCGGGCCCAGTCGATGAACGTGACCTGCCAGCTGCGGCCGGCCAGCAGCAGGCGGCGCGGGCCCGGTCGTTCTTCGGTGAGGACGGTGGGGTCGGTGGTGCCGATCTCGGTGCGTCCAGCGAGCACCGTGAACTCAGGGGGTGCGGTGAAGGAGGCGGTCAGCTCCATGAAGTGCCGGCGGCCGAAGTGCTTCTCGGCTTCGGAGCCGATGAACAGCATGCCGCCGTCGCTGTCGAGGAAGCCTTCCGCGACCAGGTGCGACAGGAGGGGCGCGGCAGACTGGTCGAAGGGAGCCAGGCCGTTCCACTGCTCGGGCCACAACCGGTCGCCGACGCGGTGTTCCTGCAGGGTGACGGCGAGGATCTGCTGGGCGACGAGATGGCGGGGTGAGGGGGGCGGGGTGACGGGTTCCACCCAGCCACGGGCCCACAGAGTGAGCAGGCCGGCGGCTTGGAGCAGGGTGTCGGGCCGGGTGGCGAGGAACAGGCAGTTGCGGGATGTGCCGGCGCGACGCCCGGTGCGGCCGATGCGCTGCAGGAACGAGGCCACTGTGCCGGGGGAGTCGATCTGGATGACACGGTCGAGGTCGCCGACGTCGATGCCGAGTTCCAGGGTGGAGGTGGAGACGATGACGCAGTCGCGGGCTTCGGCGAATGCCTGCTCGGAGCGTGCGCGTTCGTCGGTGGACAGCGAGGCGTGTGAGAGGAACACGGTGACATCGCGGGCGCGCAGTGCCGCACCGAGTTCTTCCACCTGCTTGCGGGAGTCGCAGAAGACGAGCCGTTTCTCGCCCCGGTGCAGGGCGGAGATCACCTTGGCGGCGTTGGCGAGCGATCCGACGTAGTCGAGCTCCACCTCCCCTGCGGGGCGCGGGTGCTCGGTGGTGCCAGTTGTGGCGGGCAGAGTCACGCCGGGGGCGACGACCCGGCCGGGGCGATCGGCGGGGCGTGCGCCCTGGAGCCAGGTGAGCAGGGTGTCGGGGTTGCCGACTGTGGCGGACAGCCCGATGCGCTGGATGCGGTGGCCGGCGAGCCGTTCCAGGCGTTCGAGCACGGCAAGCAGGTGCCAGCCGCGGTCGTCCCCAGCGAAGGCGTGCACCTCATCGACGACGACGGCACGCACCCGGCCCAGCATGTGTGCGTGGTCGGTCTTGACGCTGATGAGCATCGCTTCGAGCGACTCGGGTGTGGTGAGCAGGAAGTCGGGGGATTCGGTGCGGATGCGACGGCGTACGGACTCGGGGGTGTCGCCGTGCCAGAGGGCGGCTCGGCGCCCCAGCCACTGGGCGTAGCTGTCGACCCGGTGCACCAGGTTGTTCAGGAGCGCCTTGAGCGGGGCCAGGTAGAGGACGGAGGTGCCGGTCCAGCGCTGCTCTCGCATGGCGGACAGCAGGGGGAAGGTGGCGGCCTCCGTCTTCCCGCCCGCCGTCGGCGCGAGCAGGACCGCGTCCTCACCGTTCATCAGCGGGTGTACGGACGCCTTCTGCAGCGGGCGCAGATCGGGCCACCCGAGCGTGTTGACGATGTGGTGCAGGACTACCGGGTCAAGGCGCTCCAGCGGGTCAGTGCCGCGCGGCTGCTCCTGCACGTCTGCAACTCCAGGGCTGTTCGTCAGAGTTCGGGACTTCGGGAACTGGGGCGTCAGAGGTCGATGTCGAGGTCGTCAGCCGAGGCGGCCGGTGCGGGCGCGGCGAAGTTCCGTTCGGTGACGGTGAGCTCACTGCTGCCCACGGTCAGCTTGTAGTGCCTGCGCGGGTCGAAGTCGGGGAACTGGTCGATCCGGTCGAGTACGTCGCCGACCAGCTTCTTCAGATACAGCCGTGGTGCGACTCCGACCTTCCCGCCCAGTGCCCCGCCCACAGCCCGGGCCAGGTCGGTGAGGTAGGCGTCGTCGGCAAGCTGCTTGATCCTGTCGGGGGACTGGGAGCCTTCGGTATACAGGTCGCGGATGGTGGCGCCCAGGCCGGTCAGTGATGCCTCGGTGAATCCGGGCAGCCGGATCTGGACGGCCCGCGGGTTGTCGAAGCGGGGGTCGGTGGTGAAGTCGGTGGCGAGGCGCTGGGCGAGCGGTGCGAGTCGCTGTACGCCCTGCTGCCCGTCGTAGAAGGCGGGCGTGCCGGTGATGATGAGATACAGGCCGGGGAAGCGGCCGGAGTGGACCTCGTCGATGAGCTGCCGCAGCGCGTTGAGTGCCTTGTCGCGGGCGTCGGAGCGGACCCGTTGCAGGGTTTCTACTTCATCCAGGACGAGGACAAGGCCGGCGTGCCCGGCATCCCTCAGCACGGTGAGCAGGCCCTGGAGGAAGCCGAAGGCACCGAAGTGGTCGAGGTCACCGCGGACGCCTGCACTGCGCCGGGCGGCTGCGGCGACGTGCGGCTGGCCGCCGAGCCAGGCCATCACCGCAGCGGCGGTGGCCTCGTCGCCGGCATCCAGGGACTGCTTGTATCCGCGCAGGGCGGTGGCGAACGCGGGGGCGTGTCGGGACACCTCAGCCAGGCGGGCAGTGAGCAGCCGGTCCACGGCCTGTGGCAGCTCGCTCTCGCTCGCGCCGTCGGCGAGTGCATCCTCCTCGAGTGCGTAGAACCAGGCGTCTACGACCGGCCGCAGGGCGCTGGGCGGGAAGCTCGCGGTGGCCAGGCGCTCGGTCAGTCGCCGGTAGACCGTCTCCAGCTTGTGCAGCGGGGTCTCGGTCTCCGACACCTGCACCTCGGCCACGGCAAATGTGCGCCGTTTGGCGCGCTCGCCGAGCCAGCGGGTGAAGAAGGTCTTGCCGGATCCGTACTCGCCACGCACGGCCTTGAACACCGAACCGCCTGCGGCGGCAGTGTCCAGTTCCTCATCGACGGCCCGCTCGAAGCGGTCGAGTCCAGTGGCGAGCAGGTCGAGGCCGCTCTCGGGGACAGCGCCGCGCCGCAGCGCGTCCACCACAGCACGCCGCCGCACCGCGCTGACCGGGGTGGCAGCCCCGGATGCTGAAGATCCAAACGCGTTCACCCGAATAGTCTCCCATCCGGCTGCCCACCTGGCCGGACACCCGTGCGTGCACCGCGCCGCCGGTGCCCGGAGCGGCCGGGCGGGCCGACTGCACCGCCCGGCATGGCCGCAGACCCCCGGTTCACAGTCCGAACTGCTCGATCAGCTGGCCCCGGTGCAGGCGCAGGGTGCGGTTGTCGGGGAGAATTTCCAGGATCTGGGCGCCGTCATAGTTGAGAAGCTGGGCCAGGGTCGCGGCGAGGCCAGGGGCTCGGGTGGCGGGCTGGCCGGCGCGTTCGGCCAGGGCGGTCATGGGCAAGGTGCCCGCTTCGACCAGCGCGGCCAGAGCCTTCGGCAGGACCGCCTTGTCGCGTGGCACACGGGCGAGCAGTGCCAGCTGTTCCTGGTACAGCTCGGTGGCCATGAGGCGATTCACCAGTGCGGTGGCAGGGTCCTCTGTTTGATCGGAGACGGGTACGGCTGCAGGCTTCACTACAGGGGCGACAGGTTCCTGTGGTGCGGAGGGTGCGACCTCGTCCTCGCCGAAGAGACTGATAGCGCCCTCTGTCACGGGCGGGGCTGACTTCTTGGCCTGCTTGCGGCTTGGGCGTGCAACGGTGGCCTCGGGTGCCGCGATGGCATCGGCTCCGGCCTTCGTCTCGGCCTCGAGTCCGGTGGTGGCGTCGTTGTCCTGCTCCCACCATCCGGGCGTAAGGTCGCCCAGCTCCCGCCACCCCGTAGGTGGCTCCGCGCCGAACGGCAGTAGGGCGAGGAGGGGGATGGTGAACTCGGCGAGGGTTGCCCCGCCGTGGTAGCCCGCCTTGAGCGCGGTGTACCGGGCGTCGTGGTCCCGCAGCGCGACGATCCGCGATCCGGGCTCCGGCCAGACCACCCGTGGCCCGGACAGCTCAATTTCGGCCGGTGCGACGGGTCCGCCGGGGGCTCGGTGACGGGCCGACCCTATGGCGCCGGCCGCCGCGTCGATCTTGCTGCTGCGTCGCTCGATCACATGGCCGTGGTCGGAGGTGAGGAGCACGGTCATGCCGTTGGCGCGGGCGGCCCGTAGCAGCGGTTCCAGGCCGCCGATCTCCTTGATCTCCCAAGCGCCGTCGCCGAGCTTCTGCTCCTTGGCGAGCCGGTCGTCGACGGTGTTGAGGACGACCGCTACATGGGTGCGCTCGTCGGCGAGCGCTTCAGTCAGAGCGGTGGAGAAGGGCGAGCCGGTGTCGGGGCTGCGCAGATCGTCCTTGTGGAAGACAGCCGCAGGGGCCCCCTTCCAGCACGGGTGCTGGGGGAAGAGCCGCTTCTCGTCGTTCTGGTCGCCCTTCATCAGGGTGCCGGCGAACAGCGAGGTGCGGGAAACGGTGGTGAGAGTGGGCAGCGCAGCGGCCACGGCACGCCTCACCGGTGCTCCGGTCGCGCCCTGCAGCGGGTCGAACTCGGACCAGTGTCCGTGCAGTTCCTCACCCAGTTCGGCTGCGATCGCCGCACTCATTCCGTCGATGAGGAGGAGCAGGACCCGTCGGCCGGGACAGTCCACGACGGGCGCGACAACCCGGTCCAGGAAGCTTTCGACGGTGAGCATGGCGCCGGGGGCGGTGCCATCTGCGGTCCACACCGCGAGCCGCTCGGAGAACGCGCGGTCCAGCTCACGACGTTTGCTGCGCACCTGCTCGCCGATCCGGCTGTAGGCGTTGGCGAGTGCGTCATCTGCGTCGCCGCCCGCGTCCAGGTGTTCCAAGGCTCGGTCTACCCAGCCGAGTTCGCGTATCTGGCGGGCGGCGCCGTCGGCCACCGAGGCGATGTCGACTTCAGGCTGGCACGCCAGCCATCGCCGCAGCCGCGCTGCCATCCGTACCCGTTCGATACGGGCCTGGGTAGCGCCGTCGACGGCCAGGGCGTGTTCGGCCAGCGCGGTGATGGCAGCCGTGACCGTCTCGGGACCGCCGTCGGCGAGGGCGCGGCCCGCTGTGGTGAAGCGGGCATCGAGTCCTGCGGCGAGCAGCGGACTGGCAGCGGCAGCGGTCTGCGCCCCGAACTGTGTGACGAGCTGTGCGGCCCTGCTCAGGACCGGGTCGGCGAGCCGGTGTTCGCCTCGGTCGACGAGGCCGCGGACGTACGCCTCACCGCTTTGCCCGAAGGAGGCAAGCAGCCGGTCAAGGTCGTCGCCCTGGGCGGGGGGCTGGTCGCCGAGCCATCGCTCAGCGCGCCCGCGCGCCCGGTACAGGTCGTGGTCGGCCTCCGCGTGCCCCCACAGAGCCGCGCAGACGACCGCGTAGGCGGCTGCGTCCGCCCCGTGGTCGGCGTCTACCAGGGCGGTAATGATCTTTCCGGTGGAGCCGGCCTGTTCGGGTTCGGCGAGGAAGCGGGCCAGGCCGGCCCGTTCCGGTCCGCGCAGGTCGCGCAGGAGGTTGGGGCCGCCGGGGATGTGGGTCCACCGGAATAGGGTGATGGGGTCGATGCGGTCCCCGTCGTCGTGTGCGGCCGGCCCGCCCAACGCGTCCGTGTCACGGCGGCCGAGCCGGAGCCGACGCCGGGCCAGCCGGGTGAGGGCCTCGTCTCGGGAGAGCAGTCCCTTGCCGAGCGAGGGCCAACCGCGGCTGGCCGCCGCGTCAAGGAGCGCTTCGGCCGCCCAGGTCTCCCTCCGCAGCCGCCCGTCGAGACCGCGCGCGTCGAACGCCTCCTGCACGACCTCCCAATTGTCGACGGACCGGATCCTTCCGCCGTACACGCGGGCGAGCAGCCCGGGGTCCAGGTCGGTGTCCTCGCGGTCGGTGAGGACGACCAGGACTTTGGGGTCGGGAGGAGTCGACGCGTCGAGGTGGCCCAGGATCTGCTCGTGCACGGCCAGCACCGAGGGCGCGACGACCACCCGCGCCTGCAGCCCGCTCGCCGTACGCTGCACGGCGGGCCCGTCCCAGACGGGAGCGGCCCGCAGCAGCAGTACGCGGACCGTGCCGTCACCGAGCCGACTGCGGGCGGCGAGGTACTGACGGACGGTTCCTGCCGACAGCCGGGCGGGGCCGGCGGTCGCGGGGGCTGTGGTGACCGTGTCGGACATCAGTCGACGACCTTCCAGGTGACCTCGACGGTGGCGTTCGGGTGCTCGGCCGCGAGCGCCGCGATCTCCGCCTGCAGTTCGGCGGCGGCCCGGGCGGCGGTAGTCCGCCCGCCGCCGGAGCGGGCCACGGACCGGGACGGTGTGCGCGGCCCCGGCTGCTGCGGCGGCTCCGGCAGCACCTGCGGGTGGGCGGAGCCGCTGTTCAGGTCCACGCTGTCGGAGCTCGGCGGCGGAGTGGGCGACGGCTGGGGGCGCTCGGTCGTGCTCTGGCGAGACCTCAGCAGGGACAGCACTTCCCGGCTGCTGGCGTGCAGCACGCCCGGCAGGTCGGGGTAATCACCCGGGTCGCCAGCAGCAGCATCCCGCACCCGCTCCAGGACGGCCGCGCCGTCCACGCCGAGGGTGTCGGCCAGGCTCAGCTGGTCCCAGCTGGTGTCCTGCAGCGCGCTGGCGACCTTCCCGGCGCTCTTCAACGACATGCCGTACCGGTGTGCGGAAAAGTCGCCGAGAGGGAAGCGGGCGAGCCGGTCCACGACGGTCTTCGCCTCGATGCCCGCTTCCGTCACCTCCTTGACCAGTTCCTGCGCCCGCCGGGCAAGGACGAGGCGGGGGGAGTCGTCGTTCAGATGGAGGAAGCCGCGGTGCTTCTCCAGTTCCCCGACGAGCCGTCCGGCGTCCTGGCCGAGTGAGGCGGCGGCCTGCTTGATCTGTGCGGCGAACTGGTTGACGATCCGGCCGCGGCGCAGTTGCGGCGCCTGGTCGCCGAGCATGGTCTCGAACCGCTTGCGCGCCTCTGTCCAGTCGCTCTCCGTGGGCAGTTGCTGCTCGCGCAGGGCGTAGTCCGGCTTCAGCTCGTGCGGTGCAGGCGCGGGTTCGATGGGGACGCCGCCGCGCACCCATACCCGGTCGGTCATCTCCGCGTACGCGGCGGCGAGCAGCCGGCGCAGCGGCTCGGGCAGTCCGCGCGGCTCGGGAAGGTCGCACCAGTCGGAGAGCTTGACCAGGGTCGGCTCGGCGGTGCCGTTCCGGCGGGCTTGGTCGTTGAAGTGGTCGGACCAGGCGGTGGACTGCCGGTAGTACGCCTCCCGCATCGCGCCGAGCCCGAGGCCGCCCGCGATCCGCGCCATGGTCTTGCGGTCCTTGGAGTCGACCTCGGTCTGGCCGTCACGGTTCTCGGCGGCCTTGCGGACGTACTCGAAGACGGTCTTGATCTCGGCAGGCTTCACGGGCCTGCCATTGCCGTCCGGGTCCAGGTCGGGGTGGGCGGGGTACTGGTGGGCGAGCAGCTTGCCGGCCAGGTCGCGGACGGCGGTATCCAGTGTCGCGCCGAGCGGAAGCCGCAGCTCGGGCACGTCCTGCTGGGCGACCAGGTGGGTGTCGAAGCTGAGGTCGACGACCCCTTCCTGCTTCTGCGTGAGCCCGTACGCCTGCCGCAGCGCCTGGGTGACGCGCTCGGTGAGGATGAGGAGCTGCGACTGGAGCATGCCCTTGGCGCGCTCTTTGTCGTCGGCGTTGAGGCTGCGCGCGAAGTCGGAGTCGAAGCGGGTCTCGTCAGCGAGGGCCTTGTCGATGACGACGAGGCGCTCGAAGTCGCCGCGGGAAGCATCGGTCAGGTGGGTGGGCAGCCAGGCCAGGGTGCGTGCGTCACCGCCCGGCTTCTCCCGCAGGGCGCGCAGCCGCTGCAGGTCGTCCATCGGCCCGAACTCACCCTCGTCGTAGGGGAAGTCGACGATGAGCCGCCAGGCGTCCTCCTGGCTTGGCCGAAGGGTCGCCTCGGGCAGCGAGTCGACATCGGCGACGTTACCGAAGACCACCTCGACCTGCCGTTCGGTGCCTTTCCACACAAGGTTGAGCACGTCGTACGCGTCGAAGCCGCCAGGCCCGTCGCTGACGCCGAGCGCCTCCTTGAGCAGGCCGCGCATCTTGGCACGCCGGTTGTTCTGGTTGTTGTGGACCTGGGCGTTGGCGAGGACGGCGTCCAGGTCAACACCGGTGAGCTCCAGGCGCACCACCGCACCCGGCCCGGTACCGGTCACCTTTATCTCGGGGAAGGTCGCCGCCCACTCCTTCGCCTTCTGCTCGAGCCGACCGACCTCCGTCCCGGCGATGCGGGTGGTGATGGAGCCGTGGTTGAGGGCGTGCAGCCGCGCCAGGGTGAGGTCGGCCAGTGCGGGCACACTGGGCGCGAGCGCAGAGAGCAGCAGGGTCTGCAGCAGTCGGCTGTCACCAGTGAAGTCGCGGCAGCGGGCTGCAAGTTGCGGGTCGCCGAGGGTCTCGGGGCGGCGCCGGTACGCCTCGACCTGGTCCTCGGTGACCTGGTTGGTCTTCAGCAGGTACGGGCGGAGCTTGTCCCGGTACAGCTTGTCGGCGGCCTCGAAATGAACACTGGTCTCCCCGCTGAATGCCTTGTCGCCGCCGCCCGCGATCGCCGGGTAGAGATCACCCAACGGCACAAGCTGCCCGAGCCGCCAATCGTCGCGGTGGTCGACGAGCAGCTGACTCATCAGCTTCAGGCCAGTGCGGGAGCGCTGCAGCGCCGCGGAGATGTGTACCAGGGTGTCCATGAACGCCGGCGGGAACGGGTACGTCCGCCTGAACGCGCCCTCGTCCGCGCCGGTGGTGGACTTGTCATGGCCGAGCAGGGTGTCCCATACGTCCGGACCGAGCCTCTTGGCCTCGGCGAACGCAGCCTCCACCTTCGCCTCGGCCTCCGGGCTGGTGGGCTTGAGCAGGCGGGCCTGCGCGATCTGTGGGAGGTTGCGGTCCTCCAAGACGATCTTGTCGAACCGCCCGCCGCTGAGCTTCAGACTGTCCTGGACGGCGGCCTCGGCGGCCCCCGACATCTCCTCGCCGACCAGCTCACGCAGGTCGCGCTGGCGGGCGATGAATGACACCACTGGGATGGCGCGCCGTTCGTCGCCGCCCTCCACAAAGTTCGTGATCTTGTCGGCTTCACGGGAGACGAACTTCTGGTCGTGGATGCGGGAGGCCAGCCACAGGATCAGCTCGTCCATGAAGAGGACGAGCCCGTCATAGCCAAGGGACTTGGCGTGCGCGGCGATGATGCCGAGCCCCTTGTCCAGCGAGACGAACCCGTCGGCATCTTCGGAGGCGTTGCGCGAGAACGACGGGAACAGGGTCTGGGTGAGGTCCTGCACGAGCCGGGCCCGCAGTTCCCGCGGCGTGGAAGGGTTCTCCAGGTCGAGGTCCTTGGTGTTCTCGTGTTCCTCTGGCGCGTTCATCGCCTGGTCCAGCAGCTCAGTGGTCCAGGCGAAGGAGTCACCCCACTCGTCCTCCTGGCCGTCGCCGGCATCGGCGAGCTGTTCGATCACTCGCTCGTCGCCGTTCCGGCGGCGCTGCTCGGCGAAGTCCTCGAAGAGCCCGTCGGTCCGGTAGACCTGCGGCAGCGGGCAGTCTGGGTGGAGTTTCCGTACGTGCTCCACGTACTTGCCGAGCACGCGCTGCTCCAGGGACTTAGAGCCCAGCATGTGATACGGCACCAGCAGGAACTTGCGGTCGTCCGCATCCAGCCAGGCGTGCCGGGCCCGCACCGGGTCGAGGTCGCGGCGCGCCCGGGCGGCCTGGTTACGTGACAGCAGCGCGTACAGCACCGCCATGAAGTGCGACTTACCGGAGCCGAACGAGCCGTGTAGATAGGCAGCCTTCGAAGAGCGGCTGTCCAGCGCCGACTTGATCAGGTCAAGGGCCTCGTCGAAGTTGCCGAGCAGCCGGTCGGTGACGACGTAGTCCTTCAGCGCGGCCTCGGCCCCCTCAGGCGTGACCGCTTCGTTCAGCTTCAACACGAAGTCGGAGGTGGACACCGACTCCGGGATGTCGATCAACTCCCGAAGCAGCGGCCGGTCCTCGGGACGAGGATTGTTCCTGTTCATGAACGCCATGGTGTGTCTGCTCCTCGCCCTAGTCAGGCGGACTCTGCGTCGCTTACGGCCTCGGTGACGGTGTCATTGTCGGCGTCGATGATGGACGTCTGGAGGGCGGCCTTCGTGCCCGTGCGCGTCTTCGATGTGGCGGCCTTCGACGCGCCGCGTCCACGGCTGACGGCGGATGGACGCCAGGCCCGCAGTGCATCGTCGGTCAACCCGAGCTCGCCCTGCTTCTGCTGCCTGAACGCCAGGATCTCGGCGGCCGGCGACGCCCCGAACTCCGGGTCGTATTCGCCATACCACTGCTCCAGCCACGGCTGCAGCTCAAGTAGCCCGGCCAGGTACGGCACGAGCTCGTCGTCGCTGAGCCCGGCCTGCTGGATGTACGAGGCGAGGGCGAGGGCCTGCTCCAGGTGATCCCAGCCGGCCCACCCGTACAGCTCCGGCGACTGCGCGTTGACCGTGCCGTAGGACACGAACCGCTCCTTGGGCACATCCAGCTTGCCGCGCGCACGCCAGTAGCTCGGCTTCAGGAAGTCCGCCGAGGTGTACTTCGGCGGCACGGGCGTCCGCTCGCGGACCTTCCGCTTGGCGGGCTCGTCGGGCGCCGCGTCCTCCTCCCGCTGCAACTCCCAGACCTGCTCCCAGTCAGCACGCTTCTTCAGCCCGGTCGGCTTGTACCGCAGCGCGGACACGAACGGCACATGCTCCTCGGACAGCAACTCCCGCACGGTCTTCACGAGGTCCTGCCGGGGTGCGTACAGCTCGGCAACGGACGTGAAGTCCTCGTCGGCGGACAGGCTTTCGGCGAGGCGGGCGAGTGTGGTGACGGTGGGATTGCCGCTGGCGTCGAACCAGTACGCGCGGTCCTCGACCCGGTCGAGCAGCCAGGACTTCAGCGCCTTCTGCCGCATCGCATCCCAGCCCTCGGTGGCCCAGCGCCGCTTGTACTCGGGGCGCTCCACCATGCCGATCGCACGGTTCGACTCGATGACCTCGATCCGTCTCTGCACGAGCGCCTGATAGTCGGCGGGCCAGTGGGCGGGGATCTCCGTGATCGGCGTCGAGCCGTGTCGCTTGAACCACTCGCCACTGGCCTCACCGGCTGCTACGCGTCGTGCGAGCACGATCTCGAAAGCCCGCTCGCCGAGGGCAAGTTCGGGCACGGCGGAGGCGTCGGGCAGGCGTAGATCCTCGGAGTGCAGGTCGTAGAGGGAGTACACCTGCCAGTCCAGCTCCTCCTGGAGGGCGATCATGCGGGCGCGGGTGGAGTTGTAGTGGGTTTGAGCTTCGCGCAGGGCGGTGGCGGTGGGGACGGCCTCGGTGGCGAGGGCGGCGGGGGACGTCGCGGAGAGCTGCTGGGCGAGGGCGTCAAGCTCGGTGGCGAGGGCAGTGGGATATCTGGCGGGTAGAGGGAATTCCTGGAGCTTGGTCCCGGTGAACTCGTAGAAACGCTCCCATGCCTGTGATTTGTAGCCCTCGTTTACGCCCTGGCCGCCCTTGTCATGACTCACCATCTTGAGCCAGAACCCGGCCGTGGAGCTGTTGAGCAACCCAAGCAGCGCCAGATGCTCTTCCGTTGTGGCGTCATCACGGAGCTTGATTACCTGTGCCGAGTCCTTCACAGGGAGTCGGCCGGTCTGGAGGTAGAAGTGATTATGCGTTGCGACTTTTGCGTAAACGATCAGCTTTTGAGCTTTGACGCGGGAGCTGTAAACCTCACGCCATGAAATCCAAGGAATTCCCCGGTCCAGCATAGTGATACTGAAGCGCTTACGAAGTTCCAGTACGTGACGCAGTGGCCACATGAAGCGCAGCAAGTCCTCGATCTCTGCACCCTCGACGAGCTTCATATCCTGGTCGTACGGGCTGGTGAGCCAGGTGGCGGCGGTGAGTCCCCAATCTCGGACTTCATCGCCATTGGCGACAGCGGTGGGCCTGGCACCTCGTTGGCGGGCGGCAGCAGTGTTCACCGAACCAAAGGCGTTGTCCTCGCCAGTAACGATAGACAGGCCGAGTTCTTGTGACGCAGTTCGCAGCGGCTTTCCCGCGCTATCGACGATCTTCAGGATGTCTGGTGCGGCACCTCCCGTGAGACTCCATGGATGCTTTGACAGGTCGTCACGTTGCGTGTCGCGAACGCTGATCCAGTCGCTCTCGGAGTCCGGGGAGTCGGTCTGTTGAGTGATAGCCCGCCAGACGAGTCCATCTTCCGCCTTCTCCGGAGCCGCTGGCTCCCCCTGAACGCTCCGGACCGTGCGGATGGTGGCCCGGCGAGGGCCCGTGTAATCCAGCGGGCGGCCGATGAGGATGACCGTCGGCGTCCCATGCCCTGGGATGTACGCGCCCGACGTGTCAATGACCTCTGTCAGTTCGACCTGATCCCGGAAGAAGCTCTCGATCAGCTTCTTTCCGAACTCCCTCTTCATGAACGAGTTCGCTGTGATCTGGCCGACCATGCCGTAGCCGAGCCCGGACTTCGCCTCGTCCCGAACCGCAAGCTCGAAAAAGCGCTGCGCGAATGGGACTGACAGTGCGTACGTACCCGCGCACGCGTTGTACAGCTTGCGATACAGCTCGTTGAGTGTTTTGTCCTTGACTGTGATGTACGGAGGATTCCCCACCACGACGTGGTAGCGGCCCCGGTTCAGGATCTGCGGGTACTCGAACACGTCCTCCGTGCTCAGCGCGTAGTACGGGTCTTCGGCGTCGCCCGTTTCCCCCCTGTCGCCAAGGCTCAGCTGCTCGTCGCCGAAGAGACCCTCCTGCCGGTGCTCCGTAGGCAGCAGCGAGTCGCCCACCGCGAGCTGGATCGGCCACTCGTACTTCCGCGCCTCTGCGAACGTCCGCATGCCGCTCGCGGCCATCGCCGCGACCAGGAGCCGGAAACGGGCCACTGCGACCGCGAACGGGTTGAGGTCCACCCCGTGCACCGAGTTCAGGGCCGCTCGCACCCGCTCGTAAGCGCCGACCTCGGGCCGCTGCTCGGCCCACATCCGCACCAGACGCCGGAATGCGCCGAGTACGAAGTGGCCGGACCCGCAGGTTGGGTCGATCATCTTCAGCTCTTCGAAGCCGAACTCCCGCACTGCTGGGGTCATCGTCCGGTCGAGGATGAACTCTTCCACGAACTCTGGCGTTTGCAGCAGCGCGTACGTCTTGCGGGCCGACTCGCTCAGGTCCTGGTACAGGTCGCCCAGGAACCGAGTGTCCCACCCCTCGGTGCCGTCCGCGCTCAACGGGTCGCTGAAGTCGTGCACGAGGACCGGACCGCCAGCCCCTTCGTCCCCGCCGGTGCGCTGCTCCCGCCAGAACGCGAGCAGCGCGCCCGCGCCGTCGTGCGAGAGTGGGATCTGGTAGAGCGGGTTGTGGTCGCGGTCGAAGAGCAGCCGCCCGGCCTGCCCGGCGCCCAGTTCGGCGAACGCCGTCTCCAGCCACCCTCGATACGTCGGGTCGGCGTCTTTCTCCAGGTATTCCTCGTACCGCGCCTGGGCTGTCTCCCGCCCTGCCACGTCGGGGGAGGTGATGTAGGGCTCGGCGATCAGCCGGTTGTCCTCGCTGAACCGCACGAAGACTGTGCCGAGCACCCAGGCCACCGCGACTTGGGTGATCCGCTCGCCGAGCCAGGCGTTCCACGTCGCCGACGTACGGCCCAGCTTCCGGGCCTGCTCATACTCGCCGCGCAGCCGCGTCCCGACCTCGGGGACGGCTTTGACCTGCTGTTCCAGATCGGTCTCTGCCGCCTTGACCTGCTTCTGCAGGTCGGCGAGGAGGATCTTGCGGTCGATCACGAACGGCTCCTGAGGAGAAAAACGAGAGGACGGAAGAAGATCAGGTTAGGAGGAGGGGCGGGTCAGGCGTCCGGCTCGAGGTGTTTGCGCGCGACCCAGGCGTCAGGCACAACGATCCACTCGTCGAACCCCGCCTGGTACGGAACACTCTGCCCGGCCAACCGCGGCGCCCGTGCCGGATCGGACTGGGCGACGAGCAGCCACAGCGGGCTGCCGCCCTGCCGAGCCTCCTCCGCGAGCCGCCCGAGCAGGTCGAGCGCGTCATAGCGGGCCAGCACCGCAGTGTCGGTGAGCAACAGCGGACCATCGGCCTCCGCCAGCCGCTCCCGCAACCGCGGCTCGATCCGCCCCCACGCCTTGTCGGTGCGTATGCGCAGCTGCTGGTGAGCCCGACTACCCGGCTCGGCGGCGTCCGCCTTGAGGACGGTCTCCCAGGTCGGACGGGCAGCCTCGCCGACCACGCCGCGCAGTTCGGCCACGAACAGTCCGGTCACCGACACCGGCCGAGCCCCGTATGGCTCGCCGGCCAGCCGCCGCACCGCGTCCTCGGCACGCCGCTGGGGCACGGTCAGGACCCGGAAGCCGTCCTGCTGCGCCGAGTGCATAAGTCGCTGCTCAGCCTTGACGGCAGCGGCGACGGCCGCGTCCGCGTCGTACTGGGTGGGGGCGGAGCGGCGCGCCGCCGAGGCGCCCCAACTCGCTGAGGTCAGCCCGGCAGTGGCGTCCCCGGAGGGGCGATCCGGGATGAGCCGGAGCACCTTGTCGTAGCGGGTGGCCAGTTTCAGGTCGAAGCCGGCCTGCTTCAGGGCGCGGACCAGGGCGCTGCCCGTGGGCAGCTCGCGCGGCGCCAGCGGATCGGTGCCCAGGTCGGGGAAGCGGGTGGCGACCCGCTTGTGCAGCGCGTCCACCGTCAGGCCCGGCTGCCGCTCCTCCTCGACGCCCGGCTGCACGGCGACCACGCCGGCCTGGGTGATCCGCAGCGCACGCACCAGGTCCAGGTCGCGCGGGTAGATCTCCAACCGCGGGGTGAGCGCGGCCCGGGTGGAGGCGGCGACCGCGATCTCGGCCGTGCGCCGCTCGTCCCAGCCCAGGCTGCCCGGTGGCCGTCGCACCGCGTCCAGCTCGGTGAGGACCGTGCTCGCCGTCGGCAGGGACTCAAGCGCCGCGAGCCGGTCGGCCCGCGCGCCTAGGTTCAGCGCGTACTCCTGCAGGGCGGGCAGGGCCGGGGTGTCAGGACCGTCCACGTCCTCCCGGACATCCAGGGCGAGCAGGCCGAGGACCGGATCGGCGCCCTTGGGCATGCGGGCGTGGAAGTAGCGGAAGAGCGGCGGGGACTCGTTGTCGTAACTCTCTCGTTCGACCACCGCACGCAGCAGCGACAGGGCGAGTGCACGCCGGTTGCGCCGCTCCACGTGCTGGGTGCCGCGCCGGGCGATGAGGGCGTCGGCGAGTTCGATCACCGGGGCCACCCGGCCGCGCTCAGCCAGGAGCTCCACCACCTGCTCACGCAGCAGCCCCAGGGCTGCGTCCTTGTACCAGCGCTCGCGCGCCTTCTTCACGATCTGCGGGATCCGGCCCGCCGTCAGGCCGACCGCATCGGCGACGTCCCGCTGCCGGACCCAGGCCAGGCCCCCGGGCAGAGTGCCTGTCTCATCGGGCAGCCGCAGCAGCAGCCGGATTGCTTCGCGCTCCTTGGCGTTGGAGCGGGCACTACCGCTGGATGGCTTCGGTACGAGACGGGCGGCGAGCGCGTCCAGGCTCAGGCCGCCCAGCACTTGCGGGTCGGCGCCGTCCCCGTCGGCGGCGACCGACTCTGCGACCGCCCGCTCCAGGTCGGAGAGCTCCTGGCCCGCCGCCTTGCGGGCCTCCGCGCTGAGCGGCGCGGGAGCCGCCTTGCCCAGGCGTGCGTTCCACTCTTTCTGCCGGCGCTGGATCTCCTCCCGGGTGCGCGAGCCCATGCCCGGCGCGGTGAGGAACTTCTTCGCCGAGTAGTCCAAGACGTCACCGACGGTGTTCAGCCCCATCGCGAACAGCTGCGACTGCGCTGCGACCGTCAGACCCGCCACCGACAGCGGCGTGTTCCGGTCGGCGCGTTCGGCCTGCTGGTCGCGGACCTGCTCGGCGGAGACGTCGTCATCCTCCCGCCCGATCCGCGGCTGCGTAGCCGACTCGGAAACCGCGTCGGTGCCGCCCTTCGCTCCGCGCCCCGACTTCTCACCGTGACCGGTGCTCGGCGCCGTCGTCTGCTGTGCGTCCAGGAAGATCCGCTGCCAGGCACGTTCCATCGGCTTGAGATCCGGGAAGCGGTCCTTCACATCCCGGGCCAGCGCCTTACGGAAGAACGCCACCAGGCCGTCCCGGACGGCCGGCTCGAAGGCGTCTGCCGCAAGCTGCGGGTACGGATACTCCTTCGCATCCGTCTGCCGGGCCGTGACCGAGCCGTCGCCCCAGCGGGGCAGTTCGTTCGAGGCCATCTCGTGCAGCGTCACGGCCAGCGCGTACCGCTCGGCGTGCCCGTCGTACGAGCCGCGCGTGATGATGCCCACGAACGGGTCGAGATAGCCTTCGGTGCCCGCCTCGATCTCCTTCGCCGGGTACCCGGCGAGCGAGAAGTCGATTAGCACCAGCTGCCGGGTGCCGTTGGGGCGGACCCGGATCGCGATGTTGTCCGGCTTCAGATCCCGGTGCCAGATCCCCTCCGCCTCCAGGTGCTCCACAGCACCGAAGAGGTACTTCCCGTACGCCTCCAGCTGGTCCATGCCCAAGCGGCCGTTGTCCCGCAGCTGCCGCGCAACGGTGTCCTCCCGGCGGCGCGGCCCCTTACTCGCACTGCCGTCCTGGTCCTTCAGCTCCCGGCTGTCACCCACGTACTCCAGGACCAGGACCCGGCGCCCGGCCAGTGTCAGCGGCTGCGGTTCGTACAGCGAGATGATGCTGGAGTCCCGGTGGATCCGGCCCAGGACCTCCGCCTCACGATCCAGGACAGCATGCTTGGCCTCGCTCAGCGCGACCTTCAGCACTGCCACCGGCAGGCCGCCGCTGCGCCGAGGCTCGCCCTCCAGATCCCGCACCAGGAAGGCCCGCGCGGTCGAGCCTGTACCGAGGCGGCGCACGACCTCCCAGCGTCCGGCCAGTACGTCCCCGGCCACGGCCTCCAGCGGGTCCTTCTCCGGCTCGGATCTTTCCTCGCCCACGCCTGCGGCTGAACCGCCGTCCCCGCCCGCGACTGCGCCCGCATCCCCGCCGCCCGGGACCTCCTCGACGAATGCCTGCTCGACGTACTCCAGCATCTCCAGGAAGTCGTCGACCGTGGACAGACGCCGACCCGGTTCGTACGCGGTGGAAGCCTCCACCAGATCGTCGATGTCCGGATTGAGACCGTCGACGAGCGCGCTGGGACGCAGACTCTCGCCGGCCTCTAGACGTGCCATGACCTCGCTCTGGCTCGCGCCAGGCGCTTGCCCGGTCACCAGCAGATACGTGAGCACGCCGAGCCCGTACACATCGAGGCGTACTGGATCGGCCTTCGGAATCCTCAGCTCCGGAGCCAGATAAGGATCTGCCTGCTCGGCGACATGGAACCCCGTCACGTTAGTCGGAGCCAGGGTCAGCGGCCGGCCGCGGCTGGAGCTTTGCCCAGTGGCGATCTGCCAATCCGCGATCTGCGTCCACGGACGCAGCCAGCGCTGCTCCTCGCCGAGCTCCCGCCCGCGTGGACCGCGGTCGCGCGGAATCACATGCACCGCGTGCGCCGACAGCGTGCGGTGGTGGACCCGCCGGGAGTGCGCGGAGCGCACCGTCTCGGCAAGCTGCCGCACCAGCGCGAGGCGCCCCTGCAGGTCGAGACCCTCACCGTGCTGGACCAGGTAATCGTCCAGGCGCAGCGTCTCCGGGTGGTAGTCGAAGAGGATCGCGGGCCCGGCGGGATGCCCCGACGGCAGATAATTCTTCAGCTGTACCGCACCGGGATGACGAAAACGGCTGAGTACCGATGCCTCGCGGGCGGCGGCACGCTCCACCGAGCGCCGCTCGTCGTCGGAGGCACCACGTTCACTGAGGAAGACCCGTACCCGTGCCAGATCGTGCAGCTGGGAATGGCGTCCCAGATAGTCGGCCCAGGACGGCCCGGAGTCGAACGCCTTCGCCTCCAGGAGGTAGGAGCCCACCTCGTGCTGGCGGCGGATCGGTGCGATACGGAGCTTTTTCAGGGCTGCATCGACAAAGCGGGATGCCTCGGCTGTGATCTGGTAGCGGGCGTCTCCCGGCGGCACGGCCAGCATCTCCACCAGCTGCTTGACCGTGAACACGCCGTTCATGTCGGCAGCCGGAAGGTTCACCTGAAGCTTGTCGTCCGTGAAGCAGACAGCCTCACCAACCCAGATCTTCGTTCGGTGCGCGGGCCGACCGGAGACGCCGTTGATCAGGCCCGACAGCTCCTTGGCCTTCCGGTTCGCCAGGTGCAGCGGGTTGCCGTGCCGACGGCTGGTCCCGCTGGGCGTGGTCTGCACCCAGTCGTTGCCGCCGCCGTGGACCGAGCCGTGCCAGTCCTTCAACTCGACCAGGAAGACCCCGGCCGGCGCTACCACCAGAAGATCGACCTCACGGACGTGCCCGCTGTTCGCGGTGAACATGAAGTTCGTCCAGGCACGCCACGGCTCCTCATCTGGCAGACGCCGGCGGATCGCCTCAAGACCACGGCGCTCGTGCTCATACTCGGACTCGGTGACCGTCGTCCACCGGTCTTCCAGCATGCGGCTCCCCGTCCGTGTCTGTAAGCCTGCCGTAGTTCCTGCCGCTGCGTTCAGGAAGCACAGCTCAACCCTCGGACCGAATCCTAAAGGGTGTCACTGACATCAAGAGCGGCCTGAGCGTGCTACGACAGAGGCCCTGCAGCCCAGACCTGGCGGCGATGGAACGGGGCAGAGTGCACCGTGAGCGGATTCGGCCAGGCGGACCATAGCGATTCAAGTCGCAGCAGCGCCGAGTCGATGCGTGTACGGATGAAGCGGTGGGTGTCGGGTGGGCGTGCCCGGTGATGTCATACCTTTACGTCGCAGCCATTGCTGACGCGACCATGCCAGGTCGGGTCTATGTGCTGCCGGCTGCTGCTGAGGAAGCGGCGTGGCTGATTGGCGGGAACGGGCCGTCACGGTGATGCCCCCTGCGTAAGATCCAATGACTGTGTGAAGATCGGACCTCAGTGCAGGAGGGGCCGGGTGGTCGGAGGGGGATGCCATGAGCGATTCAGGGACGCAGCTTTCCAGGCATATCTGGTCACTCACGGATCTTCTGCGTGGGGACTTCAAGACATCTGAGTATGGCAGCGTTGTATTGCCGTTCACCGTGCTGCGGCGCTTGGATTGCCTACTCGAACCCACTCGCCAGGAGGTGCTGAACACCTCGGCTAAATTGGCGGATAAGGGTGCACATTCGGACTCATTCCGGGATGTTGCGCTGCGCCGCGCCTCTGGCCATCCCTTCTTCAACACCAGTCGCTACGCCCTGGATGCTGTCGTCGCCGACCCGAGCAATTTGGTGGCGTTGCTGCGTGAGTACGTGCGCGGTTACTCCGAGAACGTCAGGGACGTGTTCCAGCGCTTCGAGTTCGACCGCACCGTCGAACGGCTGCACCACGCTGGGCTGCTGTATGCCGTCGTCAGCCGATTCCTCTCCATGGACCTGGGGGCACCCCTCTCTGCCGGCGACATGGGGTTTGTGTTCGAGGACCTCGTACGGCGCTCGGTCGACCAGGCAGGAGGGACTGGCGCCGACGAGCATGTCACCCCACGTGACGTCGGCCGGCTGATGTCTGCACTGCTGCTGCAGCCCGATCAGCATGAGCTCACGCTTTCCGGCGTGCTCCGCACGGTCCACGACCCGGCCTGCGGGACGGGCGGACTGCTCGAGGAGGTGGCCGAGCGCATCGAGACCGCCAACCCCTTGGCGCATGTGTCCCTGTACGGCCAGGAGATCAACGCCGAGACCTGGGCTGTCGCTGGCTCCAACATGCTGATGAGCGGACGTGATCCGGGACAGATCCTGTTCGGGAACGTCCTGCGGGAGGACCTCTTCAAGGACCAGAGCTTCGACTACCTGTTGGCGCACCCGCCGTTCGGCCTCAGCTGGAAGCACGCTGAGCAACAGGTCCGCGCCGAGCATGAGCTGGGCAATGCAGGACGGTTCGGTGCGGGACTGCCGCGTGTCAGCGACGGATCGCTGCTCTTCCTTCAGCACATGCTGGCGAAGATGAAGCCGGTGGACGCTTCCGGTGATGGTGGCAGTCGTGTCGTGGTCCTCTTCAGTGGCTCTCCCATGCAGGGGGGAGCCACTGGCCTGGGTGAGTCCGACGTCCGGCGATGGATTGTCGAGAATGACTGGCTCGAGGGCATCGTCGCCTTGCCTGACCAACTCTTCTACAACACCGGCGTCAGTACGTACCTATGGGTCCTGAGTAATCGCAAGAAGTCGGCGCATAGGGGCAGGGTGGCCCTGGTCAAGGCGCAGGACCACTGGCAGAAGACGCGGCAGTCATCTGGCAGTAAGCGGAAGTACCTCGGCCCCGATCAACTCAACAAGATCGTCCGGCTCTACGAAGATGCGCTGTCGGCTCCGGTCGGCGGGTCTCCCCGCGACCAGGTGAGTGTCGTGCGGAACGAGGACCTGCTGTACCGGCAGATTGTCATCGAGCGCCCGCTGCGCTTGCGCTTCGAACTCACCACCGACGGCTTGCAGCAGCTCTCCTCCCTGCGGCCGATCCAACGAGGGGACCACCCCGAGAAGCTGGTTGGCGCGCTGCGTGGGCTCGTCGGAACGTCCTGGACCACCAGCTCAGACGCCTTCTCGGCACTGCGGCACGCGGTCGCGACCGTCGGCCAGACCTGGCCGCGAGGTGCCGCCTTCGAAAGGAGCGTCCGAAACGCGATCGGGGTGCGCGATGACCAAGGAGAAGTGCAGCAGCGCCGGGGTGTGACGGAACCTGATCCGGAGTTGCGTGACCTGGTCGTCGTGCCGTTGCGGGACGATCCTGAGGAATACTTCCGCAAAGAGGTGCTGCCCCACGCTCCAGATGCCTGGCTCGACCACGCGAAGACCCGGCTCGGGTGCGCCATCCGGTCTTCGCTCTTCTATGTCGCGGAGCTTGACGGGGAGTTCGGGCCGCTGCGTGCCTTCGCACAGCTGGAGACAGAGCGTGTCAAGCTGCGCCGTCCGCGACGCGGTGAGGCAGAGCCCATCCCGCCCAAGCACCTCACGGCGTCCTACCTGCATAGTGTCGACTCGGCCTTGGAACTGCCAGATGCGGAACTAGATGACTCCGAACTAACACCATGCACGGGCGGCGACTTGGTCGGGCGCTCGGGTAACTGGCGCCTTCTGCCTGCAGGGTTCGGTGACGCAGTCACTCGGCTGTTCGTGCTGCACCCCACCTCGGGGAGCGGCCGTGGACTATGCGAATGGCTCAACTCCCGCAAGAGCAACGCGGCTTACCCGCAAGCCCGAGAGCTGCTCGACATGCCGGTACCAGTGGAGTTGGTCGCAGCCCCGGAGGTCGAGGATCTACTGGCAGAGGTGCAGGAGGGCCGTCATGCGCTGCGAATGGCGACGGACGGCATCTTGCCGAACGTCTTCGCCGGCCCCGAGACGCGCGTTGCGGAGATCCGTCAGTCCATCCGGTTCATCGCCCGCGAGGCGCGCCTCGCGGGACAATTGGTGCGCCCTTTCGATGACCCCGTGTGGCGTGCGGAGGCGAGCTATCCATTTCACGTAGCCGCTCTCGCGCGGCGTTACCGCGTAAGCACCCACCCGGCCGAGAAGAAGGACGGACTGCTCAAGCTTGGTGAAGGAACGGCACGCACTCTGGGCGTCCTTGCCTTGCATGAACTCATTGCGCACCACGGGAGCTTCACCAGCTCTCTACGCAAAACTTTTGGTCAAGGGGCGACCTTTGGCACCTGGACCACGCTCATTGCGAGATTCATGGATGAGGTCCCAACGCCTCAGCTGCCGGAACTCGTCGCGCTCCGCGAACACAGCGTCACGCTATCGCTGCTGAAGGACATCAAGGATCTCCGTAATAATTCCCACCATGCTCACGGGGTACGCAGGAGTCACGAACTCGACGAGGACGTCGAAAAGCTCGAACCGTATGTGGTCTCGGCGCTCAACTCAGTCAACTGGCTGTCGAGCACTGACTGGTTTTGGGTGGAGCGCTGTGAATACCTCGATGATTCCTCCTTCCAGGCTGTGGGCTTGAGGCTACGAGGGAGCCACCCGAGCTGGGAGCCGTTTAGCCGGCCGATCGACCACCCCCTGCGGCCGGACAGGATATATGTCGACGGCACCCCGCCAGGCGTCCCGATCGATCTATGGCCATTGGCCGTGGTCAGTCTGTGCCCTGACTGCCGCACGCGGGAACTGTTCCTGCTCAATAAGATTTCAAATGGCTCGGCAGTTCTGCGCAGCCTGGAGGAGCACGAGTTGACAATCCCGTACACCACCCAGGCCCAGAACTGAGCTGGTGAATGCGTCTAGTTTGAGGCGTGTTCACTGAGCTAGGCGTGCTGATTGTGTGCTTGCTGCTGGCAGGGGAATCTCGTCCGCACGTGAAACTCGCTGTTCACGGGTGGTCGCCGGACGCAATGCTTTCTGGAGGCTGCAGCTCCGTCTCCTCGCAGCTGCGTCGCCAGTAGGGGTGGTCTTTGTCGATCTGCCTTGCCAGACGAAGAGGTGTGGGCTCGGTCTGTCGACCATCCCAACTGACGCCTTGGTTGGTGAACACGACCCCGACTTTGCCGATGAGATCTGCATCAGCTGTCTCTGCCGCGTCGATGACGGTGAGGCGTACTGCGGTGTGGGCGTATCCGTTCTTTCCTTGGCGTGCCTTCGCCTGGGGGTCTAGCCGGGTGTATTCACCTCCGAAACGGCCGCTGGGCCCAGCGGCATATGTGCGTGGGACGTTGATGAGGAGGAAGTCGGGCAGGTAAGTGGCACCGTCGTCCGAGGCAAGCTGGAACGGACTGTTGGTGGTGCTGGTGCGACGCCATTGACCGTCCTTGCCGTAGACGTAGGCGCCGGTGGGGCGGCCGATGCGTTCCAGGTCTGTGATCGCGCGCACTACTGCCATGGGGCGCTGCGCCCGCGGAAGGCCGTGCCCGGGCAGCCACGAGGCTGGTCGTGGGAGGTCGCTGGGGGGCTGCTGACCGATGTTCTCGTCGCGAAGGCCGGCCCAGATGTACTCGGAGGTGTCGCCGTTGACGTAGATCACCATGGGGCCAGGCAGGGGCAGTTGGGTTCGGGCTGCCAGCAGAGCGGCCTCGGTGATCTGTGCCGCGGCGGATGCTTGGTGGCTCTCGGCGCCGACGGTTTCGAAGTCAGCGACGTCGACTCCGAGTTCAGTGGCGTGCACGGCGAGGCGGGTTTGGAGGTAGGGGGCCCATTGGGAGGTGACGGGTGAGTAGGCCCACATGGTCCATGGTTCGCTGGTGCCGCCGATGGGGCGGATGGCGGTGAGCGTGATGGTGATGGGGGCGGGCTTGGTGTTGCGCTGGCCGTACCGGCGTGTCTGGTTGTGGCGTCGTACGTGGATACCGATGTGCCACCAAGGGTGCAGCGGCAGCGAGCCGAAGGCGGCGCCGAGGCGGTGGTCGGCGAGGCCGAGGCCGCGGAGCATGTCGCGCAGCGAGTTCTCGGTTGAATTGGCGAGGCCCGACTCCCGTGCTGCGGTGGCCTTCTCGATGTACTTGGGGGAGCAGGGCTCGCCGTTCTTCTTGTGCGTGGGGACGGGGGCAGGGGCCTGCTTGATGTACTGCGATGTGATGCCCATGCGGGCCAGCGCGGCTTTCGAAGGCCACTTGCCGTCTTCGGCCTCAGCCTGTTTCTTCTCCTCCGGAGTGGCGAACTTGCGGTCGGGGTCCCATTGGGTCTCGCACAGGGCCGCGATAGTCAGCCCTGGCGTGCGATGCGGAGCCAGGAGGGCCTCGAGCTGCTGCTGGCGGTGTGCTGAGGATGCAGGGCCGTGCGTGAGCGCGCCGGCCTTGTCCTCCAGAAACAGCAGGTGCACCCGGCCCGGGATCACATCGGTCACGACGGTGTGTTCCGGCGCGACGAAGTCAACCCCGAGGTTCCACTGCCGGGCGATCTCGCGTTGGAGGCGGGCGCGAACCTCATCCGTGTGCCACAGCACCGCGACCAGGACCGTGTCGAGCTGGGCAGCGTCCATGGCGGCGGGCAGGTCTTGGGGAAGGATCGGGCCGCTGATACGGATGCCGGTCTTGCCCGGGGGAACGGGGAGGTCCGGCACCTCCACATACAGTGGGCTGCGGGATCGGTAGCGCTCGCAGTGTTCGTCGATGTGCTCCTCGATCCGGCGGAACATCTCCATCCCGTGGCCGCGCCCGAGGCCGGGCGTGACGACGCTCTTGGGGGCGACGGCCCGCACCGCGCCCAGCTCGGCATCGGGCGCGATGGCCTGTTCGTCCAGCGTCTCGGGGAAGGGCGGGACACGTCGGCTCAGCCGGGATAGGCCGGCAAGCCGTCGGCTGGCGGCGACAGCGGGCACGTTCAAGCGGCGCTTCCACGCAGGGCCGTCGGTGTGAGCGGCAACCGCGAGCGGCTGCTCGGGGTTGGAGAGCAGGACCGTAGCGACGCCGTACCACCGGTTGGCCAGCAGCGTGGCGACTGCATTGATGGTGACTGCGTGGCGTGAAGAGTGTCCTGTGGCTGCCGTGCCGATCTTGATGCGGGGCAGGAGGCGGCGGATTCTTCCCTGGGAATCGGGGGCACTGGGCAGCTCGTGGCCGATGGCAGCGAGTGTGCCGTCGGTGCACAGCATGAAGCGGATCGGATCCTTGGCGCCGAGCTTCCAGTCGATGCGGGCCAGGTCCTGGGCCAGGCGCCAGCGGGCGAGTTCGCCAGGCCACCAGCTCAGGGTGCGTCGTCCGGCCACCGGGCGTGGGAGGTCGGGGTAGGGCAGCGGCAGTGCTTGGGCGATCAGCTCGGCCAACTGCAGGGCGAGCTGCCTGCCGCGCCCGTCAGGGAAGATCGCCTCGCCCCAGTACAGGAAGACGTCACGGCGGTCCTCGGCTGTCATCTCTGCGCCGGTGATCAGCTGCGCATGCCTGTCGCTGACGTCCCAGCGCGCCCAGTCACCGAGAACAGCCCGCAGGATGGTCTCCAGCGAGCGGTACGGAGGCTGCACGTCCTTCTTTTTGTCGCCGAAGCGTTCCTTGTAGGCGCTGCACAGGTCGCACCAGAGACCAAAGGCCGTGTAGTCGGGACGGTAGGCATATACGGCGCCCAGGACATCGGCGTCGGTGCGGTATTGCAGGAGGCCGGCGCGCTTGCGGGTCTCGCCGCCGGGGGGACATGGGTTCATGCGGCAACTCCGAAGTGGTCGGGGTATCCGCTCCGCAGGCCGGCGCGCAGATGGGGGGCCTGGGCGTAGTCGAGGAACTCCTCGGCGGTGTACCCGTAGGTGCGGCCGGTGCCGGCCAGTTCCGTGGCGGTGTAGCTCGTGTACAGGTCGCGCACCAGGGTGGGCAGGTCGCTGCCCCAGGTGGTGTCGTGGAAGGCACCGTCGATGAAGTGCAGTTCGACGTGGGTCTGGCCCCGTCTGCCCCGCCCGGCCAGTTGGATGCACTGCCCGAGCAGGGTGGCGATCAGCTCACTGCGGAGATCGTCGGGCAGGGCGGTGAACCGCTTGGGGGCCGCGAGGATGGCCCACAGACGCTGCCGGGCCGTCTTGCGGACCGCGGCGAGGCGGGCTGCAGGAGAGCCTGTACGGGGTGTGGAACGCCAAGCGCAGGACGCGATGCTGGCGGCCAGGACGGGTGGTTCGTCCACGGGCATGACCGGGCGAATGGCGAGTCCGATCAGGGTGATCGCCGACTCCCGCTTGCCCGACGGCGCCGTGGTCAGGATGTTCAGGCCCCGCTCGGTGCGCGGCAGCGGTGAGATGAGGACCTCCCCGCCGCGGTCGGCGAGCTGCGAGAACTGGTCGCGGGTGACCAGGCTGACCGCGTCGGGCACCGGCGGCAAGTCGGGGTTCTCCTTGTCGGGTGTGGCGACGCAGATCTTCAGCTTGCGGCCCAAGGCCAGCGCGGCTTCATACAAGGCGGCGGCGAACAACCGCGCCTGTGCATAGGAGTTGACGGCGATCAGAGCCCGGGCGCGATGTGTGGTGGCCGGGTCGGCGGCCAAGCGTGCCAGGTCTGCGATGAGGGCAGGCGCGTATCCGCTGGCCAGAGCGGCGACGCGTTGGGCGCGTTCGCGGTAGGGAGTGCTGCCCACCGCCAGGGTGCGCTGGTCGACGAGGGGGGTGCTGCGGAAGATGGTGAGGCCGCCCTGCTGCGCGTCGGGCATCGTCCACAGCGGCTCGGCCAGCAGGTGTGTCCGGGCTGCCCGGGGCAGATATCCGGTTGCTGACATGCCCAGGATGACCCTGCGGTGGCCGGCGAGGGCCAGCGACACGATGTCGCCAAGATAGGCGGTCTCGGTGTGCGGGTCGCCGCGCAACACCTCCATGAGCAGGCGGGGCTTTGCAGTGGGGTCGTCCAGGCCCTCGAACCGGAAGCCGCTGATCTGCTGTCCCAGCGGTCCGAAGGGAACGATGTTGCCGGTGTCGCGGTGCCCGACCGCATCGGCCAGGGTGGAGGCGGCGTCGATGCCGTGACCAGCCAGTTCACCGGCCCGGTCGGCGAGATCGAACACAGTGTGGTTCAACGCGCTCAGCCATGCCTTCATCATCACCGCGTGGAAGACCCCAGCGGCGAGGACCGGGGCGGGCAGCTCCTGGCGCTTTTCGCTGCGGCTCTTCTGGTCGGGAGGCGGTGATGCTTCGTGGGTCTGCTGACCCGTGTCCCTCTTCTTGCCTTCGCGGCGCTTGGCGAGCTTGGTGACGGCCTTCTCCACGACCTCGCGCAGCAACTCCTTGGTTTCGTCGAGCTCCCACTGACCGCCTTCGTCGATACTGAGCATCCGCTCCAGCACGTTGGGGATCTGCCGCAGATGGTCCGGCAGTACAGCAGCGGAAACGCGGTCTTCCGGACGGGCAGCGACAGGTGGCAGCAGGGCCTGCAGCTGGTCCATCTGCGTGATGGAGGCGCTGTCATCGACCTCCACGCCGATGAGATTTTCGAGCAGTTCGCGGTCCCAATGATGCGGCTGATACCAGCGCCGGCGGTCGCGGAGCACCTGCCGCATCCGTCGCGGGTCTTGCCCGGAGGCCAACGCGTGCGCCTGATATGTCTCCGTGCACACCTCACCACTGCTGGCGAGGTCCAAGAGCTGCTCGGAGAGGAAGACGGCCCGGGTCAGCTGTCCCCGTGCCTCCAGTCGCAGCCGTTCAGGGGCACGGTGCAGGTTGTCACGGATCTTTCGCATCATGGTGTTCGGTTCGCTGACCGACGCCAGCACCAAGCTCTGCGATGATTCGAAGCCACGGGACTGGTAGGCGTCGACCTCGTCAATGATCACTAGGTGGGAGAGACGCAGTAGCGTCTCGCGCACGCTCACCTGACGACGCAGTTCGCCGTCCACGATGACGGGGATCTTCACCATGCCGCGCTGGAAACAGGCATGCGTCGTGACGATGATCTGGGCCGAGCAGGCGGCCCGGATATGGGAGAACTTGTCACACCGGTTCACGAACGGGCACAGGGCGGCGCCTCGGGGACCGTCGGGGTCCGTATGACGCAGGCTGCTGCACGGCTCCCGCCCGTCACCGAAGGCGTCGCGCCCCTCCAACTGCGCCCTGACCGCACAGCCATAGCCCGACTCAGCCAGGCGTTCCATAAGGTCGGCTGGCATCTGGGAGAGGGCAGTGCGCTCGTCGACTGCCTTGTACGCGGTCTGGAGCGTGAATTCGTGGCGACTTCCCGGCGCGATCAAGGGCGTCACCGCCACATCGAGCCTCAAGGCGGCCAGCTCCTGCCGCAGCGTGGCCACCTCGCCGAAGACGTCAGCGTTGTCGCTGACCAGCAGCGTGACTGTGTAACCGTCCCGGGCCAGCTGCTTGGCCTGGGCGCGAGCGAACACATTCTTTCCCACACCTGTCGGTGCGCTCAGATGACGCATCAGCCCGGGGTCCATCAGCACGGCGGACTGCGGAAGCTTCCCTCCCCCCATCGTGCCGCTCAGCAGGAGCCCCACCTGACGCTCCCGGAACGGATCGCCTCCCATTTCGGCATCGGTCTTGCGCGTGAGCCAGCTCAGTACGTTCGGGTTGATGGGGATCGGGCCGGTCGCGTCGACCGTGGTGATGATGGGTGGGCTGTAGGGCACGGCACTGGTCTCGAAGGCCAGCTGCACCGGACCGCGGGAGCTGGTGGCGACCCAGCCGCCCCCACTGGCCACGCGGATCCGGACCTCCCGGTCCGTGGGCACGAGCAGCCGGTCCGCCGACTCCAGTGGGTCCTGGCCGTGGCGCGGGTAGACCTCCACCATGCGCCAGCCATCTCGGGCCCCTGGGGCGTAGCGGTGGAAGACGGGATCTTCCCACTGTTGGTCGAAGCACTTGCGCACACGGCGTTGCACCGACGTCAGATCGGCCTCGCCGCGAGACCTCTGAGCGACTAGCCGCCCGATGCGCTGCTGCTCGGGGTACGTCAGTGAGCCCCACTCGGGCCACACATGCGCCAACTGCCCTGACATCAGGACGTGGGCATCCTCCAGCCGGACGACTGCACGGCCTTCGTCATCCTTTGCCGGAAAGTAGTGCTCGGCCAGCGCGAGAGCCGCCGCGAGAGTCCGGCTCATGCCGCGCGAACCTCCGCGATGAGATCCAGATCCGTGATCACCCTCGCGCCGAACGGGCCCAGCACCCGGTTCAGCACAGCGGTGTATCCGCGCAGGTGCTCGGGGATGACGACGATCAGACCCGAGCAGCCCTCCGGATCCGCGCGCATCTGCTCCGCGATGCCCTGTGGGTCAGCCCAGGTCTTGACATCGACGCGCCAGGTGAGGCCGCTCTTCGTGATGTGGAGGTCGTAGCTGTCGCCGAACGGCCAAAGGCGAACATCTGCGCCTGCCCCGTCAGCGAGCGCCTCCAGGTCGATCTCTAGCAACCCGGGAATCGTGATCCACTGCCACAGCCCGTACGACAGAGCGACCCACCCTTCGACAGGGCGGAGTTCAGGGATCTCCCGGATCTCACCCAGTGGCTTGAGCCGCCACTGTCCGTCGTGCGACTCCATCTTGAAGCGCGCCCCCCGTTGGCGATGACGCTCGTCCTCACAGGCCAACTCCGCGCCGTGGCGGCCTTGTGGCGTTGCCCTCATGGTCCACTTGCACAGCGGACAGGGCGCCCACTGGCCGGCGAACTGCCGGACGGGGGAAATGCCCGTATACACGCCCAGGTCCGCGAGAAGGGCATAGCGAGACAGGGCACGCCGTCCAAGGACGGGCTCGTTCACCAAGGTCCCGCGGCCTTCGGTGTAAGCGGCGAACCCGGCCTGCTGCAAAGTACGAAATACGGCGTGCTGCACCGCCTCGGCCGCGATGCGAGTCAGCCGCGCTCCTGGCGGAAGCTTCCCCAGGGCTCGCAGCACACTGTGAAGGTGCCGCAGATCAGCCGAGAGACCAGGCACCTCGTGGGCCTGATCGGAGGCTTCCATGATCAGACGTGTCAGAGCAGTCGTGGCGGTGCCGTCATCCTCCAGCAGACGCACGTCCCAGATCTCTGACCACGACCCAGGCCCCGGAAGCAGCGCGCCAACAGGAGCTGAGCGCAACTGGTTCAGGAAGGTAGGGAACGAAGCCGCTTTACCGAATACGCCCCACGACCGCGTGTAGCGGCCGTGACACTCCATCAGGAGGCGTGCACGATCCCGCGCATCCCCCTCGGGGGTGCACAATGCCATTGCTGCGATGACGCACGCATCAAGAGCGTCGCGCTGACATTGATCCAGCTCATCGATCTCGGCTGGCGTTGCTTCGAGGGCAAGCATCTGTGAACGGTCCTCGATATCGTGCGCGACGGCTGTGTCATGGATCCCTGCCTAGAGGGCTGGGCGCCCTTTACTGCGCTTCTATCAGGTTTGTTCCTTTGTGCGTGGGAAGCGGGGCCTTGGCGGTGAAAATCTCCCCAAGGCTCGAGGGAGTAAAGAGATCGCCGTTCCGTCGCCCGGAGGGCCCAGCTGACGGGCGCCTCACCTGTGAAGCCCCTGGGAGCCTCGGGCACGATCATGAAGCGAGCAGGACGAGACAAGGGAGGACGCCAGGTGTTTCATCGAATACGCCGCCGGACCAAGCAGCCCAGCGAGGCACAGCGCCGGTTCGCCGAGCTGTACCCACACATGCAGGACCAGGTCCCGCCCGGATTCGGGGTGCCGTCAGCCGGGCAGGAGCGTACCGAGCCGGCCGCAGTGGTGGACGACTTCCTTCCGCCGGAGCTGCGGGTGCCCAGCCACGACCAGCTCGACGGCAGGACGATGCCGTGGAAGCAACCCCTCGTCCTGGACGGCAAGATGGTCCTCTGCGCCGAGTGCGGAACGTACCGGGAGTGGCTGATCCTCTCCACTCACGACCAGGTCTGGCTGCGTTGCCGGGCCGGTCACCAGCAGCAGGAGACCCGCCTCGACACCGCCTGGTACAACCGGAACTCCGGACCGGCGGACGCGACGCACGCCACGTTCGAGGACTGCCTGCGCCACCTCGGGCACTGACCACCACCTCTATGACCCCACCGGGCCCGTCGGCCCGCACTGACCACCCGTCGCCCAGCACCAAGAGGTCAGTTCCGTCATGCGCGTTCGCATCGCCACCACCGCCCTCGGCATCACCGCCGCCCTCCTCGCCGTGCCCGCCTGCTCCACCAACACCACCAGCACCAAGCCCGACGCCACCACCCGCGACGGGAAGCCGACCAATCCGGACCGGACAGGCGCCCTACTGTCCTCGGCTGCTCTGGAGACCGCGCCTGCTCGACCCGCGCGACCTCGGCAGTGGCTACCTGCGCAAGCTGGAGCGCTCCGCCCGGCACGACGACGTCGCCGTCATCGGCAACCCGGCACGGAGCCAGCTGGGCGGCGACGCGGCAATCGGCGGCCCGCTCACCTTCCTCTACAAGGCGAAGGCGGCCTTCGCTTACGGCGACGGCAGCTCCGAGGTGTCCGGGGAGCTGTAGAGCGACAGCGCGGACAAGTTGTCCGAGGGCATCGGGCAGATCTTCGACGCCATGACCGACTGCCCGACCTACGAGGTGGTCACGCGCGGCACCCCGGTCGACGTGACCTCGCAGAGGCTGCCCGCGCCTCGCGACCTCGGTGACGAGCGGTGGAGCCAGCTCCTGACGTTCTCCACCGCACGACAGAGCACCATGTCAAGCAGACCGCGGTCCGCGACGGCAGCCTGTTGCTGATCGTCTGCGGCGCACCGGCCCTCGTCTCCCGCCACCTCGACAAGGCCCTTGCCAAAGCCACGGCGGAACGCTGACCGACGCCCGACAGCACTGCTGCCCCCGACCAGCTCGGTCGGGGGCAGCAGTGCTGTCGGGCTCATCCCGCTGCGCGGTTCGTGCAGGTTGTCAGCGGGATGCGAGCCAGTCGGCAAGTCCGTTCCCTATAATCGTGACGACGACGGTTTAGTGATCTCTGATGCGATGTGGGACCGGATCGAGCCGCTGATGCCGACCGATCCGGCGCTCGTACGTGGATCAGCGGTAATCCATGCACGTGCTTGAGCGATCGTCCATGCTGGGCGGGTGAAGGACATCGACAGCCGCCTGCAAGACACGGGGCAAGCATTCCTGACTGCGGCATGGGCTCGGCTTCAGGAGGAGCGGGTGGTGCCACCGCCGGCCTTCCACCCCTACTTGGAGGTCGGACGCGACTACTTCGGGGACTCCGTCATGTCGCTGGCTGAGTACCGAGCGCTTGAGGATGCGATTGCCGCTTCTCATCCTCGGTTCGACGCAGGCCGACCACTGCTTGAGCGCGAGTTCCCTGGTGGGTTGATCTTCAGCTTCCTAGAGACGTTCATCGCCCGGCTGACTCGTGCGCAGAAGGAGTTCTCTCCTGACGGACCAGAAGCCGAGCAATCGCTGCGTGACCTGATCCAGGCGGTTCGCGCAGATACGTGCGAGGTGGCGTGCTGCCGAGTGGTTTCCCATATGACCACCGCAGACGGCCGACCAGTGGAGTTCACCGACGTCCGCGTGGAGCCGGTGATCTCGGAAGCAGCGGATCATGATCGCGAGTTGCAGCGGATCTTCTCGACAGTGATCCCTGGGGCGGCGAGCGCCTACGGTCGAGACCGGCCGCACGGTTTCGCCCCGCCTGAGAGCGTCATCATCGCGCGGGACAGCGGCGCAAAGCCGTTCGACCTAGCCAAGCCACTGTCACAGCGGATCGAGCGGTTCATGTTGCTCGTCCGACTGTTGAAGCCTGGCACCAGCGAGTCGATGGCGGAGCTCCAAGGGGCAACTCACACGGTCCGAGACTTCAAGCCCACCGTGCTTCGCTTCCGCGGTGCGGGACCGGGGTTCGGATCCCCGACGCAACTTGCCGCCCGCGAGATCATCCTCGCCACGGATGATGTCGGCCGTGTCGACGGACTCGGGCGGCTTCTCTCGGCTGCGGAAAAGCCGCGAGCGGGCATGGCATTCACCTCGTTTGGGATGGCCCTCCAGAAATTTCTTCTGTCCTTCCACGCGTACGGCTGGTCAGAGCAGATCGTCGACCTGGCGACCGCTTTCGAAGCAGCGCTGTCCGGAAAGGAGAAAGACGACGTCACGCTGCGGTTGAAGATCCGCGCGTCGACACTGCTGTCCACCGACCTTGACCCAGTAGATCAGATCTTCAAAGACGTGGGCGTGATCTACGGGCTCCGATCCGCACTCGTCCATGGCGGCGCCATGACGGAGAAGAAGCTCCTCCAGGAGGTCCGGAAGATCTCGACTGTTCCCGATGGCCTGCCTGATGGGAAAGCGGTCGCGTACGCCGTAGAACGGTTGCGCGACCTCGTCCGCCGAAGCCTGCTCGCCCGAATCTGCCTCGCAGCCGGCGACTCCCCGTTGTGGCCCTTGGACTCAGATACGGGCGTCGACGTGACTATGGCCGATGATCTCAGCCGGAAGTCATGGCGCGAAGCATGGCGGGAGACTCTGACCGGGATCGACGCCATCGCCAGCGCTGACCCGCCTCTTGCTTAGAGCTCGTAACACGATCATGATCGGGCCTTCTTCAGCCGTCTCCAGCAGACAAGGGCACAGGCCAACGAGACGAAGGCGTCGTGGAGTTCGGTTCGGCGTTCCCGGCGGCCGGCGAGGCGTTTGAACTGGTGGAGCAAGGCGAAGGTCTGCTCGATCACGTAGCGGAGTTTGCCCAGGCCCTTGATGTTGAGGGTGCCCTTGCGGGAGATGACCGGCAGGATCCGGCGCTTGAGCAGCTCTTCGCGGTGGGTGTTGCAGTCGTAGCCCTTGTCGCCCAAGAGCGATTCGGGGCGGCGGCGCGGCCGGCCGGGGCGACCTGCGACGGGCGGGATGCCGTCGACAAGAGCGAGGGTCTGGGTGACGTCGTTGACGTTGGCCGCGGTGGTGATGGCCTTGAGCGGCATGCCGTGTCCGGCGCAGATCAGGTGGTGCTTGCTGCCCGTCTTCCCGCGGTCGACCGGCGACGGACCGGTGTCGGCTCCCCCTATTTTTCGCGCGAATGTGGGAGCCATCCACACACGCGCTGGACCAGTCGAGTTCGCCGGCCGTTTCAGCTCCGCCAGCAGAATGCGGTGCAGCTGGTCGAAGACCTGGCCTGCTGCCATCGTTCCAGGCGCCGCCAGCACGTTTGTCCCGAGCCGAACCCCAGCTCCAAAGGCAGCAGTTGCCAGGCCATGTCGTTGTGGAGGATGTACAGGACGCCCTGCAGGCACAGTTGGTCCGCCACGGGCCGCGGCCCTGGCGACTTCTGTGGCCAGGGCGGCAGCAGCGGTTCGATCAGCGCCCACAGGTCAGCGTCCACGATCCACGGCCGAGTGCTCACAGCATCCCGAACGGCCACATCATCACTTCGGTCACGCCCGACCAGAGCACTTCAACAAGGTCGTGTTACGAGCTTCTAGGGTTTCCTAGTGTGGATTGGCGCAGCAGGCGCTACCGCTCCAACTCGACGTCGAAGAACTTCAGCACCGACGTGACGAGCATGAGCCCGTAGACCGCATTGATCCGCGAGTATTGCGAGCGCGACACACCATGCGCACTCGGGTGCCTGCCGAACACGCGCGGAATGGGGTCGCCGTTCTTCGGCCAGTACTCGGCGTGCGCGTACCAGACCGGGGCGAACGTCAGGGCAACGCGCATGTCGTAGTCGTCCAGGTCGAACTTCGCCCGGCCCTTCTTGTTGAACGTGAGCTTCTTCCTGTCCGGCTCGTCGAAGTGGGCGCGCATCAGGCTGTCGAGCAAGTTGGCAGCGAGCGCCTGGGCCGGGTTGTTGTGTCCGTCGCGCAGTGCAGCCACACAGTCAAAGGCGAAGTTTCGCGACTCCTGTAGGTCGGGATGGTCAACATCCGCGATCACGGCTTCGCAGTCGTTGACGATGCCCTTCCACCGCCGCCCGATGATCTGGCGGCGAACAACGGCATCGGGCGCGTCCAGGAGAGCGCGAACGACCTTCGGGCCAGGAACCCACATCAGAGGTATGCCCTCTTCAAGAAGCAGCAGCTCGAACTCATCGACTGTCGGCGTAGCGTCGTGCAGGTTTGGCGGGTAGATGCGCTCCTTCAAGGAGCCGAGCCCCTCGAAGACGCCCGCCCAGTACTCTCGGAAGTGCTCGTGCAGGGGTGCGAAGGTTTCGCCGAGCATGGCGTTCACGCCCGCCGCTTCGGCCAGTCGCTTGCCGATGGCCTCGCCGATGCCGCTCGTCGCAATGACCATCTCGGTCAACGGCCTCAACGCCTCAGCCATCGTGGTGCGGTAGTAGTCCGTCAGCGGCTGGAACGCGCGAGCCAAGCCGAAGGGATCAGACGCAGACAGCTGGGAACCGTCCCCAGGCTGATCTACCTCGTTGCTCATGGACGCATGGTCGCACGCAGCTGATCGTGGGAGCGACCGATTACATCGGTTCGTCCACCTCGCACCGCGGCGGCGCTTTGATGCCCTCGACTTACGACAACCCCCGGCGCGGGTTTGGAGCCCGACCACCAGAAGCACAAGGTCGTTCGATGACGCTGGTCGCGATCAGTCGTCGGGCGTGAACGTTTCTTGCGTGCCATCGGCGTGGGTGATGGTGATCTTCGCCGACTCCGTGATGTGCATCGTGTCGGACGCACCCACGAACACCTCGTTGAGGAAGCTGAACATGTACTCGGTGCGAGTGCTGTTCTCGTCCATGTGGACGGTGCGGATGTTCTCGGCGTTGGCAACCTTGGTAGCGCCCTCCTGGAGCCCGAGAGGGCTCACGATGATGCCGCCCGCAGCGCCAGTGTCGATGACGCTGTAGGCCAAGTGCGCCATCTGCCCTTGAGTCTGCTTCTTCGTGGTATAGCGGCGGCACTCGATGATTACGAAGCCTTCGTCACCCACCTTGACGCCCTTGCCGTCGATCTCCCACTCAGTACCCGAGCGCTCGCCGATGACCTTCTGCTTGTCCTCGACACGCTCAAGACCCAGCTTTTCGGCAATCTGATCGAGAAAGGTAGACGGCTACCTCCTCGTACGACTCCCAACGCTTATCGGGGTTCGTCATCGTCGCCTCATTTCTATTTTACGTTCGTACCATGTCCCATGATAGTTACGGTCTGCTATTTCAATGCATTCTTGAGCAGGCACCTCCCACTCCCACAGCAGCTCACAAGTCGTGCACCTCCAGCCGTCAGCCAGTCCCTGCCTAGTGGTCGGCCGAATCTACGTGCGGCGGCCGTCGTCGAGGTGTCACAGTATGGACATGCTCGTAAGCCCACTGCCCGGTGTCGACCGGAAGCACCTGCACGAGACGCTTGGCAAGGTGCATCAGAACGTCTCGAACCTCTTCACCAGCGGCCCGCGTGAGCACTACGAGAGGCTCTTGGCTTATCTTGACTGGGCGGTCGACGCCGTTGGCCGGCTGGACACGCTCATCAGCAGCGCCGACCTTGACCGGCTCGTTCTAACCAAACGGCACGACCAGTTGCTCGCCGGGCTGGATAACTTCACCATCGGCACGACCCAGCGGCTCGTGAACCAACTGGTGTTCACCGAACTACGGCAGCGGACGGAAGCGTTCGGGGACGCCGTCCATACGCTCGGTCAAGAGTTGCAGCGGTGGCAACTGCGCGGAGTGCCGGTCGTGGCTGACAGCAGCTTTTACGTCCACCACCCCGAGAAGTTGGAAGAGACCGACTTCGCCGAGCTGCTGAGCGTCACAGAACATCCCGTTCACCTCCTGGTGCCGATGGTCGTGGTGGATGAGCTCGACCAGCTCAAGGAGAGCAAGGACAGGCACGTACGTTGGCGGGCGCGACACACGCTGTTCATCCTTGACGGGCTGTTTCAGGAGAGCACCGAAGACGCCATGCTCCGCAGGGCAGACGCTGAGGTGCAGCGCCACACGGGCGTACGACGCGGTGAAGTGACCGTGCAACTCTTGCTTGACCCGCCTGGGCACACGCGGTTGCCGATCAACGACGACGAGATCGTCGACAGGGCGCTTGCCGTTCAACCGCTGTCGGGTCGTGAAGTGACCGTTCTGACCTATGACACCGGCCAGGCAACCCGGGCGCGTGTTGCTGGCCTCTGTGACCACAAGCTGAGCATGCCGGTCGGTGACGAGCCGGAGAAGCAGACGACCAACACGAAAAACCCCCCGTCCAAGGGACGAGGGGTTCAAGTGCCAGCCGACCGCCAGGATGGACAGGCGGGTTCAAGCGCTAACGACTCAGTCTGTCGTTAGAAGCTCGCAACACGATCTTGTTGAAGCGCTCTGCTCGGGTGTGACCGATGTGATGATTTTGCCGTTCGGGATGCTGTGGGCACTCGGCCGTGGATTGTGGACGATAACTTGTGGGCGCTGATCGAACCGGTGCTGCCGCCCTGGCCACACTGGAGACGGCTGAAGAAGGCCCGATCATGATCGGGTTACGAGCTATTAGCCGATACGGCGCCCGTACGCCGGCGCCGGGCCTCCCGGCCGGCCGCTGGGCTGTGGGGCCGCGGGGCGTGGACGATGGCGCCTTGGTTGGCCTCGGGGATCAGGCCGTACACGAGGATGCAGTAGGCGTCGATCCGGCCCGGCGAGTCCGGGTCGGTGGACTGCCACGTCGACCACTCGCATTCCACGTCCGTGAACACACCCCGAAAACGGACCTTGTCCTGAGATTGCTGGGCGATCGGCTCTGCAACCGGCTCAAGCAGTGGCTGCTGGTGGCCGTGGCCTTCGGGCCCGACCACCAGCTCGTGCGGCGTGCTTACCAGGGTGCTCGCGCGCTGCGGGGGCCGGAGCGGTCGGCGCGCCGGCCAGGTGGTGGACGCGGGGTGTGTTCATGGCGGGGGTGTCGTTGCGGTGGCGTGCAGCCAGCGGGTGCGGACGGTGCCGAGATCGGTGAGGGAGCGGCGGGCGCCGATGGCGAGCTTGAACGGCGTGTTCGCCGGGTCGCCGGCGTACGACTCGACGCGCCGACCTACGTGCTCGGCGATGGCCAGGAGAAAATGCAGCAGGGCGCGCTCGCCCAAGTACGCCACCAACCAGCTGGTTCGGCCCAGTATGCAGAGCATCTCGCTGGGATCACTGCCGTAGACCCCAGTGCAGGGGCAAAGTGAGGTCGTCCGGGGAGTAGCCACCGCGAGCACCGGGGTGTCCGGGCTCGGTCACCACGGGACGGGCGATCTGGAGGTGCAGCTCCGTACGCCGAGGGACGTGGAGCGGGCGCAGGAATTGTTCCAGGCGAGCTACGCGGCGGCGTGAACGGATACCGCTGCACGTCACCTGACGGGCTGCGCTTTGTGTCGTGTCTGCGGTCGTGGGCGGTGCCTTTCGACGTCCGGGCAGTGGGTGGCGGTGGACTATCTATGGTGCGCGGGATCGCCGGTTTGGCCAACCGGCGATCCCGCGCTATGTTGCACGGCTCGTGGTGGCCCGTTGATCAGCGTGAACGGCTGGCGGGTCGGCCGGCCGTGACCGCTGGAGCTGCCGGCGCCCTGGCGGCGAGGCCGGTCCTGTGCTGGCGGCCCGGCTGTGATTGGCGCGTGCCGGTCTCGTGGGCGAGGGTTTCGGAGAGATTGGCCAGCAGTGAACTCGGGGTGTCCGGGGACGCGGTGATGGCCCAGGTGGGCCGGTCCGGTCCGGGGCCGGCCCAGATAGTCCAGGTGGCCAGGTTCTGATTCGGGTGTTGTGCTGTGAAGGCGTCGAACTGGACGCCCGCGTTCCCGTCGGGGGATGTCCAGCGGATCCATCGCCCGTCCACGGTGTGCTTCCATCCGGCGTCGGAGAGCGGCTGGCTGGCCGCGGTGCCCCTCTTTTCGTCCACCGGTGCACCGATGACTGTGTCCCAGCCGTCGCCGTCAGCGAGGTGGTCCAGCAGATCCTGCAGCACTGGGGCGGGGGTGGCGCCGTTCGCGGTGAGGACCCACATGCGGTCGGAGACGGGCGTCTCGTAGGCGGCTACGGTCCAGGCGGTCTCGTGGGGCGGGGTTTCGTGGACGCGTTCGATGCGCAGGGTCTGTGACTCGTGGATGGCGTGGGTCGTGTCATCCGACCAGGTCCGCCATTTCTCGAACTCGCCGTGCGGTTGAGGAAGGTGTCGAGGAGTGCGTCGTGGTCGCCGGCATCGGCCAGGTAGACGGGGACGGTCTCCGGCTCCGGGCGGGTGGATTCCGACTTGGCCGTCGTGACGTCGAAGACGGATCGGGCTTCGATGGCGGCGCGTTCGGTGTCGGTCAGGGGTGTGGGACCGGAGTGCATGTCGGCGCCGTGGACCTTTTCGAAGGCGAGCAGGGCCTGAGCGGGTGAGTCGAAGGTGTCGGCGATCTGGCGAAGGTGGTTCTCGCCGTGGAGGTAGACGGACTTGCCGTCACGGCCGAGGTACGTGCCTACCGCGACGGTGGTGTGGCCGTCGTGGGCGTGTGCGTGGATGAGGAGATGGCCGTGGCGGATGTCGTCGTGGATCTTCTGCGCCTGGTTGGAGACCTCGCGGATCTCGCTGCGGGTGCACCACGGCATCGGATAGTTCGCCCAGGTCCATTCCTCGTCCATGGCCTCCCGGAGTCGAGGGGTGATGTCGACGGTGATGCCGTCGGCGGACAGGTGCTTGGCTGCGTCCCTGGCCCAGTAGGGCTCCTCGTGGTCGATGCGGGCCAGGACCAGGACGTTGTCGGCTGCGACGGTCCAGTCGGCTGCCTCCAGAGCCATGAGAGCAATGCGGGCCTGACTGCCGGTCAGGACGGCGGTCACGGCGCTGGGATGGGTGGGGTGGGTGTCGAGGCGGACGTGGGCGTCGATAGGGGGAGTCACGTGGGGATGTCGTCTCTTCTGCCGGTGGCCGGCCTTCGGGTCCGGCCACCGGCGTGTGCGGGGTGCTATCGGGTTGCTCGCGCGGCGCGGGCGGCGTGAGCGGCCGTCGTGGTCGGCGGACCGGCGCGAGTGGCAGGTGCCGGCCGCGGCCGTGGTGGCGGGACAGTTCCGGTGGCGTGCTGCCAGCGGGTGCGCACGGCCCTGATGTCGGCGAGGGCGCGGCGGGCGCCGACCACAAGGTGGAACGGGGTGCTCGCCGGGTCTCCTGCGTACGCCGAGATGCGCCGGCCAGCGTGATCGGCGGTGGCCAGGAGGGAGCGCTGCAGGGCTCGCTCGGCCCAGTGCTCTACGGATCCGGCCGGTTCGGCCAGCAGGCGGAGCACCTTGCTGGGTTCACTCGCGTTGTCGAGCAGGCCGCGCTGTTGGGCTTCCCATAGGACGGTGACGGGGTCGACGGGCTCGCGGCGGCGGGCCAGGGCGGTCAGGCATTGCCACAGGCCGGCGTGCAGGGGCCGGGTGAGGTCGTCGGGCAGCAGCCACCGGACGGACTCGATGTCGGCGGGGTGGGCGGTGGCGGTCGCGAGGAGCAGCTGCTCCTCCTCGGCTGCCTCGGTGTGGTCGGTGGTGATGGCTGGCGGCGGTGCCGCGGTGCGGGGGAGCAGTCCGGCGCGCGGCGGGAAGCGGCTCGTGATGTCGTCCACGACCGCGGCGAGCGCGTCGGTCTCGGCGAGCACTGTCTCGACTGGGTGCGGGAGGGACGCGTCGTTGACAATCTGGGTGAGGCGTTTGGCGGCCGTCTGCAGGCGACGGCGGGCGTGTTCGGCCTCGACCATCCTGGCGTAGGCCGGTGCGTGGCGGGGCCAGGGGCAGACCTGGACGAGGGTGTGCAGGTAGGAGGCGGTCAGTCCGCGCGCCTGTTCGCGCCCCGTGGCGAGCACTTGGTCGAGCCACTTGGTGTTCTTCGCGTGCTCGGCGGGGTCGGGCGGAGGCAGGGTGCTGATGGCGGCGAACAGGGCGGCGTGCGCGGGGGTGGAGAAGGAGTCGGCGGCGATGCCGGTCACGTCGCTGAGACGGTGTGGATCCAGGAGGAGGGCGCCGAGGAGGGCCTGTTCGACGTGGAATACCGGCTGCGGCGGTGCGATGGCGTCGAGGTCGTCTTCTTCGGGTTCGGGGACGTGGGGCATCAGGCTGCGAGGGTGAAGTCGGTCGGGGTGACGGTGACGCCGAGGTGCGGGGCGAGGAGGTGGCCGGCGAGCAACGGCGGTACGGCGTTGCCGATCTGGGAGAACTGCTGGCCCTTGTTGCCGGCCCAGGGGTAGTCGGCGGGGAAGGTCTGCAGGAGGCCGGCCTCGCGGGCGGTGATCCGGATCGGCTCCGGCACCGCTGGCGTGTCCGTGTCCTCGGTTGGAGGCGAGGCGGGTTCGGCGACCCAGGTGCACTCGTTCGCGCGGTGCCCGAAGAACAGCGTGCCCGCCGGCTCGGACAGCGGGCGGACGGTGGCGTTCGCTTGGTTGTTGCTGCGCAGGGACCAGGACCAGCGGTGCGCCTCGGTGGTGAAGGTCGGCGCCGGAGCGTCGGCGGCACGGTTCTGCCGTGCGCCGTGCCGTGCCTTCCAGCCAGTTCCTTCGCGGCGGGACTGCAGGAGCACGCCGTCCGGCCTGGGCATCCAGGTGCCGCGCTCCCGGGCGTCGGAGAGCGACTTGCGGGAGCCCGACGGGAACGGTTCGGGCCCGCCGCCCGGTCCGCCGCCGGCGCAGACGGTGGGCACGGGCCGGTCGGTCGCGCCCCATCCCAGGGCCTCGGCCATGCTGACCCAGCGGGCGCGGCCCGGACCGAACAGCGATTCCGGCTCGGCGTCCTGGACGTGGGTGGGCGTGGGAGGCTGTGCCGTACGGACCCGGGAGGCGATCAGGATCGCTCGCCTGCGCGTCTGTGGAACGCCGAAGTCGGCGGCGTTGAGGATCCCGTACCAGACCGAGAACCCCCAGCCGCGCAGAACGGCCGCGTACTGCTTCCACAGCGGCAGGACGTCCGGCACCTCCTCCATCGCGACCCACTCGGGCTCGCCGACCGTGTTGAGGGCGTGCAGGTAGCGCATCGGCTCGGCCGCGAGCAGGGAGCGCTCGTCGCGGCAGGCGGCGAGGAGACGCTCTCGGGTGTCACGTCCGGCAGCGAGATCCTCCACCGCCGCGTGCACCAGCGGCTGGTCCACCAGGCCGAGGCGTTTGCCGGCCATGCTCCACGCCTGGCACGGCGGGGAGGCGATCAGCCCGCGCGTGCGGCCGAGGAAGGGCCACGTCGGATACATGGCCACGTCGGTCCGGACCGTCAACTGTCCAGCGGCCACGCGCGTCTTGCATGCCCACTCGTCCCATTCCAGGCCGACGTCGCGCACGCCGAGGACGCCCAGTGCCCTGCTCCAGCCGCCCGGCCCCGCGAAGAGGTCGAGTATCACGTGGCCAGCCTGAAGTCGTCGCGGGTCAGCGCGTCCGTGTCCCCGCGGCACGCCCAGGGGGAGCAGCCGTCCACGACGCCGTTCTCCAGCGCGTCGGCTTCGTCCGCGTCTATGCGCAGTGCTGCCCGCTCGGCGGCGGTGACGTGGTCGATCGGCGCCTGGCTCAGCGGGACGCGGGAGCGGTGCAGGAATGCCTCGCCGAGCAGTCGGCTGCCCGAGGCGTTGGCGCGGGCATTGCCCTGCCGGATGGCCGCGTCGAATTCGACGACGTCCGCCCACTCGGACGGGGACGTGTCCCTGATATGCCTCCATTGCGCATTTCCGTGGAATGGACATCCCAGGCAGCTTGATTTCGGTGTATCGGCCAGCCCGAGTGAGGAGAGGTAACGGACGCAGTCTGCTCTGCTCCAGCTCAGGTCGAGAAGCGGATGCCGGTTGCGCATGTATTTCACGTCGGCGTCTTTGGCGCGGTGGAATTCGTCGGTGGAGATTCCCACCCACTGCTCAACGAACACGCCCTTGGGAACGCGCGAGGGGTAGGGGTGTCCGAGGAGTTCGCGTACCTTCTGCTTTATCGGCTTTACCTTATATTCGCCGGTGCACTGCCTGCGGGTCATGCCAGGCCGCCCGTCCTTGTTCAGGATGTGCAGGGGCATGGAGGCGAAGCGGTGGTCCGGATTCAGGGCGTCGCTGCGAATGTTTCCGGACGAGACGCGGAGAACCGGTATACCGGCGGGCTTGGCTATCTCCTGTTCCAGTCGGTCCAGGTGAGCGTAAACGGCTTTGGGTTCCCATCCGGTGTCGGCGAATATTGCGTAGTCGACCTTCGGGAGGATCCCTTCTGCTGAAAGGGCGAGCAGGGTGCTGGACTGAACTCCCGCGCCCAGGGAAAGGGCACGGAATTGAGGCTGATCTGAAATGTTCTGTCCTGGAGGTGAGGAAATGGGGGGCGCGCCCTCAATGAGGCTGGTGCGTCAGCCGGCTGGGCGGGATCAGCCGGTCGCGGTGTATGGCGTGGTGGAGGGCGGGGATGCGGTCGAGGAGGTCGGTGGTCGACTCGATGAACTGCTGTGGTGAGGGGCGGATGAGGACGGCTGGCCCCGTCGTGGCGTTGGCTCGGCGGCGTTGGTTCTCCACGGCGCGGGCAAGGGCTGCGGTCAGTTCGGCGCTTGCGTCCTGGGCGGCCTTGGCGATCTGCGCGATGTGGTCGAGGAGCAGCAGCTCCCCGGCCGTGGTGTGCGGCGTGTGCTGGGCGAGGTCGAGGAACAGCCGCAGGGCGGCGCCGGCGAGGTCTTGGGCGTCGGTGATCCGCGCGGCCAGCGCGTTCGCGTGGCCGATAGTGTTGGTGCGCAGGGCTCGGTGCAGGACAAGGGCGTCGGCCACGATCCGGTCGAGGGCCTCGGTCGGGGCGGAGCGATCAGGCACGGGTCTCCGTGAGAGTGGGCGGGCGCAGTGCCTGGGCGAACGCGGCCGTCACGTCCGGGGCTTGGGCAGGATCGGTGGCCAGGGCGCGGACGACAGGGGTGCCGATGACGACGGCGTCCACCAGCGGAGCGACGCGCGCGGCGAGGGCCGGGGTGGAGATCCCCACTCCCGACACCACGGGCAGCGGGCTCGCGGCACGCAGGCGCTGGGTGAAGCCGGCGAGCGCCGGGATGCCCAGCGGCCCTCGGTAGCCGGTGGGGGCCATGCTGGCGGGTGCGTACAGCCATCCGGACGCGCCGGCGACCGCGGCCGGGAGCAGGGGCTCAGGGGTGGTGCGCGGGATGAGGCGCGGAGTGCGAAGGCCCGTCTCCCGTGCGATTTCGTGCCAGCGGGCCGCTTGGTGGGCGGGCAGGTCGACGATCATCACGCCGGCGGCACCGGCGTCGGCGAACAGGCGGGCCACGTACGCGGTCCCGTGGCGGCTCACGGGCTCCCAGTAGGTCATGACAACGGTCGGCCGGAGGCTGGCGGCATGTTCGACGGCGCGCACGGCGTGGTCGAGGGCGTTTCCGCTGCGCAGGGCGCGGTGGTAGGCGGCCTGAATGACGGGGCCGTCGAGGGCGGCGTCCTCGGTGGGCAGGCCGACCTCAAACAGGTCGGCACCTGCCTGCGCGAGCTGGTCGAGGTGCTGGCGCTGTGCGGTTGCCGGGTGCAGGCCGGCAGGGACGAACACGCCCAGCGCGCACCGTTCTTGGGTGAGGCGGGTGTGGAGGGGATCGGCGGTGGCCAGGTTGGTGCCTTTCCCGGCGGGTGGGCTGTCGCCGGAGGTCAGCGGCGGCGCCCGGCCGGTGGAGTCGTGAGCGCGGGTGGTCTGGCGGTGCGGGCCGGTTGCACGGCAGGCGGCAGGGGCGCGGCGGGCTGGCTGCTGAAGGCGGGGGCGACGGCGTCGAGGGTCTTGGCGACCTGCTGGGCCTGGTCGCGGGCATCCCGGAGCTGCTCGGCGACGGTGTCGGGGAGCCGGTCCCATTGGGCCTGGTACTGGTAGCGCTGGATGATCTCGATGGCGTTGCACAGCTGCTCGGCGAGCTGTTGCAGGATCGCGGTCTGCTGCTCGGGGGCGGTCGCGATGTGTGTGGCCTGCAGCAGCGCGTCCAGGGCGGTGGGCAGCGGATCGTCGTCCGTGGGAAGGCCGTAGAGGCGGGCGTGCAGTGCTTGGGCGAAGACCGTCACCGGGCCGCCGCAGGAGCCGTGGTCATACTTGGCTGCTGCCTGTCGGCGGACGCTGAAGCTGACGGTCACATCACGGGGAGCAGCGCCGGGGCGGATCTGGTCCGCAAGCGCGCAGGCGAGGTCATGCGCGCTCGGGGTGTTGGATGACGTGGCAAGACTCCAAGAGGGATAGCGGTTAACGGCTGGAGTGCGAAGGTGTGTACCGCCGCGTGCCCTTGGCCGCAGCTCGGCGATCGTTCACACCCGACCGCACCCGCGTGGGGTCAGCGGGTGCGACGACAGGTCGAAGGCGTGGTCGGCGTGCGGGGGCGGGCAGCTGACGGGCGGCGGGGGGCGGGAGGGATGTCGGCCGGCGTGGGGATGCCGAGGTCGACGCGGACACCGAGACCGTGGGTGTAGGCGTGGGTTTCGGCAGCTGTCACGGCGCCGAGCAGGCCGCGCTCGTCCAGCCCGTCCGGCGGGCGATAGGAAGAGCCGTTCGCCACCGGGGTGAAGCCGTGCTGCTCCAGGAGGGAACGGGCGGCGGCGGTCCTGGCCGTCACCGCCACGGTGCCGGCACTGAAGTGGAAGCGCATCTCCGGATCGGCGACGGGACTGTCGGGGCTCCAGCGGGTCGTCCAGCAGAGATCGACCAGGTCGTGGGTGTGGGCCAGGAGCCCGTACATCGCGATCCCGGCACGCTCGTGCGCGTCCTGGGCAGTGCCCGGCGGCAGCAGGTAGAGCGTGCGGCCGAGGTGCTCCCGGGTGAGGAACCCGGCCTCGGTCAGCAGCCGGTCGGCATCGCGGATGCGGCGGTTGATGACGATGAAGGTGTGCCCGTCGTCGGTGGACCCGATGAACACATCGGGGAAGTCCAAAAGAGACACGGTGGTCCAGGGGATCGGGGAAACGGGATCTGGCGGCTGTTTCAGCGGGCCCGGCGAGCCTGCACGTAGTGGTACCCCGCTTGCTGAGCGGGACGGCCGCCGGCGATGACCGCGTCCAGCGCTGCTGACGGACGTCATGTCGTCGCGTTCGTAGGATGCATAGTGTTGGCGTTGCGTGTGCCGTCACTGGCGGTGCGGGTGACATCGAGGGTGGTGCCGTCGTCCAAGTGGCGGGCGACAGGGCGGCCGACCACGGCCACGGCGCGCAGGATGTTGGCCTCGTCGGCGGCACTGAGGAAGAAGATCTGTCCGGCGGGCGGCGGGTGGTGCCGGTGCCAGAGGCGGACGAGTTCCTTGGCATCGCGGGAGCGGACGGGCACCAGGTGCAGGCGCGATTCGCTCACGCGGCGGGCCCGAAGTCGGACTGGACCGGTGCGTGCTTGGCGATGGCCCGGGCGGTGATCGCCTTGGATGCGCGGTCGGACGCCGCGGACAGTTCTGCCGCGCCGGGCTCTTGGTACCACGGGCGCAGGTCGAGCATGGCGGCGCGCAGACCGGTGGCGAAGCAGAGGGCCGTGCCCTTGGGCAGGGCGCGGATCTCGTCGGCGGGAAGGATCCGCTGCTGTCGCATCGACACCGAGGTCGACTTGCCGGACTCGGAGTGCGAGGTCGAGGTGGTCTCGACGTCGTGGTCGCCGATCAGGCGGGACAGCTTGTCCGCGAAGTCGGGGTCGTCGATACCGGAGCCGATGACCTTGACGGTAGAGGCGGACCACATGGCGTCCATGCCGGCGTCCCCCCAGACCTTCTGGCCCTGGCGGTAGGACTGCAGGATCGTGATCGGGATGATGCCGCGCGACCCGAGGTGCGAGTACAGGTCCGGAAGGTCCGAGATCTTGCACACGTTGGCGGCCTCGTCGAGGATCGCGAGCATGGGCGGGTCGAGGCGTCCTCCGGCGCGTTCGGCCTGGGCGGTCGCGGCCCGCATCACCGAGTCGGCGCACGCCGCGATCAGCGCCGAGGCTCCGCCTCCGCCGTCCTTGCTGAGCAGGAAGAGGGTGTCGGTGGAGGTGACGAACTCGGACGGCCTGAACTCGGGGACGTTCTTCTGCGGGGTGACCCAGGCGGCGATCTCGCTGTTGAGCAGCGCGGCGGCGTACTGGCGGGCGGTCTCGTAGATGCCGTCCCTGGTTTCCGGCGGTCCTTCCACGGTGCCCTTGAGTTGGGCGGCGATGGCGGTGAATCCGTGGTCGCGGAGGATGTCGAGCGGGGTGCGGTCGGCGGGGAAGGCCAGCCACTGCATGACGTCGGTGATCGGCCGCTCGTCCAGGGCCGCGGCGAGGAAGAGCTGCGCGAGGATGTTGGATCCGGCCTTGGACCAGAAGTCGCCCTGTTGGGAGGCGTCCACGGAGGCGGCGAGGAAGTGGCCGGCCAGCCGCCCGGCGCCGTCGAGGGTTTTGGCGTCCGCCAAGGGATTCCACCACATCTCGCGTGCGGCGTGCGCGATCTGCTGCGGGTCCATTGACCACACCCGTCCCACGGCGGCGCGGGCGTCGTAGGTGGCGGTGAACGCATCGCCGGCGGCCTTGTTCGAGGTCAGCAGGACCGGGCCGGGCGCGGCGAGGATGGAGGGGATCGCGAGCGAGGTGGTCTTGCCCGAGCGGGGCGCCATGATGGCGACGGCCACGTCCTCGTAGCCCATGCGGATCTCCTGCTTGGTGCCCTGCAGGTTGCCGAGGAGGATGCCGGTGTCGCGGGCCTCGATGTGCTTGGCGTCCTTCAGGCTCGGGCGCAGGGAGCGGGCCTTCTCGGTGATCGCCTTGGCCATCATCGGTTCGATGTCCCGGGCCTTGGCCATGCCGGTGATCTTCTTCTTCCGGCCGCCGCTGCGGTTCTTGTGCCGGGCCAACAGGATGGCCGCTGTTGTCCCGAGGGCCAGGAGGAAGAGAACGGGAACGATGCGTGCCCCGATCAGCAGGGGTGTTTCTCCAGCGTGGGGCCAGAGGCGCTGGGGGTGGAGCAGGGCGGTGGTCGGCTGGTACGGCGCCCAGCCGCCTCCGGTGAGGTAGGCGGTGATGTTGCCGGACAGCCAGGCGAGGTGGGACAGGGGGACGACGACGGCTGCGACTCCGATCAGGAGGCGCAGGACGATGTCGTACCCGTCGGTGGAACTGTTGGAGGAGGTGGGGGGCAAAGAGTTACGTGCCTTCCGGGCGGGGGCGGGGCATTCAGCGGCTGCGGCTGTTCCTGGCCGGCGGCGGGCGCGGCGGGCCTGGAGTTGCCGGCGGGACGTCGCTGAAGGCGGCGATGAGTTCGACCGGGGTGCGGGCGCCGAAACTCGCGTACCAGGCGGGCCGGTCCGGCTCCGCTGCATGGTTGAGGGTCCACCACTGTCCGTCGGGATCGGGTTCCAGGCGCAGGAGGGTCTCCTGGTCCGGGCTGGAGAGCAGGACGCGGGGTATCAGGGGGTCGTTGCCGTGGCTCCAGCCGCAGGCGCGGTGCAGGGAGACGGTGATCCAGGCGGGGGCACCGCCGCCGACCAGGTGGCGCGGCGTGATGAAGTCGACCTCGACGGTCTCGGGAGTCGGGGGCGTGCTCACTTCCGTGCCGTAGCTCGCCGGTCGGGCGCGGTGGCCGGGGCCGGTGTCGGTGTGGGAGCCAGGGGTGAAGGGGCTTTACGGGCGGCCGTGTTGATCTCGCGGAGCGCCTTGCCGTGGGTGGCCCAGTCGTCGAGGTAGCTCCACGATTCGGCGTGATGTGCGGCGAGTGCGTCGTCGAAGTCCGGGGTGCCGGGCTTGGCGGTGGCGGGGAGGGCGTCGCGGGTGACCAGCCATTGCTCGTGCAGTTCGTCGAGTCGGTCGAGTGCGTCGCGCAGGACGCCCAGCTGGTAGACCCAGCGGCTCTGCACGTTGGTCTCCGGCAGGTGGGCCAGTTGCGTTTCGGCCGTGGCCAGCAGGTGACGGGCGCCGTACCGGAGCGGCTCGAATGCCTCGGCGGTGTCGGCGTCGCGCTGGCTCGCGCGCCTTCCGTAGGCGTGGTCGTCGTAGGGCCAGCCGTCGAGGTCGGTGTGTTCGTCGGAGTAGGCGTCCCAGGCGTCGAGGATCTTCTTGCTGTCGCTCACGTAATGGTCGAGGTGACGGAGGAGGGCGCGGTGGGCGCGGTGATCGGCGGAAATGGGAAAGGGGTCCTGTCGGTTCAGCGGCGGGCGGCCGGCTGGGCGGTGTGGGCCTTTGCCGGCGTCGGTGCGGGTTTCGTCTGCTGCCTGCGGGCGGAGCGTGCCCGGGCACGGAGCGACTCGATACGGGCGGTGTGGGCGTCGACCACCTGATGCGGGCGCAGCGGGCTGGGCTCCTGCACGGCGCTGTAGTGGCCGGTGCGGTCGTACATGCCGCGCTGGAGCGGGCTGCGGTCGGCCAGCGCGGTGAGGAACGATCCGACATGGTGGGCGGGGACGTCCTTGTCGAAGTAGGCGTGCCAGATGCGCGGGCCGGGGAACTGCCCGTCGCCGGGCTCGCAGGTCTCAACGTGCCAGGACGACCGGCCACTGAATTCGCTCAACGGGCGCAGTTCGATGTGGCACATGGAGTCCGGCGAGCGCGCCGTACCGTCCGAGTCGCGGTGCCAGCCCGCCGAGGTCACCGGCTGCCACGGGTCTGGCTGTTGTGGCGGCGGGGCGATGAGGGCATCGGTGAAGCCGGCGAGGACCTCGGCGGGCACGAGTTCACCGAACTCGGCGTACCAGCCGGGCTCGGTGTCGGTGGGCTCGGCCCGCAGCCGCCACCATGCAGAGGTGGCGGACTGCGGGTCGAACTGGAGGCTGTGGCGAAGGTCGGGACTGCGCAGGACGATCTCGGCACTCAAAGGGTCGGAGACGGCGCTCCATCCGGCGGCGGCCAAGCCGTGGGTGACGTGGCGGGCATCCCCGGGGCCGGCGAGATGGCGGGGGCTGGTGTCGAAGGGGATCCGCCAGGCGTGCTTGTCGGCGAACCCGGCGAGCTGCCGTTCGCTCAGCGGCACCGACCGCACCCCGGCTCACTCGAGGCGGCGCTGACGATCAGCTTGTGAAGCTCGTCCAGGACGTAGTGGAGCATGTACTGGTCGGTCTGCGCCCACGCGGCGGCACGCAGCTCGGTGACCAGTTCGCTGATCTTCTCGCTGCGCGGTGTGTTCGGGCGGCTCTGTACGGCGCGGGCGAGGGCGCGCAGGGTGTCGCCGAGCTGGATGGGCAGGCCGGTGTATTCGTCGAGGAGGGGCTCGACGAGAGCGAGCGCCTCCTTGGGGTCGGGGTTCTCGCGCAGGTATTCGGTGAGGCGGCACAGGGTGTCGGTCGCGGCGCGGATGGTGTCCGGGGTGAGTGCGGGCATCGGGCTCCTCGGGGTGGTGGGTGTCGTGGTCAGCGGCGGGTTCGTGCGCCGCTGGCGGCGGCGTGGGCGCGGGCGGTGGTGCGCGGTCTGGTGCTTCGGGCGCTGTTGCGGGCCCAGGTGGCGGCCCGGGCGGCCGTGATGCGGGCCTGCTGCCAGGCGCTGAGTTGGGAGGGCTTGACGGATACCGACCAGGTGCGGATCTGCGCGCTGTGCGGGACGCGTCCGCGCGGGCGCATCACGGGGTCGGGGCTAGCGAGTTCGGTGGAGAAGGCTTGCACGAGGTGCATCGGGGTGTTCGGCGTGAAGTGGGCCGTCCAGCCGTTGCCCTGCTTGTCCTGCGCTCCGCTCCACCACATCGCCGTGCCGTCGGGGTTCTGGCGGTACTGCATCCACGCGGTGCTGTCGGGGCTGGTCGCCACGTAGTTTTCGCCCTCGAAACGCGTGTGCCAGTTCTGTTCCTGCAGGGGGGACCAGACGTTGGGGGCGTGTGCGGAGCGGGGTCGGGTGAGGGCGTCGGTCAGGCCGGCGACGATCTCCACCGGGGCCTGCCGGCCCAGGTGCGCCGACCACTCGCCACTGGCACCGTCTGCCCGGCCGTGGATGGTCCAGCCGCCGGGAAGGACGTAAGGGTCGTAGGCGACGCGGACGGTCCGGTCCGGGCTCTCCATGCACAAGGGGCCGCCAGTCTTGGACTTGTCCCGCCAGCCCGAGGCACGCAGGAACTCCGAGACGTGCCGGACGTCGCCGCCGCCTGCCAGGGCACGGGGCTGGACGAGGTAGTGCTGCTCGGCCTGCTCGCCGGGCCCCCAGCCCTGCCACTGCTTCTTCTTCACCGGCGCCGCCGAACCACGAGCGGTGCGGGCACTGGGCGCTTCGCCGCGGTGGTGGCGGGCTGGGTGCTGACGTGCTGCAGGGCGTCCTTGTGTTCGTCAAGGTCGAGGGTGATGTCGTGCAGTTCGTTCGAGGCACGGCCCAGAGCGAGCCACACCTCCGCGGGGAGCGCGCCGCGCTCTGCCTGGTCCTTGGCGAACACGCTTCCGGTGGCGACGAGGTGGGTGACGCCGCCGAGGACTCCGACGTCCGGGTCGAGAACGCGGGCGATGACCTGCGCGGCCTGGGGCGGGGGAAGCTGCGAGAGGTGGTCGGCGAGCTGGCCGAGCTGGCGGGTGATCTCGTCGGCCAGTCTCACCGGATAGGGGGCGGGGTGGGACATGCTCCTCCGGGTCGGTGGACGGTCAGTGGTGGTGGCGCTGCCCGACGCGCTGTGCCTCGGCGAGGGCAGCCTCCGGGCGGGCGCCGGCCAGCGGGTTGGCGTGGTCGGGGCCGGTCGGAATGCAGGCGCGCAGATAGCGGCGGAACAGGGCGGTCGCGAGTCGGGGCTTGAGCCGGTTGCTGATCGGTGGGGGTGTGCGGGGTGCTACGGGTTTCTCCGGGAGTCGGGCGGTGTGCTGGGCGGCCCCGGCGTGGTGCGGGGGCCGCTCAGGCGTCTTACGGGGTACGGCGGGCCGGTGCGGAGTGCGACGGGGAGCCGTCCGGTGCCGGTTGCTGCGCTGCGGGACGGGCCGCTCTGGTGCGGAGGCCGTGCATGGCCCGCCGGTAGGTGGCTTCGTCGAAGACGCCGGGCGTGCACTTGACGTCATGACCGGTCAGGAGCAGGGAGGGGATGCCCAGGTCGGCCTCCGCCTGGTTCATCGAGTCCTGGCGGTTGGCGTACGGGTGCCGGACGGGGTCGGCGGCATGGATGCCGGGGCTGAGGTAGGCGCGGTCCGTCCGGCGGGGTGCTGGAGGGCGGTACCGATGCCGAGCGCGTCGAGGCGCGGGCCGATCTCGCGCAGGGCGCGGGCCTGGACCTGGGTGTCGTCACCACCCAGGCGGTAGATGCCGCTCTGCGGGTCCTGGATAAAGCCGTGGGCGACGAGGATCGTGCCGGCCCGGTCGTCGGCGGGGGCGGTGGCGACGCTGCCGTCCGGCTGCCAGGTCAGGACGATCCGGTCCGGCTGGGAGGGCTGGATGCCACCCAGGGCGTTGTGCCGGACCTGTGCGAGCGCACGGTCGTAGCGGGCGAGCAGATCGCCAGCGACCTGCTCGGCACTCAGGAACGGGTCGTCTGCCAGGGCGACGCCGTTGGGCTCAGCGACAGCCCGGTACGCCTCGTCGGGCAGGGCGCGCGGGGCGACGGCGGCGAGAAGAAAGCCGTCGCGTCCGTCGTGCCGGTCCAGGAGGACGAGCTGGGCGCCGTCGGGGCGGCTGAGGACGGCTGCCTGCGTCAGCGGGTGCTCGGCGAGGGAGGCGGCGACCAGGTCCAGGTCCCAGATCCGGTCGGCGAGTTCGGCGAGGTCGTCTTTGGCGTCGGCTGTCAGGTGCGTGCTGGTCCAGGTATCGGGGAGTTCACCGGCGAGGACGTCGGCGTACGAGGCGAGGTGCTCGGAGGTGTCGTGGTCGTGCATGGTGTCCTTGGGCAGTTGCAGGGGCTCAGCGGCGCAGGCGGGTGGCACCGACGGGCGGCGGTGCCGGGGCCGGCAGTGCACGCGGCGGGGGTGGGCAGGCGCACACGGCGGAGCGTTCGGGCTCGTGGTCGGGCACCTGCTCGGCGCAGGGGCGGCGGCCGGGGTGAGGGGCGTGCCGGTCGGCCAGCCGTTCGCGGGTGTACGCGAGGTCGGAGTGGATGACGCGGACGTATTCGTCGGCGAGGTAGCGCAGGCGCCGGGCGGTGTGCGGATCGGTCGCGTTGCCGAGTCCGTCGAAGAACTCCGCCAGAGCGCCGAGGGTTTCCTCCAACCCGACGAGGATGCCGTCGTGGGGCGCGGTGAGTTCGGTGAGGATGTCGGCTGCCTCGGCGGTGTCGGTGGCTTCGCGCAGGCGTTCGGCGAGGTGGGAGACCGAGGTACCGAGCGTGGGATAGCGCGCGGGGCGCGCGTCGGTGTCGAAAGGTTCGTCGCAGTCGACGTGGTACCCGGCAGCCCGCAGGCGCGCTACGGCATCGGTGGCGAGACGGGACTCGTCGTCCTCGGTGAGGCCGGCGGGGGCGCGGTGGTAGGTCTCGTGGAGGCGGACGACCGCGATGAATCCCGCGCGCTGGAGAATGCTGTGTGCCTCCAAGTCGCCGCCGCGCGCGAGGAGTTCGCTGGAGCTCGAGTCGCGGCGGATGTCCATGAAGCGGCCGGTATGGGGCAAGAAGGCGTTGCTCCTACGGAGATCTGTGGGCGGTGTGCCGGGCTACGGGCGGTGCGGCGGCGATCCGGGACCGGCGGACCAGGTGGGCCGCGGTGGTGTCCAGGTCCTGCTGGATCGCGTGGAGCCGGCGGGCGATCAGCTCCAGACCGTGTGCTGCTTCGGTGCTGGCGGCTCCGGGCTGGCGGGCGATGCGGTGAGCGGTGTGCTCGATCAGTCCGCGGACCGTGGCCAGCGGGCCGGCCTGCTCGTCGGCGAGCTGCGTAAGGACGCTCGCGAACTGCGCGGATGCGGTGGGCGCCGTACGGACAGCGGGGCGTGTCGCGGGTCCGGTGCGGGTGGGGATCAAGTTGAGGTCCTGTTCGATGCGGCGTGCCTCGTCCGCAAGGCGCCGCAGTATGTCTGAGGGCGGGGTGCGCCAGGTGCCGTCGAGGTGGATCAGGTTGGCGATCAGGTCCAGGCGCCCGGGCTGTGCCTGGACGGCGATCCACCGCCAGCCGTGCTCCGCGGCGCCGGGTATCTCGATACCGGCTGCTCGCGCGAACCGGTGAGCGGTTTCGACCCACTCGGGACCGGTCAGCTCCCGGTCGTCCGGGTGGAGGCGGATGTCGAGATGGAGGATCGCCCGTCGGCCGTCGTCCGCACTGGCAGTGAACGGATGCTCCAGGTAGGGACCTTCGAGGTGCTCGGCCCACTGAGCGGATGTCCAGGTTCTCTGCTCGTAGTTGGGGGTGTAGTAGTCCAGGTCCGGCCAGTGGGCGACGATGGTGTACTTCGTCAGACCCTCGTTCGGGGAAAGGGGCCGCCCGAGTGCCTCGGCGAGCGGGTCGCGCGGCGAGTGGGTCCGCGCGTGCAGGCGGGGGATCATGACGGCACCCCGCTCGACGTGCGGGTGGGCGGCCGGTGCTGATGAAGGTCGCGGGCTGTGCAGAGCAGGGAGCGCTCGCGGACCAGGTCGGCGTGCACCGAGGTGTCCCCCGGAGGGAGACAGTCGATCGCCCTGTCGATGGCGCCCAGCCCTTCGTCGTACCGGCCCAGCCGGCGCAGGGCACCCGCCACGCGGAAGAGGACGATCGGGTCGCTGCCGGTGGCGAGGGCCGGTCGGGAGCTGAGGGCCAGGAGACGCTCCGCGCCCTGGTCCAGGTCCTGGCCGAGCCAGAGCCCGTGCAGCAGGACGTGCAGGGTCTTGGTGTGCTGCCCGGCCTCCGCGAGGACCTCGTCCATGACCGCCAGGCCCTCCGGGCGGGACTGGCCCAGCAGCGCGAAGGCGTACAAGGCCCGGGTGTAGCAGTCCAGCGGCTGACGCGCGGCTTCCGCGAGTTGTTCGACGAGGCGTTGGAGGGTGGGGCAGCGGAAGTCGAACCGCAGGGCGCTCAGGTACAGATGAGCCAAGGTGCGGGCGGTGATCGGGTCAAGGCCCATTGCGGTGACGTCCTGCGGGGACAGCAGGGCCAGGACGCTGTGGCCGGCCGACCGTGCCGCCCAGGCAGCATCCGCGCACACCTCGGCCGAAGTTCTCCAGTCGGCCTCGATGTCGCGGAGGTCTTCGGCCAGGTGAAGCGGCCAGGAAGAATCGACCGGAGATGCGGTGGCTCGGGCCCTGGCTCTGTCGAGCGCGGCGGAACGGCCGGGACGGTGCGTGGGGGAAGTCATCGGCCACTCCGGATTTCCGCGACGTGCACGAGCTGGCCCAGGGCGGTGGTGGTGTACCAGCCGCAGTCGATCAGCTCGTCGCGGTCGGCGAACCGCGTAAAGAGGGCATCCTCCATGGCGCGCAGGTAGATCAGGCAGTCCGGGCAGCGGCGCGAGAGGTGCACGAGGTAGCGGGGGTGGGCGGTGACGTAGGACTGGGCGTCGCCGGTCGCATCACGCAGCCGCCAGCCGTCCTCGTCGGTCGGGGTGTGCCAGGACGGGGCCACGACGCGCATCGCATCGCCCCACAGTTCTCCGCCGGCCATCCCCTTAAGGACGACGACAGTGTCACCGGCCTGGAAGTGGGCGTGGGTGATGTCTCGATCGGGGGTGAGCGGGTCGGGCGTCGGTGCGAACGCCGAGGTGGGCGGAAGCTGGGACATGAGTTCCTTCCACGCAGATGCTGGCGGGGTGGGAGCATCAATAGTCCGGAGGAACGCCGTTTTGGCTAACCGGCGTTATCCGGCTATGTTGCCCAGCCGTCAGTGGAACGGGTTCTCCGTCCCGCGGTCCGCCTCACTGGCTGCGTCGAGGAGTTCGAGCAGGTCGGTGCCTTCGGCGTCGCGCTGGTCGATCCACCATCCGGCACGGGTGATGGCGCGGGCCTTCTCCTCCAGCTCCGCCCAGTCCGCCTCGTCCCACGTGCCCTCGATGACGAGCGCGGTGTGCGCGGATGTCATCAGCTGGTGGCGGGAGCGTTCGCCCCAGTCCAGGGCCTTGGCCGGGCCCTCCAACTGCGGCATGTCGAACTGCTTCGCCCACGCGAGGGCTGCCTCCTGCTCCTCGGCCCGCTTGGCCGCGAGCCACTCCTCCTTGGACCCGGTGTCGGCGTCGCGCGCCGCCTTCCAGCAGTCGGTGCAGTCCTTCGACGCGAGCCAGCGGGCGAAGCCTGCCCGCTTGTCGGCAGGGCGATTGGACAGGTCATGATCCACGCGGTGGGAGCAGGCGTGCTCCACGGTCCAGTGCGTACGAACAGCCATAATTCGATCTCCTCAAAGGGGTTGCAAGGTGGGGGTTGCGCCCAGATCAGGGCGTCTTATGCCGGCCTCGAAGCAGGCACCGGCGCCAGCCGCACCGCGACTGCCCGCGGGGCCCAGACGTCGGCGCGCGGCGAGAAGGACGGTGAGAGCGAAGGCCGCGCCGGTGCCAGGGAGCGCCGGGTCGGCGAGCGCCTGCTTGGCGAGGTGTCCGGCGAGGGCGGTGCGGCGGGCGGGACGCTTGGCCAGGAGCACGGCCACCAGGAGAGGTTTGCCTGCAACGAGGCTTCGCGCGTGAAGACCAGGTAAGTGGGAGTCGCTGCAGATCGGCGCTTGGGCTCCCCCGAGGTCACCAACTTGTCTGTGTGTCAGTGGGGTTGGCTACTATGGACGTGGTCGACGAGATCCTTGAAAGGCATGGTGCATCGGTGATGATGGCCAACCGCTACGGCGCTCCATCCGAGGAGCGATAGGCGCGCCTGGCCGGCGCTTCCCTATCGCGACGCCCGCTGGGCGGCGACGCTGTGACGTGAATCCAGCGCAGGATGCACCCTGCCCTGATTCAGGTGACGGCGCTCCGACGGAGTATGGGAGGGCCCTACTTGTCTGCCACCACTTCTACCTGTGACCACCGCGTGTATCACGTTGTCGTCGTTGCGCTGGTATCCGTCATCGCTGGGCTGGTTGCGGGGATCGGCTCTGCTGTTCTGGGGCAGCCTGCCCTCACCGCCGTCGCTTCTGGCGGGGCCGTCCTTGCCTTCACCTACGGCGCCGGCATGACCGCCGTGTCACATGTGAGTAAGCGTCAGTAGTAGCCGCTGCTCCGGGGCGGCTGGCATGGCCGCCCCTAGGCCGTGGGCGCTCAAGACAGCTCACGATCGTGCTCGTATTTTGCGAGGGCAAGGTTGATCGCGTACTGCTCCATGGGCTCGTGTTCGTCAAGACCAGGTGGGACATGGGCTTAGCGGTGTCGGGCGGTGGTGCTGGCGCGGGGTGGCGGCGTGGGCGGTGTGGTGTCCACGGCGGGGCGCGGACGGGTGCGCAGCACGGGGGTGCGGTGCGGGGGCAGGACGGCGACGGTCGCGCCGAGGTCCTCGGCCGCCTCTTCGACTTCGCGGGTGAGGAACTCGATCTGCCGGCTCAGCGCTGCCAGGCGGGCGGCGATCTGGCGGCACTGCACGGTCTCCAGGGCGCTGGCGAACTGGCCGCTGGTCTCCAGGAGTTCCTGCAGGCGGACCATCGGGCCGGCGTCATAGCCGCGCTGGACAGCGCTGAGAAGCGCATTGGAGGTGTCACCGGCACTGTGGCCTTCGACGACATCGCGGATGAGGTCCTGCAGGGACACCTCCGGAACCGGTGCCGGGCGGTTGAACCGGGAGACGTCCGCGCGCAGCACGCCGGGCGGAACCGGAGCGGGCAGCACCTTGCCCGCCTCGTACTCGTGGGCGTAGTGCCCGACAACCTGCCAGCCCGGTGCGTCCGGGTCGCCGCGCAGCGCGACCACCGTCGAGTCGTCATCCTCGACCAAATAGGCGAGGGTGATCGGCTGCCCGTCGGCGGCGTACCACGACTCGGTCAGCTCCAGCTCGCCGCGCCTTTGCGCGGCCTGGGCCTTCTTGGTCCACATTTGCTGTTCCTCATCGGTCAGCGGAGCTTTGTGGTGCTGGCCGCCCTGCTGGTCGGCGAGGTTGCTGGCGATGGAGCCGTGGTCCGCCCAGGCGGCCAGGTGCGGCCACAGGGCCGCGTGCTGAGCGCGCGCGGCCGGGGAACCGGGGGCGGCTGGCCGGTCGAGCGCCCGGCGGATCTCGGCGGCCGAAACGGCCAGGCCATCCAGGACGGCCCGCCACCCGGCCAGGTGCCGAGCGGGTGGCAGCTCATCGAGCACCAGGCGGGCGGCATCGAGGAGAGCCTCGGCGTGCGGGGCGAGGTGGGCGGCGTACGCCTCCACCGCGGCCTTGTCGCGGTGGGCTCGTGCGGCAGCCGCGGCGCCCGCGTTAACGGTACGACCGTAGCGGTCGCGTGTCCTATCGAGCGCGGCCTCGGTCTCGCGGTCGATGACCGCCAGCCGCAAACGGAAGTCGCGTGCCGCGTTGGCCAGTTCGGGAGCGGTCGGCAAGGGGCCGTCGGGGGCCGGACTGCTCGCGGGAGTCATCGGGACCGCCCGCCGGTCGCGGCTGTCAGGTGGACGGTCGGAGCGTAGGTGGGCTTCGGCGGGATCGGCCGGGCCGCTGGCGGGGAGGTGGTGGGCGGTGTAGAGCGCGGCGTCGTCCGGCCGGCGGCGGCCTGGGCGAGACGGCTGCGGCGCTCCTCGAGTCCGTGGGGCCGGGCGGGGTGTGCCGGTCCGGCCGAGAGGGACGGGTCAAGCCGGATGTCGGCCTGCACGGTGTAGCCCTGGCGGCGCAGGTCGTGGACGGCTTGGCGGGTGCGGCGGACTCCGTCGCGCTCGGGCTCGCTGAGCCGGTACAGGCCGGGTTCTCCGGGAACGGGCTCGAACTGCTCGCGCTCCAGGTACCAGTGGGCGAGGTGCGCGGGCATAGACGCGGTGAAGGAGGCGACGAAGCCGTGTTCCTCGTGGTCGCCGAAGGCGAAGTGGGTGCCGGGGTGCAAGGGGGCAGTGTTCTCCTCGGGGCGTGGGGCGGAAGGGGTCAGGGGCCGCGGTGCGCGGGCCGGGCCGTGGTGAAGGGGCGGGCCGGCGCGGCGACGGGCAGGGCCGGGCGGCGGTGGGGTGCGCTGATGCGGGCCTGCCGCAAGAACGTTTCGCCGTCAGTGAGCCAGGTCTCGATGGCCGGCCACGCGCGTGCTCGGCGCTCCTGCTCCGGCACGAAACCGCCGTGGACGATCTCGTCGACCAGGGTCTCGGCATCGATCACGGCGTCGGCCAGACGGGAGAGGGCCGCGGCGTCGTCGGGCCACGGGCTGCTCGCGGGTCGGCACCGGTCGAGCAGCGCCGGGGCGTGGTCGACGACGGTCAGGAAACGGCGCCAGGCGTGGTCGAGGAACAACTCCGTCGCGGCGCCGAGAGCGGCGGCGCTCAGCGGGGTGGCGTCGCTGTAGCGGCCGGAGGCGTTCATGGCCTGCCAGGTGTCGTGCTCGCAGCGGATGTCCCCGAGCACGGCGGCGATGGCCGCCGTCTGGCGGGCGTGGACGGCCTGCTCGTAGGCGGGGAGGTACCGGCCGGTGAGGGCCTGGGCAGCCCGCCCGGCAACCGGCGGCAGGACGATGCTGCGCGGGGCGTGGGGATCGCCGTAGCCCCCTTCCAGTCCCTCGGGCGAGAAGGCTCCGACCAGGTAGTCGAGTTGACGGCCGGGACGTTCGATGAACAGCAGCGTGGTGCCCTGCACCGCGTCGGTGAGGAGCGCGGCGTAGGGGATTCGCTCGCTCTGGACGGCGCGGCCGAGTTCGCCGCTGTCCCAGATCCAGGGGACGAGGTCTTCCTGCCAGGCGGGGTGCGAGTAGATCTCGACCGAGGCGCGCCACTGGCCGGGCAGGAGGCGCGTGAGGTCGCGGGCGGCGTCGCCGATGAACCGGCGGCTGCTCGTGTGCACGCTGGTGCGGTGCCGCTTCGCGCACCTGATCAGGTCGACCACGGTGGTCTTGGTGCCGTCCGCGGGCAGGTGCCAGACGCCGTCGTCGTCCCGCTGGAAGCCGTTCTCCGCGAGGGCGGTGTGCGCCCAGGGGTACTGCTCGCCCGAGGCGATGGCGACGATCCCGGACTCCCGGCTGTGCGCCAGGATGATCTGCGCCTCAGCCATGGACCAGGTCTGTAGGGAGCGCGACTTCGTGAGCACGGGCTCCCGCGGAAACATCGAAATCCGCACGCAGTGAGCCGTGGCGCTGTAGGTGGAGATTGAGCAATCGGTGGTTCTCCTAGCTCGGATAGGTAACGGCGAGTGAGGTACTAATGGCCGCGGTGAACGTTGGTTCCGGTAACCAGGGTCGGCCTTGACGCTGGTGGACCAGGTCGCTCTCGGCCCAGCAGGTCGGCGCGGCGGCTAGAGTCCAAACTCCCTTGCGAGGCAGGAGATTGGCTATGAGCGACCTGGCGATGGTGGCCGTCGTTAGCGCGTACAACCTGCGCTTCATCCGGTACTGGGACGCCGAGAGCCGGATTGTCGGGGACGCGGGGCCGAAGGTGACTCGACCCCTGCCCGGTGTTCCCGGCCTACACATGTTCTATGACCAGTCGGACGTGGATGCTCCACACCAAGATCTCAATGAGGTGGGTCGTCGGGTCGTCGAGGCTTTCGGTCATCCGCGCCAGGACGAGATGCGTGGGCAACTCTGCATCTATCTCGCTGACGCAGAGGGTGCCCCGGTGGACATGCCGCCCTGGTTGCGCGACCGCATCCAGGAGGAGGTCGGCCGCGCCCGCGCTAACACCCGGGCTTGAGGAAAGTGACAACTACTGAACAACTCCAATGCTCATGATCACCTGGATTTGCTCGGACAGTGCTCATGATCACGCGGAAATGCTCACGAATTCGCGGATCCTAGAAGGTCCTCGCCGTGCAGGACGGAGCGCAGGCTGCGGCCGTACGCCCAGGCGTGCTCGCGGGCCGCCACCTCCAGCTGGTCGTATCCGACCTGGGCTGTCATCTGCCCGTTCCACTTGCGGTACCTGTACACGGGCACTGGCAGCAGGATCCCGCGCGCGAGCGCGGTGACGCCGAGGGCTGCGCAGTAGTCCTCGCCCTGGACGAGGCCGCCCATCGGCGCGGCGCGCACGAGGTCGGTGCGGGCGAGGATCGTGGTCGGCCCGATGGGGATGGTGTCCGCCGGCGACTTCCAGTACTTCCACACGTCGCCGGCCTCGTGCCGGCCGGGCGGCGTGGGGCAGCGCCACAGGGTGGTCGAGCCGTCGGGGTAGTGGTCCTCGCTCCAGCCCGCACACCAGCCGACCCCGGTCGACTCCAGGGTGTTCAGCCGTACGGCCATCGCATCGTCGGTGAACTCGTCATCGTCATCCGCCCAGTTGGTGTACAGGGTGCGTACGTGGTTCAGGGCCAGGTTGCGGGCGCAGGCGGCGCCGACCGGCCGGGGCAGCGACAGGGTGCGAACGCGGGCATCCTGTGCGAGCGGGGCCGGCAGGCGGTCGGGCGAGGCACCGTCGAGTGCGATCACGGCCTCCCACGGCACGGACTGCCGGGTCAGGCTCGCGTGCATGGCGGTCAGGTAGTCGAGCCGGTCTTCGCGCAGGCGGCTGGCGATGACGACGGTGATCAGGGGCGTGGTGTGCGGGGGCAGGGAAGGCTCCGGGAAGACGAGGGAAAGCTAGCGGCGGGCGGTGGGGCGCGAGGGGCCGGCCTTCGCCGGGGCTGCGGCAGGAGCGCTCGGAGTCGGCGTGCTGCGCGATGCCCGGATAGCGGGCGGGGAGTCGCGGGAGGACCAGGCCGTCGGGTGGTCGTTGAAGGCGGTGCGCGGGTCGATGGACCAGCTCACGATGGGGCCGATGTCCTCGTGCAGGAGGCTGATCACCTCGACGCCCTCCTTGTGTAGGACGTACCCCCACTCAATGTCCTGCGCATCGGCGGTCTCGTCGGTGACCGACATGCGTACCGGCGGAGAGCCGTCCGGGGTGACCAGCTGGTCGAGGGTTCGGCTGGGCCAGTGCTCGCCGCCGGTCAGCGCGGCCACGAGTGCGGGCGGGGCATCGACGAGGAGATCGGTGCCGAGTTCCTCCCAGCCGACGGCGACGTCGTCGATGAGGTGCCGCCACATGGCCTCGACGTTGCGTCCGAACTTGTACTGGTAGGCGGCCAGCAGCAGGGGGAGGTGGTGGCTGGGCACGCCGTCGAGCTGGACGTGGATGCCGGTGTACCCCGTGCCGACGGTGGGGCGGGCGATGAAGGAGCGAGTGGACAGGGAATTCTCCGCAGCAAGCAGGGGGCGGGAAACGGTCGGCGGCCATCAGGTGGCGCGCGGGTGCGTCTACGCGCGGTCCGACCAGGACGGGACCGGCGGGCCGGAGGCGTCGGTGCGGGCGCAGGTGTAGCCGATCAGGCGGGACGGGGCGGCCTTCGCGGGGACGGTGGTGGCGTCGTTGCACACGAACGTGTACCTGATGGAGGTGCGGGGCACGGCGTGGAGCCAGGCCCGGTCCTCCTTGCCGGGGTTGATCTGCAGGCCGGAGTGCGCGACGGCGTCGGTCTGCGTGTGCATGTGGGAGAAGAGGATCAGCGCGCCGCCGTCGGTGGTCTTGAGGGCGTAGGCGTCCTTGTAGCGGTTGTCGGCGCCGGCGAAGACGGTGGTGCCCTGGTCCCCGTAGCGGGTGCCGGTCTTGTCGTGGACTTCGATCTGCCGCTTGCTCGCCGTGGTCGGCGTGAAGACCTTCGTCCCGGTGTGCGTGCCGCCGGTGGCGAAGTTGTCGAGCACCGCGGCACGCAGAACGCCGGCGTCGGCGGCGAGGTGCTTGTTGCCGTCGGCGGCGACGGCCGTCGCGTACCCGTCGTGGTCGAGTGCGATGTCCGGCAGTTTCGGGCTGTCGAGGTCGACGACGGAGACCATCTCCCAGCGCTTGTGCTGGGGTCGTTCGGCGAACACCGCCAGACGCGAGGGGGCCTTGCCCTTGTCGTCCGAGAGCGCGGCGGCGAACCAGCGGTCCTGTCCGGCGGCCAGGCGCGGGATGTACAGCTTGGTGCTGGCGGTGTCGTAGGACCAGGGCTTGTAGGGCGTGCGGTCGGCCGCGGGAAGTCCCTCGGTCTCGGTGTAGTCCGAGACGGACATGGCGTACAGCGGGCCGTCCTCGATGGTGTCGAGCAGGGCGCGGTTGCGATCAGCGTTGGCCTCGTTGTTGATCTGCGAGTAGTGGGTGATGACGGCGCGGGCCTGGGCGGCGCTGAGGGCAGGCGCCGGCTGCGGCGCGCTGCTGGCGCTGGGCGTCTGCTTGGCGACGGCAGCATCGTTGTCGGTGGCACAACCGGTGAGCGCCAGGGCGAGGCAGGCGGCGCCGGCGAACAGCGGCAGGGTGCGGCGGGTGATGCGGATGGAGACTCCAAGGATTTGAGGGCGGCGGGCGGGTCAGCGCGTACGGCGGATCGGGGACGCGGCCTTCGCTGAGGCCGGCGGAAGGGCGGCGCTGGTGGTGGGCGCCGAGTGGCGCAGGTTCACGCCGATGCCCTTGGCCGTGAGTTGCTGGACCACGGCGTGGACGCGAAGGGCGCGACCGGTGTCCCCGTAGGCGGTGGGCAGGAGGAACGCTGCTTGGTGCGGGTGGTACTGGAAGCCGTGGGTGTACAGGGTCATGCGGGCATCCACCGGCACGCTCTCGTACGGTGCGCCGAGGGCGCCGTCGCTGTAGAGGGTCAGCGTGAGGATCTGGTCGACCTGTGGCGGTTGGGGCCGGTGCGGTGGCCGGGGCTGGTGCGCCGCGTTGTTGAGGACGGCCTGCAGGGCTTCTCCGTAGCGGGGCAGCAGCCGCCGGGCGACTCGTGCTGCCGCGCGTGCGGGGTCCTTGGGAACGGCGATGCCGTTGGGTTCCTCGACTCCGGCGAAGTGGTGGGGCTTGATGTGCGTGCTGTCGGGTGTGAGCGGGGCGACGACGAACTGGTGCAGATAGCGGGGGCGGTCGGCCACGTACAGCCTCTGGTCGGCCGGCCCGTGGAGCACGGCGTCGTGGGTGAGGACGTACTGGCTGACGACATAGTCGACGTGACCGGTGTCCCAGAGCTGCTCGGTACGGGGGAACTGGTCCGCGTACTGCGCGTGGCACTGGTACTCGCTGGTCCAGGTGCCGGGCAGGCGCGCGGCAAGGCCGGCGGCGAAGGCGGCCAGGTCGGTGCGGGGTGAGGTCATGTGTTCCTGGAGGGAAGCGATGGTCCGGGTCAGCGCGCGTTCCGCGGCTGCGCCGGCGGGAGCACTCGCGGGGGAAGGGACGGTGTACGGGCCGGGCTGGAGGGCAGTCGCGGCGCCGACGCGAGCGGGGTGAGGGTCCGCATCCGGTCCTCGGCCACGTGCAGGACCTCTGCGAGGTTGCGGATCTCGGCGGCGGCGTCGGCGAGGTCGTAGGACAGGTCGAAGCCGTCGTCCTCCTCCGCTTCCTTGGCCTTCTCCCCGACTGCTTCGAAGAACTCGCCGAGTTGCGCCAGCAGGCCGTCGGTGGGCTCCAGGATCTGGTGCAGCAGGGCAGCGGCATCCGCATGCGACTCGGCTCCATTGAGCCGGTCGGTCAGAGCGCGCAGCGCGTCGCCGTAGATGTAGATGGGAGCGTCGTCGGGTGTGCCGGGGACGTCACGGGCCTGGGGCGGGGGCGTCGGCTGGGCTGAGTGCACGTGTGGGCTTTCGCCGGGCAAGACGGGGTGCGGCAGCAGTCCGAGCTGGGTCAGGCGGTGGTTGATCGTCTCGATCAGGGGCTGGGCGCTGCCGCCGTGGCGGGCTTCGGGCCGCTGGGGGGCACCGGGGTCGTCGGAGGGGGCCGAGTCGTAGAGGACCTCGAACAGTGACGGGTCGTCGGGGTGCTCACGCGTCGCGATCCAGCCCTCGGGGTCTCCGGGCGGGCGCTCGGAGGACGGCTCCTGCGGCGGACCGATGATCAGGTAACTGTCGTCGGGGAGCGAGACGCGCACGATGTAGGCGCTGAGGCCGAACTCGATGTCGCACTGCAGGCCGCGCGCCCGCAGCGGCGTGGTGATGTGCGCGTGGCGACGCCACAGCTCCTGCCACCACGGGGTGTCCACGTTGCGGTGGTCGGGAAGCGGTGCGAGCGAGGCGACGCGGCGGGAGTCTGGGGTGCTCGCTTCGTCAGCGGCCACGGTTCCTCCCGCGGGAGGAGGCGGGCGATCGGTGCGGTGGAGGCGTCCGTCCAGCGGGGGTGACTCCCGGCTGCGACTGCTGACTGAAGCCGAGTTCGTACTCGTCGTGGGTGGCGATCAGGTCGTGTTCCATCTGGGCTTCCTGGTCGGCGACCTGTGCCATGAGGTCGTCGAGTTCGGCTCGGCGTTGTTGGTATTCGGCCCATTCGGTGGGGTTCAGGTGAGGGGGACGTTTCAAGCTGACTCCGTGTGCAGGCGGTGGCGGTGCCGTGTCGATCAACAGTGGTGGTCCCTCGCAATCGCGTTTGCGAGAGTCGGGCGGGACTGGAATCGCAGAGAGAGCTATCGGCGGGGCGCGGTGCCGGGGGACGGAGGAGCGGGTGGGACACCTGCGCTGGCCCCAGGCTGGCCGCCGGTCGGTGTCGCGGGGGTGGGGGCCGGGTCGTAGGCGGCGCGCAGCCTGCTCAGGCTGGCCTCGTCGGCGAGGGCCAGGACCGACAGCGCCCGGCTGGCCGCCGTCATCAGCAGGTTTGAGGGAGATCCCTTGGCCGCACCGCGGTTTTCCCGCCGCCACCGGGCGGCGGCGACGAGGTAGTCGCTCACGGCGCGCAGTGCAGGTTCGGCGGCGTCCAGGAAGTGGTCGGTGACTGCTTCGATCTCTGCCGGAGTCTGAGCCGCGGCGAGGGCGTCCAGGTAGGGGGTGAGGTCGGGTGCGGGCCAGGGCTGGTCCGGCAGCGGATGCGCGTCGCGGAAGGGCTGCGCGTCGCGTCGCGCCCACCGCTTCAGGTCGCCGAGGGTGGCGAGGTTGTACCGGGCGGCGTGGATCTGGTCGGCGTCGCGGCCGACGTTGTCGTACAGGTCGAAGTCCGGGTCACGCGGGGAGATACGAGAGTCCTTCGATGGGGTGTTGTCAGGATTCGTGAACTAGACGCTTTTTCAATGCATTCGGGCGTCGGTGTCGAAGAGCGCCAGCTCGTTGGGATGCAGCAGGTGCTGGACGATGAAGGATCTGCCAGCGACTTTCCACAGACCACGGCCCCGGTTGAGGTGCGCGATGGCGTCCATTTCCACAGAGGTCAGGCCGAGCAGGGCGGCGGCGGCGTGGAGTTGGTCGGTCTCCTGGCGGTAGATGATCCGGGTGCTGCAGTCGGCGAGGAGGCCCTCGGCGAGGGCGCGGCCTTGTGATCCGGCGTCGCCGGCGGTGAGCAGGTCGGACAGCCGGTGGATCACCATGAGGTTGGCGATACCGAGGCCGCGGCTGAGCTTCCACTGGGCCTGCATCCGCTGCAGCAGGCCGACGTGCCGCATCAGTCGCCACGCCTCGTCGTACACGATCCAGCGCCTGCCGCCGTTCGGATCGGAGAGGGCGGACTCCATCCAGGCACTTGCGCAGGTCATGGCCAGGACGAGGGCGGTGTCGTCGCCGGATCCGCCGAGGCGGGACAGGTCGATGGTGAGCATCGGCGCGTGCGGGTCGAAGGCGACGGTGGAGGGGGCGTCGAACATGCCGGCCAGGTCACCGTGGACGAGGCGGCGCATCGCGTGGGCCAGGTCGCGTGCGGCGTCGCCGAGCTGGCCGGACATCATGCCGGCGGCTTCGTCGAGCGCACTGGGGTTGTTGAGGGTGGCGGCGACGTCGCCGAGGAGTGGGGTGCGGCCGGTGGCGGTGGCGCGGGTGACGACGGCGTCGAGGGCGACGTCGAGGGCGGTGTGCTCCATGGGCATCAGGTCCCGGCCCAGGACGGTCCGGGCGAGGGAGCCGAGCAGGAGCAGGCGCCGTTTGCGGATCTCGCCGACCCAGTCGGCCTCCGTGACGCTGTCCGGTCGCGGGGCCGCGTCCAGGGGGTTCAGGCGTCCGGGCAGTCCGGGGCCGAGAGCGACGGACCGGCCGCCGAGGGCTTGCGCCACCGGCGTCCACTCGCCTTTGGGATCACAGGGGACGTAGACGCGGTAGCCGAAGGCCACCGAGCGCAGCGCGAAGGACTTGGCGAGCGCGCTCTTGCCCTGGCCGATCACCCCGGCGAGCAGGAGGTTGGGGTTGGTGAATCCCTCGACCTTGCCGTACAGCGCGAACGGGTCGAAGACGAACGACGCTTCCGCGTGGACGTCGCGGCCGATGTAGATGCCCTCGGCGCCGAGCCCGCCTTCGGCGAGGAAGGGGTAGGCGCCGGCGGCCACGGCGGTGGTCATGCGGTGGGCGGGCAGCTTCAGCCGGTTGTTGCGCGCGGAGGCGGGCCCGGGCCGTCCGCTCGGGGGGTAGAGCGGAGCGGGCATCTCGTGCTCGGCGGGTGTGCTCTCGGCCTGGTGGGCGGTGGCTTCGGCGCGGGCCTTGGCGGTGGCTTCGGCGAGCTGGCGGCGGGCTGCCTTGCGGCTGGCCCGGTCGGTGCCGTGGGGGGTGAACAGCGGGCTGGCGGAGGCGCGGCGGGCGCGGCGAGCGGGCCGGTGGCTCATCGGAGGCCCTCGATTCTGCGGGTGGTGCTCATCGCACGCAGGCCGCGGTGTGCGGGCGGAGGTCGGTGGGGGTGGTCTTGCGCCGGATGCTGTGCCCGGTGGCGAGGTGGCGTTGGCAGATGGTCAGCACGGGCGGCCCTTCGGGCAGCCGTTCCGGATGGCACGCGCTCGTCTCGGTGTCTGCCTGCGCTGTATTGCCGGGCAGCAGGTGGAAGGCGGCATGGATCTCGGTGGCGGCCTGCCACAGGCGGGTGTGCGCGGTGGCGAGGTGGCGGCCTGCTGCAGGATGCGGGGGCCCTGCTACCTCGACCAACTGGTCGATGAACCGGTGTAGTTCGGTGAGGTGGGCGTGGAGGGTGTCGAGGTGCCCGCGATCCGGGGGCGCGGCACGGTTGAGTGCACGAGCGTGGTGGCGGACGCCTGCGGTGGCGGCCCGAAGGTAGGGGTGCGCGTCGGGCGCGCTGGGACGGGGATGGATCAATGGGAGGTCCTTGCCGCCAAAGAGGCGGGAGCGGGGTGTGGGGGCGAACTGGCAGCTACAGGGTGGTGCGGGCCAGGGGGAGTGCGGCAACGGCGAACGCGTCGGGCTGCTGGTAGTTCAGCCGTCGCAGGTCGACGCCCGAGCTGACGGCGTGGGTCTCGATCTGGGCGCAGGCGGCGTCCAGGAGGGCGTCGGTCTCGGCGGTGACGGTGACGAGGCCGGTCAGGGCGACGTCCGCGTGTCCGGCGATGAGCTGGCGCTCACGCTGTTTGACGTCGGCGTACTCGACGGAGTCTTCCTCGCTGTCGACCTGCCCGCGGCGGGCGCGCTCGTTGGCGTCGGCAATGATCGCGGCCTTCTTGCGCTGGACGTCCCGCAGCGCGGACTCGAGCCCCTGCGGTACGTAGATGAGGGACAGGCTGCGTCGCACGCCGGCCGTGAACATGAGGCCGTGCATGAAGCCGGCGTTCGTCTCGGTGCGGGGCCAGTTCTCCACCCAATATGTGGCGTGCCGTGCGCTGTCGGTGGCGAGGCGGTCGTACTCCTCGACCTGGACGACGGGACCTGCGGCTGCGGGATCGGCCTCGGCGCGGCCGGTGTCGGACCACTGCTGGAGTGCGGCGAGGGCCCCCGGGTCGTAGGCGGTGCGGATGACGGCGGCGATCTCCCGCGCGGTCAGCCACCCGGTGACCATCAGTCCGGCGTTGCGGGCCGCCTGGGCGATGGACGCGGTGGTCTGCTCCATGACGGTGAACGCCCCGGGCAGCCCGCCGCCGGCCTGCGAGATCAGCCGCCGGGCGGCCTTCAGATCGAGGGAGATGGCGAGGTAGGTCTCGTGGGGTGCGGCGGCGGGACCGGCCGAGGCGACCAGTTCGGAGTAGATCTGTCCGGCGACCGGTGTCTGGGGCTGCCCGTTCTGGGCCCAGTGGCGGGTGAGGGTGTCGCCGCTGTCGGGGACGGTGCGTTCCAGCACCTGCACGGTGGCGATGTGCCCGGTACGGGCGATGCCCGCGAGCGCGCGTCCCCAGCTGCCCACGTTGTGGTTCTGGGTGGCGGGGTCGAGGAGGGCGAAGGCGCGGCTGCTGACCCGGGCGATGGCGGTCAGGGTCTGCCGGTGCGGGTCGTGCACGGCCGCGGCGCCGTTGGCGGAGTCGCCGGGGGTGACCACCTTGAGGGAGGCGGCCGTGCCGGGCAGGTGGAGGACGCCGTCCTGCCGGGGCCGGGTGACGGGCCGGGCGAGCCAGAGCGTCTGGCCGGTGCGTCGGCGCTGTGCGTAGCGGGCGACGATCGGCGCCCAGTCGATCAGGGAGCGTCCGTGCCGTCGGATCACAACGAGCGCACCGAATGCCGCCCACAGCGGTGCCAGGGCGACGGCGCCGACCAGCCCGGTGGAGACCACCGTCATCAGCAGCAGCGCCAGCGTGCAGGAAACAAGGATGAGTTGGGGCAGGGAGAGGCCGAGGAGGATGCCGCGGCGGGACCGGTGCGGAAACTTCACCGTGACCGGGGCGACGGAGAGATCAGTCAAGGGGCGGGTCCTGAAAGGCGCGGGTGGAACCCGGGGGCGGGAGGTGGCGTGCACGTCCCGCCCCCGGTAGACGGCAGGGGATCAGAGGCCGGTCGCAGGCGGCGGCGGTGAGGCTGTTCCGCTGGGCGTGGCGTTCTGTGCCCCGGGGGACGGTGGTGCGCCCTGCGGCGGCGGGGTCGCGGTCGGCGGCACTGACTGCCAGCCGCCTTGCTGGCCGGACGCGGCGCTCGCGCCGGATCCGCCCGGCCCCGGGCTGCCGCCCACCTGGCCGCTGGTGTCGTCGGAGACGCTCGTCGGCGCGGGCTGGACGGCCTTCTCCAGGCCGGACTTCATGGCACCGCCACCGGGCGAGCCGCCCGTTCCGCCCCCCTGCGAAGCGTCCTTGCTGCCGCCGCTGTCGCCGGTGGGGTTGGCGGCGATGTCGCCGGGGAATCCGCCTCCGCCTGCGACGTCGGGGCCTTGCGCGGCGGCGACACCCGCTCCGGCTGCCGCGCCGCCGGTTCCGGCGGTGGCTGCTGCTGCCGCGGCCTTGCGGGCGGCGTTCTCGGCGTGGGCCTTGGCGATCTGCGCTCCTGCGCCGCCGGCGCGGTGGATGGACTCGCCGTCGGTGCCGTCGGCCGCCCAGTGCACGAACTTGAACACGGCATACGGGCACAGCAGCACCAGGATCATGATCACGATGCCGGACATGACGTCGGCGAGGGCGGCGATGCCCTCGGTGGCGTCGGTCTTGCCCATGGCGGCGATGCCGAGCACGAAGATCACAGTCATCAGCAGCTTGCTGACGACCAGGGTTGCGGTGGCTTCGATCCAGCCCTTGCGCCAGCGGCGTGCGACCTCCCAGCCTCCGCCGGCCGACGCGAAGACGGCCAGGGTGACCATGACGAGGATGCCGACCTTGCGGACCATCATCACGCACCAGTAGAGGAAGGCGCCGATGGCGGCGCCCAGACCGACGACGACCGGGACGAGCCAGCCGAGTCCGGCCAGGGACCCGATCTGGCTGACCCTCACGATGCGGCGCACCGCCGACTCGATGCTCAGGTGCGCGGTCTTGAACAGGCCGTCGCTGACGGCGTCGACGACTTCGACGGCGACCGTGGTCAGGGCGATGGCGCAGAACGCGAACAGGACCCCTGACATGGTGCCGGTGAACGCCTGGGTGAGGGCTTGTCCGTCGCGTCTGACAGCGGCCCGGACGAGCTGCGCGCAGAAGGTGGCGACCAGCAGGACCAGGCCCAGCGGCAGCAGCATCTCGTAGTTGTCGCGGAACCATCCGGCGTTCAGGTCGACCCTCGTGGTGGTGTTAACCGCCTTGGCGGCCAAGTCCGCCGCTGCCGCAGCCAGCTCACCTGCGGACTTCGCCATCCAGTCACCGATGGCCTTGCCAGGGTCCGAGGCGAAATCGACCGCGTCGCCGACGGCACAGAGCTTGTCCGCCAGGGGGTAATCACAGAAACCCACGGGGAATTACTCCTCCTTGTCTCGTGTCAGGCGCGGGTCACTGCGTGACGCTCGGAGCGATGGCGGCCAGGGCACAGTCGTGGCCGGGGCGGCACTGCACCGCGAGGGTCACGGCGCGGTCCTCGGCTCCGCCGCCGCCCTTCTTCCAGGCGATCTGCTGCTTGCCGTTGACGGTGACGACGTAGATGTACGCCTCGGTGATCGCCGAGGGGTCCTCGGCGAGGGCCTGCTTGAACGCGCCCGGGTAGTGGCCTTCGGTGACGCGGGCGGTGGCGTGCTGGTCCTGGTCGGCCATCCGCGACCACAGCAACGGATCAGGGACCTGGCCGGACACGGACGCCCAGTCGGCGTAGGTGGGCTCCTTGGTCATCCACTCGCGCATGCCGGCGAGCTGCTGGTCGCGGCTGGTGTCGCGGGTGTCGTAGGACCACAGCATCTGGGCTGCTGCCTTGGCGTACGCGACCGGCTCGGAGATCTGCGGAGGCTTGGGCACGGAACCGGAGTCGGCCTCGGGTTTCGGGGCGGGGGCCTCGGAGGAGGACGGGCTGTGCGTCGCGGCCGGCCCGGCAGCGGTCGGATCCCGGTGGGCGTTGCCGCTGCCGGACAGCCAGGCGACGGCTGCGGCGATGGTGAGCAGGACGGTGACGACCAGAGCGACGATGGCGATGCGTCGGTTGGCCGACCAGCCGACGCCGTAAGAGGACAGCGAGAGGGTGGGGAATCGGTTCCGCATCAGTGGACCTGCGAGCCGAGGGTGGAGAAGAACGCGACGATTCCGTTCGCGGCGCCGAGGCCGAGGGCGGCGCCCGCGGCGACGACGGCGCCCTTCTTCCCGTTGGCCTCGGCCTGGTGGCCGCCGGTGTGGTGGCCCCATGCCCACACGCCGAGCGAGACGGCGAGGGCGCCGACGACGGCGATGATCCCGAACATGTTGATCGAGTTGACGACGTTCTTCAGCACGCTGAGCCCGGGCAGGCCGCCGCCCTTGGGCGAGATCCCTGGGTCGTAGGCGAGCTGGATGACGCGGTCTGCGAGAGGGAGGGACATAGGTGTGGCGGGCTCCTTGCATACGCGGGCCAGACGAGGGGCCGGCGGGGGGAGGGGAAGCAGAGGGGGTGGGGAGATGCGCTCGGGGAGCGGGAGATCGCCGCGGCGGCCGGCCTGGAGCGGTGGCCCGGGCGGTGGCGTCAGATGACGCGGCGGGCGGCGAGAATCGTCCAGTCCTTGATCGGGGTGATCCGGACCGGCTTGGTGGTGCGCGGTGCCTCGATCACGAGGCCCTCGCCGATGTACATGCCGACGTGCTCGGGACGGCTCGCGGTACCGCGGCTGAAGATGAGGTCACCGGGCTTGAGCTGGGCGGGCGAGACTGCCTTGCCCTCGTTGACCTGCGTGTACGTGGTGCGGCTGAGGGTGACGCCGGCGTGTGCGTACGCCTGCTGCATCAGCGAGCTGCAGTCGCAGCGGCCCATCGGGTCGGGGCCGTGGGCGTTGGTGCAGGAACCGCCCCACTGGTAGAGGGTGCCGAGCTGGTGCATCGCCCACTCGATGGCGTTGCGTGCCTTCGGGTCGGCGTCCTTGGGGATCTTGTATCCCTTCGGGACGCTGCCCTCGGGGATCGGGCCGAAGCCGGAGCCGTCCTGGCCCGGAGAGCAGCCGGGACTGCCGGCTCCCAGGTCCTTGCCTGGGTTCGGCTCCTTGGCGTCCTTGTTGTTGCCGGCGCCGGGGAAGGTCTTGGCGATGGCTTCCTGCAGCGCGGTGGCCAGGTGCTCCCACTGCGCGTAGGCGTCCGGCAAGCCGGACTGCTGGACGGCTTGGGCGGCCTGGGTGACGGTCATCTGCTGCCACCCGTGCACCTTGAGCAGGTGCTTGTAGAACTGCTCGCTCGCGTACGTCGGGTCACGGATCTGCTCGGCGGTGCCCCAGCCCTGGGAGGGACGCTGCTGGAACAACCCAAGGCTGTCCCTGTCGCCGTAGTTGAGGTTGCGCAGCCTCGACTCCTGCATCGCCGTGGCGAGCGCGATGACCTGGCCCTTCTTGGGGACGTCGAGGCTGATACCGGTGGCCACGATCGTCTGGGCATTGGGCACCTGCTCGGCGGGCAGGTCCAGGCCCTCGACGTGGACGTTCTTGCCGGACGCCCCGTCGAGGATCTTGGTGACCTGCTCGGCGACCTTGCCGGTGTTGATGTCGTTCAGGCAGATGAGGGAGCTGCTGCTGCTTTGAACGGCGTCCGCGGAGGACGCCATCATCATGCCGGTGCCGGCGAGCAGAAGCGGGGAGAGGAAGACGACGCCGATGCCGGCGGCGAGCGCCTTCAACCGGAGCGGACCGCTCGTGGGTCAGCGAGGTCGGGCAGGGGTGGGTAGCGAGACGTCATGAGCGTGTCCTTCGGGGGTGCGGTGTCCGGCGTGCCGCGTGCGCGAGGCGTGGTGGAAGGGCGCGGCGGCCGGGGTGGGCGATCAAGGCGGACCGATGTGGGGCGAGTTGCCGCTCGCTCCCAGCTGGCCGGGCCGTGAGCTAGGTGTGCCGGGGCAAGGGGGTACCTCCGTGAGGTGTGGCGGGGGAGTAGCCAGCGGCGGTGTGCGCCGGGCGGTTCAAAAACAGTAGATGCGGATTGGCGGTTGACCAAAAAGCTGGCGCGAGGTGCCGGAATCCGGCACCCTCGCACGGCACTTCTTGGTCGTCGGCGGATTCGCCTCTACAGTTTTTGGACTCCCCTCGCCTCCTCGGTCTGCGGCTCTGGGCTTCTGCACGCCCACTTCCGGCCTGCGAGGACTCCTGTGCGAGGCGGCTAGTTCCTCCCGTGAATCCGTACCCGAATAGGGGCCCCTCTTTGCCTTTTTCCCTTCACCAGGGCGACGCCCTTGCCGTTCTCTCCGGCCTTCCGGACGGCTGCGTCGACTCCGTCATCACCGACCCGCCGTACAACAGCGGTGGCCGGACCGCGAAGGAGCGCACCAGCCGCTCCGCGAAGCAGAAGTACACCTCCGCCGATGCCAAGAACGACCTCGCCGACTTCACCGGCGAGAACATGGACCAGAGGTCCTACGCGTTCTGGCTGACGCAGATCATGACCGAAGCGCACCGTCTGACGAAGACCGGCGGGACCGCGCTGCTGTTCACCGACTGGCGTCAGCTCCCGACGACGACGGACGCGATCCAGGCCGCCGGGTGGCTATGGCGCGGTGTGCTGGCCTGGCACAAGCCGCAGGCCCGGCCGCAGAAGGGCCGGTTCACCCAGAACTGCGAATTCATCGTCTGGGCGTCGAAGGGGGCGATCGACGGCTCCCGGAACCCGGTCTATCTGCCCGGCATGTACTCGGCGTCGCAGCCCTCGGGCGCGCAGCGCCGGCACATCACGCAGAAGCCGGTCGAGGTGATGCGCGAGCTGGTCAAGATCAGCCCCGAGGGCGGCACGGTCCTCGACTTCTGCGCCGGCTCCGGCTCCACGGGCGTGGCCGCTCTGCTGGAAGGCCGGGACTTCATCGGCGTGGAGAAGACCGAGCACTACGCGTCGATCGCGGCCGACCGGCTCACCGAGACGACCCGCCGGACCCTCACGCAGGACGACGTGGACCTTACCGGCTGAGCCCCGTCCTTGCCTGCTGCCAAGGCGACCGGCTCCCCAAGCGTAGCCGTCGGCGACATACCGCCGTAGTGGCCGTGCAGCTCCCGGATGGGCCGCGCGCAGACGCTTCCATCCTTTTCTCATCCCGTGTCTCGTAGGAGGCCGAGCTTTTCAATGCCCGAATCAACAAAGTCGCCTGACGATGGCGAGTTGGAGCCGGTTCGTATTCCGGATCGACAGCTGGAGGGAATCGAGGCGAGCGTGCGGCGGCTCATGGAGCAGTCGGCGCAACAGGCTCAGCAGCTCGACCACCTCGCGTCCGCCCCGCCGCCCAGCGGATCACCGTTCGCGGCCTTCGGCATGCCAGGACTCGGTGGGCCGCCTCCCGCCGCTCCACCGGAGCCCCGCCCGATCTTGGAACTCGATGGAGAAGAACGCGAGGACGAACTTGACGCCCTGTCCGACTGGGTGGATGACTTCTTCCTCCCGGTGTACGGGGCGGAGGTCACCACCGCGGCTCCCTGGTGCCTGCAGTGGCAGGAGCACGACGACGTGGTGGCCTGGCTCCACGCCCTGTGGCTCGCCTACCAGCAGCACAAGGATCCCGAAGCCGGGCTGTCCGGTCTGTTCGTGTGGCACCGGGACTTCCTCACCCACGCCGTCGCGGCGATCCGCGCGCCGGGTGGGCCGCTGTCGGCCTGCATGACCTCGCCCGACCGGCCCGCGCACCGCCTTCTGCCCGGCCCGCCGCCGTCCGTGCGCACGGAGACGGCGAACACGACACAAGCCGCCGAACCGGACGAGCCGACGTCATGACCGCGGGAGCGGGACAGCCCGCCTTCGCACTGAGCTTCGACCCCCGCGCGCTGACCGATCTCCTCCAGGCCCCCAGCGACATACGCGACCTCACCCTCGCCTACCTGCAGGAAGTCGTGAACGCGCAGCGCTTCGGCCTGCGTCTCGACGGTGACCTGGAGGGATTCAGGAAGCTGTTCGTGGACTCGCGCAAGGACTGGCGTGTCGTCTACGGCGTCCGCCCGGCACCCGCAGAGTCCGCGCATCCCAAGGAGATCCACGTCGTCGCCATCCGGCCGCGAGCAGGCAACGACGTCTACGACGAGGTCGGCCGCCGCCTGGGGATGACTCGTCGGCCGCTGAGCGCCCGCACCCATGCGGCACGCTCGCGTTCCCCGCAGCTGACCACCCGCGCTCTCGTACCCCGGCCCGGTCCGCCGCCCACCGCACTGCCGGGGCTGCCCCGTCCCGCCCCAAACCCCGCGCACCATCACACCCGCTGAACGCACAGAGGTCCGCCTATGCACCCTCCACCCGCGCCGGCACCCACCCGGCGTGCGGTCTCCCCGCTCGACCACCGCCTCCAAGCCGTCACCGGGCACGACGTCGACACCCTGTGGGCCTACCGCGACCGCGGCATCCTCGACGAGCAGCACGCCCACCTGGTCGACCGGCACCGTGAACTGGCCAAGGCCCAGACCAGGGTCACCTTCTACCTCCGGCTCCTCAACCGCCTGTCCAGCGGCGATTTCGACGTCGACAGCGCCCTGTTCACGCGCATCAACCGCACCGTGGACCAGCTGGAAGAGGCCACCGCCGCGCGGGACGCCGCGGCTAGGAAGGTGCTCGCCGCCCTGGAGCCCATCGAAGCAGCAGCGGCGGCTTGCACGCCCGACGCCCGGCAGCTCTCGACGGATGACCAGGCGGCGCTGCTCGCCATCGCCGGCGGCGCCAAGCTCTACGAACACCTGCTGACCGGCCGGATGTCCGTCACAGCCGCCTCCGGTACCCGCATCCCCCACGCCAAGCTGCAGCAGTTGGAGGATGCCGGCCTGGTCGTCCGGGACACCGGCCACGCCTTGCACGCCGGCCAGCCGGTCGCTCTCACCGATGCCGGACGGGCCGCGCTGCTCGCCGCCCGCCGGGCTCCCACGGTGCAGGCGCCGAAGGTCTCGGCTCGCCCCGGCGCGTCGCGGCCCACCCCGGCGCAGCGGCGCTGACTTCACCGAAAGGCTCTTGTTGTCTCCCACCGACCCGGCGCCGGACCGGAAGTCCATCCCCCAAGTCGACTTCGATCTGGACGACCTCGACGCCGACGAGGAGAAGTACCTCGACTTCTACCGCAAGGTCGCCGTCCACGAGGACATGCTCGTTCCCCTCGCCGAACACCACGACGGCCCGCACAGCTACTACGTCCTGTTCGACCGCACCGCCACCTCGGGACACCCTGGCATGCCGCAGGTGCTCGCCGTGCATCTGCAACGGGACCACGAGAAGCGGACGTTCAGCTTCGAGCATGCCCCTCTGCCGCTGCCCGCGATGGCACAGTCCTGGCTCATCCACCGTGGCTGTCCGCCCGATGCCATCGCCCTCGCCCCGCTGGGCCCGCCGCCGGCGGACGAGGCCACGCGAGCCTTGGAGCGACGCCTCGCCGGCGACGGCGACCACTACGCCATGGGCTACTCCTACACCAGCGACGACCCGGACGACATGGTCATCGTCGTGGCCCTGCGCGCCCTGGACGAGCGAGCCCCCTCACCGTGCCGCGTCGTGGTCGAAGAGGTCGATACCGAGACGTGGACGCACACCCTACGCGAGGGCGGCTTCGACACGCTCGGCGAGGCACTGCAGTGGTGCGACGACCGCCTCACCGGCCAGGCCGGCCCTCTCCCGCCGGTCCGCCCTGCAGCCGCCGCCAACCGCCAGGCCAGCTTGCCGAAGGCCCCTGCGCCGCGCCCACCGGGCCGCTCACGCTGAGCGTCAAAGCCGACCAGGGCGGCGCAACATAGCCGACGATCGCCGGTTAGCCAAACCGGCGAATCTCCGGACTCTTATACAGCCGCCGGGACAACACCCGCGGCACCTTCCCCGCAATCCCTATGCCTTCACGGAGGTTTCTTCCGCATGCGCTCCACCCGAATTGCCATATCCGCGGCCATGCTCGGCGCACTCGCTCTGCCGGTGCTGTCCGCCACCACCGCCAGCGCGACCCCTGCGAGCAGCTGCTCGTCCCAGCCGCCGCTGCCGTACGAGGTGCACACCGCGGCCGTGACCATCCGGTCCAAGGCCACCACGCATTCCACCGCGCTCGGCGTGCTCTACAAGAGCCACCGCTTCAGCGTGCACAAGAAGAGCGGCAACTGGCTCTACATCACGGACAAGACCACCGGGGTCAAGGGCTGGGTCTCCGGCACGTACGTCTACCGCGACGTCCGAATGTGCCTGGACTGACAGGCCCCAGCAGGTGCCCGTAAGCGGCTGAGTCACCGGGTACGGCAGCCCCTCCCACCCCAGGGATCGGCCTTTCCAGAACAGGAGATTTCCCTTTGCCCGATGGCATATCCGATGAGTCTGAGGATGTCGTGGGCGTGCTCACCGAACGGATCGAAGCGCGTTTCGGCATGGGCATGGAGCAGTTGAAGGCCGCGGTCGCCGCCGCGCCGACCGCGAATCCCGATGCCACCGACGTCGTCAAGTGGCATGGCCTTCTCGTCGAGGCCCAGTCCGTGCTGGAACGTGCGGAGGACGATCTTGTTGCTGCGCTGCAAACCCAGCCCAGCGAGGTCGACGATCCGACGATGGGCCTCGCCCACCGGGTGAACGCGGCCGTCACCGCCCGCGACGGCCGGGCCATGGTCGTGCGGTGGCTCCTGGACCCGGACGCTCCGGGGAAGAAGGACCTCGCCGCCCAGCGCCTCGCCCGCCTCCGGCCCCGCACCGGCCCGGCGGTGCAGACCAGCGCCCCCAACCGGCCTGCCGGCACAGCCGCACCGGCGTCGGCGTGGCGGTCGGCCAGGACCGCCCGATGAGCTGGGACAAGGCCAGCACCATGGACGCCGACCTGCAGAAGGTCTTCGGCAACCCGCTACCCGAGCTGTACGAGACGGCTGCCGGCCCAGGCGCCTCGCCCGCGCTCGCCCGTGCCCTGGAGCTGCGTTCGTTCCTGGCGCTCACCGAGGAGCAGGTCGCCCGCGTCCGCGACCGCGTCCACGCCGACATGGACCCGGACCGCGACATGGGCGAACTGTCGGCGGACAAGCTCCGCTTCGACGCGCAGTGGCTGGAAGCCGCACTGGAGGCCCGCGATGGCTACCGCGCCGCCCTCGGCGTACTGCTGCGCACCATGCCCCCGCCTGCCCAGCAGGCTCGGCCCGTACGAACGGCTCAGCTCAGGGCCACCGCAACCCTGCCCCCGTCTGCCGCCCCGGCACCGCAGCGTGCCGGGGCGGCCCGGGCCCGCCGACCGTGAAAGCCCACGCTTGCCCCACCTCACGTCCACCGACATAGCCGGACGGATCGAGGACTTGTACGGCGCGCCGCTCGCCGACCTCGAAGCCCACGCCCAGGACCAGCCGCCCGGCATGCTCTCCGCCCTGCTCGGCATGCACGACGACCTCGCCCTCGCCGAGCGCAGTATCGACGTCCACCGCGACCACCTCGCCCGGCTCATCCACCCCGAGCGGCAGATCGACCCGCACGAGGTCTCCCACCTCCTCGACGGTGCACGCCGGCTCGCCGAAGCCGTCGCCGTCCGCGACGTCCAGGCCAAGTCGGTCGCCGCCGTCCTGCAGAGCCTGGCCCGCGTCCCGGCCCCGACGCCTGCCCCGCCGGCTCCCTCGCCTTCCGTTCCAGCTCCGCCTCTACCGGTGCCGAGCCCGGCACACAGCCGCTGACCCAGGCGATCTCTCTCTTTCCTTCACCCAGGAGTTCCTCCCTTGGCCATCACCGCTCTGCCCCCTGACACCGACGCCGACATCGCCCGGGTCACCGAGGCCCTCGCCATGATCACCCCACGCTGGAACGTGAGGATCCTCCTGGCCCTCTCCGGCCCGCCGCTGCGCTACAGCGAGCTGGCGGCCAAGGTGTCCTGGCTGCAGAACGGCCAGCTCCACCCCAAGCTCAAGTCTCTGTGCGACGCCGGACTCGTCGAACGCACCGAACACACCGCACGGCACGTGAGCTACCGCCACACCGAACGTGGCGCGGCCCTGCTGCCAGTCCTGCCGGTGATCGTCACCTGGGCCGAGGAACACCTGGAGAAGGCGGACGGTCCGCTGCCCGCGATCGAGCAGATCGAGGACGGCCTCACCCTGCTCACCCGGCGCCACGCCGCCGCCATCCTGTGGGTGCTCAAGTCCCGACAGGAGGTCAGCGGCCGGGCTCTGGCCCGGATCGTGATGCCCAGCAGCGACTGGACCAACATTTATCCGCCGCTGCGGCAGCTCGTCGCCGACGGCCTGGTCGACACCGACGGCATCGGCCAGCCCTACCGGCTGTCCGCAGCCGGCGACGGCCTTGGCCCCGTGCTCGGCGCCCTGTCCGCCTGGTCCGCCGGGCAGAGCCTCGACCAGGCGGCTCAACACCCGGTCTGGGGACACCCGCAGGCGAAGCCCGCGCCGAGGCCGTGGCTCAGCAGCCAGCCACGGCCGACCCCCGCGGCGCTCCCACCCGCTCGCACGACCGCATCCTCTCCGGCGTGGCACCACCGCGATCTCTTCTCGCACGCTACGACCGCCCGCCCGAAGGCAGCCATCCCGGCGGGAGGCCCGCGCCGATGAGCACCCCCTTCACCCCTGCCGAAGTACGCCACGCCGTCGAACTTCTCGCCTCGCGCTCCTTGATCCGCCTGGTCACCGAGATCGACGACAACGGCGCCATACCGCCGCGACGGCTGGCCGGCACCCTGCCCGACCTCTCCACGCACCAACTGCGAAGCGCCTCCGACACGGCCCGCGCCCACGGCCTCGTCCGGATCGCATCCGGCTCCGGTCTCGAACTTACCGAGGCAGGAGCGGAGTTGGCCGACCTGTACGACGCGATGGCTCGCTGGGCCCGGCGTCAGGCCGTCCCGGCCCCCGTCTGCGAGTTCAGCCGCCGTATCCGGCACGTCCTCGACCTGTTGGCACCGTCGCTCTCCACCGAGCGCGCCGACGCTCTCTCTCCGCTGACCGGCGACGGTGCCGAGGCGGGGCTGGCCCGTCCCCGCACCCTCCTGATCCAGTGGCTGGCCGACAACCCCCAGGTGGCCAGGGTGCCCGAGCCAGAGCCGGTCGCGTGAGCGCAGCGGTCACACCGCGGCACGCACGCCACACCGGCGGGCTGATGCGCAGCATCTACCTGCCGCGCACGGCGGACGCGTTGGCGTTCACGATGTCCACCTACGGCATCCCGCTGCTTGTCCTAGCCACGACGCGATCCGCTGCGCTGACGGGCGCCGCCTTCGCCCTGGAGTGGATTCCGCGGCTGGCTGCGTTCGGGTGGGCCGGCTCGGTCGTTGACCGGCGCGGTGCCTCGGTGGTCTTCCACCTTGCCTCCCTGGGGAGGGCGCTGGCCCTCGCCGCTGGCGCGGTCCTGCTCCACCTCCACCCGTCCGGCACCGTGGCGGGCGCGACCGTGATGGTGCTGGCGGCGACGACCGGCGTGCTCACCGAGTTCAGCTATATCGCGGCCGAGACCGCGGGCGCCGCCGCCGGACGGCGAGCAGGACGGCGGGCCCACCGTGTCCAGGCCGTCCTGCTTGGCATCGACCAGACCGCAACCCTGGCCGGGCCGGCGTTCGCCGCAGTGCTCCTGCTCGCCGGGCCGCCGCCGATGCTCGCAATGATCAGCGTGCTCTCGCTGCTGGCTGCCATGCTCGCCCTGCGCACCCCGCCCTCGCCCGTGGCACCGGCCCGCGCGCCGAAGGGGCAGTCCGGCGCCGGACTGCTCACCGGGTGGCGCACCATCCGCTCGCTGCCCGCGCTCGGCTGGCTCGTGACCGGGCTGACCCTGTCCAACCTGGCCACCGGCCTTCTCCAAGCGGCCGGCCCCGTGATCGTCGTCAAGCACTTCGGGCAGTCCACCACCGCCGTCGGCCTCGTCTGGTCCGCCGCTGCCGCAGCGACGCTCCTCAGCGTCACATTCTGCCGGTTTGCGATCGACCGCCTCGGTCTGTGGCCGGTCGGCGCCGCCTGCGCCGCCCTCGCTTCACTCGGCTGTCTCGCCGCCGCCCAGGCCCCCGACTACCGGTCCTACCTCGTCCTAGTCGCGGTCCTCATGGCGGGCGAAGGAGGCATGACGGTCGTCCTGCGCACCCTGCGCTCCCGCCTGATCCCTCCGGAGAAGTTCGGCAGCACCCTGTCGGCGACCATCCTCATCCTCCTGCTGCCCTTCCCCGTCGCCGGCGTACTCACCGCGCTCACTCCGCCCGACGCACTGGGACACGTCATCACCGCATGCGCCGCCCTGCAGGCCATCGGCCTGTTCTGCTCCTTCGCCCGCCTTCGCACCGATCCCGTCCTGCGCACCTGACCCTGCTGCGTCCTCAGCCTGTGGAGAACTTCATGTCTATCGCCGTCCTCGGATCGCACCGCGCGACCGGTCGCACCATCACCGAGCAGTTCCACGCCTTCGACGCCCACAACCCGAACGTCTACCGGGCCCTGGAACGCATGGCCGCCCGCCGTCTGGCCTCCGGCGCCACACGCGTCGGCGTGAAGGACCTCTTCGAGGACCTGCGCCGCCAACTCCCGTACGGAGTCGCCGGGCTGAACAACAACTTCACCGCCCTCTACGCCCGTCGGCTGATCAGCGAAAACCCGCACTGGGCTGCGGCGTTCGAGTTGCGCCGCCGTCGTGCCGACTGACAGCTCTCGGTTTCCTCCCGCCTAAGCATCCTCGGCCGGCACCGACTTCGCCGCTCTGCTCCGCCGGCCCCGCTCGCGGCGGCTGCTCGCCGGACACTCAGCGGCTCTGCGCCGCCGAGGGCCGCCGTCCACATATCCCTGCCCCCTCTTTAGATTCTGAGGAGCCTGTTCTTGCCCGACCGTCCTGTCGTCCTGGTCGTCGCCGCATCCGACATGGAGGCCGAGGCGTACCGCGGGTACTGCCTTCAGTCCGTGGCCGCCGTCTACGACGTCGTCCTGATCACCGGCGAAGAGCCCTCGTGGGAGACGCCGTACCTGCGGGACTGCGTGGTCGTGTCCGATCCGACCGACCAGGCGGCGCTGTCCGCCGCCGGCCGGGACCTGGCCGACCGCTACGACCTTGCCGGCGTGTTCACCTGGACCGAGTGGTACCTCGTCCCGGTCGCCCGCCTCGCCCGCCAGCTTGGCCTGCCCACCACTGCCCCGGAAGCCATGCAGGCATGCCGCAACAAAGCCACCTCCCGTACGTTGTTCGCCCGGCACGGGGTTCCGTCGGCAGCCTCGGTGAGCGTGCGCACGCGTGCCGAGGCCCAGGTGGCGGCCGAGCGGATCGGCTACCCGGTCGTGCTGAAGCCCGCCGCGCACGCGGCCAGCATCGGGGTGATCCGCGCCGACACCCCCGAACAGCTCACCGCCGCCTTCGCGTTCGCCGACCAGGCGGCCGGGCTGGGACTCGAGTCCACCAGCGTGCTGGTGGAGGAGTATCTCGACGGATCCGAGGTGTCGGCCGAGTGTGTCACCTACGGCGGTGAGACCACCGTGGTGGCCGTCACCCGCAAGACGGTCAGCGCCCCGCCGTATTTCGAGGAACTGGCCCACTCGGTCGACGCCGCCGACCCACTGCTCGACGTGGTCGCACCGGCGGCACGCGCCGCGATCCACGCCCTGGGAATCACCGACGGCGTCTCCCATGTCGAGATGCGGCTGGTCGACGGCCGGCCGCGGCTGGTCGAGGTCAACGGCCGGATCGCCGGTGACATGATCGGCCATCTCGTCCAGCTCGCCACCGGCATCGACCTGCCGCGCACCGCCGCCGACATCGCCTGCGGCCGTGCCCCCGACCTCACCCCGACCCGGTCCTCGGCCGCCGCGATGCAGCTGCTCTACCCTGACACCTCCGGCACCTTGCTCCGCCTCGGATTCGACGGCGTCAGCCCGCGCTGGTTGGAACGCGTGCACTTCCAGCACCAGGTCGGCGACCAGCTGCTCCTCCCGGCCGACGGCGGCAACATGTTCACCGCCCGTATCGGCTACCTGATCACCACCGCGCCCACCGCGGACCTCGCACAGGCCCGCGCCAAGCAGGCTGTGCGCCATCTGCAGGTCGCCCTGGTGCCGCACACGGCCGACGAGCCTGCTGCGGGTGGCCGCCCCGCATGACCCGCGCCGACGCTTCCGTGCGCCGCAGCCGTGTCCTGCTGACCAGCTACTTCCTCGGCCTGGGCGTGGTGATGGCGGTCTGGGGCGCCCGGATGCCGGCCGTCCAGCACGCCGCTCACCTCACCACCGCCGGCCTGTCGCTCGTCCTGCTCGCCGCCGCTGTCGGCATGGTTGCCGGACTGCAGGCCGGCGGCCGACTCGCCCGGCCCGACCGACTTCCCCTGCTCCTGATTGGCGGAGCTGTCGCACTGGGAGCGGCTCTCGCCGTGCTGGGGCAGTGCAGGACGCTGACCTCGCTACTCGCGGCGGCTGTCACCTTCGGTGCCGCGCACGGTGTCCTGGACGTCGCCGCCAATACCGCGGCGGTTCGCTGCCAGAACGCCGCCAGCCGGCCGGTCATGTCCTCCCTGCACGCCGCGTACTCGATCGGTGCCCTGGGCGGTGCCGCCCTGGCCGCTGCCACTGCGCGCACAGCCCACAGCGCCTTGTTTATGGCCACCGGCCTCGCGCTGACCGCGACCGTGCTCGTGGCCGGGCCGCGCACCCTCGCGCTGAGCGGCGCCGACCAGCCCAAGCTGCCGGAGCCCCAGGGGGCCGGTCAGGGCCGGGCGGGAGGTGTGTGGCTGTTGGGTGCGCTGGCGGCTGCGAGCCTGCTGGGGGAGGGGGCGGCGGCCGACTGGGCCGCAGTGCACCTGCACACGCTGCACGCCACAACTGCCCTCAGCGCGACAGCGTTTGCCCTCTACAGCATGGGCATGGCGATCGGCCGGCTCACCGGCGACTGGCTCACGACCCGCTTCGGCGCTCCTGCCGTGGTCCGCACCGGCGCTGCGCTCGCCGCCGGCGGACTGACCACCGGCGTCCTGGTCGGCAGCGTGCTTGCGGCGCTGGCCGGCTGGGCGGTCTTCGGGCTCGGCCTGTCCAGCACCGTCCCCTCCCTGATCACCGCCGCCGGCAGACACGGCCCGAGGGCCGTCGCCACGGTCTCCGTCACCGGCTACCTCGGCCTCCTCGCCGGCCCCGCCGTCATCGGCGCCCTCGCCAGCGCCACCACCTTGCCCACGGCCCTGCTGCTGCCCGCCCTCCTCGCAGCCGCTCTCGCCGCCCTCACCCGCCGAGCCCTGGAGAACACCGCCCCTTGACCCGCCCCACCGGCCCCGACGCCGTCATCCTTGACTACAACGGCGTCCTCGGCCTGCAGCCCACCCGCGCCCAGTGGCTACGGCTGGCCCGTACCGCTTCCTGGCCCGAAGACGATCTCGCAGCATTCCAGCGCGTCTTCTGGAACGCCCGCGACCTCTACGACGCCGGCCAGCTCAGCGACCTGGCGTACTGGGCCCGCGTCCTCGGCTTCCATCCGGGCCCCCGCCTGTTGCGCGAACTCCTCGCCGCAGACACTGACATGTGGACCGCGACCGACGAGGGCGTCCTGTCCGTCCTGCGCCGCGCCCATGCCACCGGACTGCCGATGGTGCTGTTGTCCAACGCACCCGCCCACCTCAGTACGGTGCTGGACACCCACGACTGGCGCCGAATGATGACCCAGGCGCTCTACTCGGCCCGCCTGCAGCTGTGCAAGCCCGACCCGGCTATCTACCAGCAGGCGCTGGCGGCCACCGGGGTCGGTGATCCACGACGTGTCCTGTTCGTGGACGACCGCCCCGACAACTGCCAGGCCGCCGCCCGCTTGGGCCTTCGCACGCTGCACTACACCGGCTCGACCGACGCCCTACGAGCAGCTTTGCTGCCCGCTGACTGACTCATCCGCCCACGCCGCCAATCAGGAACCCGTGTCCCTCCACGACGACCCTCACACGCCTGACGGAGACGTCTTCGTCTCACCGCGCCATCTCGCCAGCAGCACCAACACCGGCGACCCCGCCCTCACCCCGCTCATCGACCATGGCTGGGACGTCCAGCACGACGACCTCGGCAACGTGTACGTCAACGCTCCCGACCGGCGCATGCGCCTGGGCTACCTGCCCGAAGGCGAGGACGACGGGCTCTGGCGCATCAACGCCTACAAGGACCAGTTTGGCCCGCCGACATGGGGCGTCTGTTTCAACGACCGCGTCCCCACCGAGTTCGTCCAGGCGTTCACCACCGCCCTCGCCACCGCCTACGAACAGGGGCCGGACGCCTACCTCGCCAGACCGGTCTCGGGAACCGACGAGCACGATCCCTTCCTCGCCGTCGTGCCTCTCCTGCAACAAGGCTGGGAGATCGACCGTCCCCGCTGGGGCGTGTTCGCCGTCCAGGCCCCGGACGGCCTCGCCGGTCTGGAGTTCACCACCGGGGACCTCGATCCGGAAGCCGAGCTGACCACCCGTGACGCTCGCTGGCAGCTGTGGGCGGGAAGATCCATCGACCGGCCCGTCTGGTACGCGACGGCCAGCACCGACACCCCCGTCGCCCTGCTCACCGCAGTCACCCAGTGCGTCGCCGATCCGGCTCCGCTTCCCCGGTGGCGCCAGGACACCCTCAGCTACATCGAGGGCATGGCCCAGCTCACCCCCATCATCCCACCGCAGCCGCAGGCCCCAACTCCGCTCGACGTGCAGCGGGCTGCCTCTCGCCGGCCGGCCGCGCTGCCGGCTGCGAGTGTCCCTCGGTGGAGCACCAACAGCCGACCGGCCCTGCCCGGCCCGCGCCGATAGCGCCGGCCTGTCCCCGACCGGAGATCCCCCTTGTCCCTGCACGCCGCCGAGTTCTTCGCCGAACTGTGCCTCCCCTTCCACGACCACGCCGTCGTGGGCGCCACTTACTTCGCCGCCCCGGTCCCGGGCGCACCGCTGCGGCTGCGGATCGACTTCACCGCCACCATCCACGCGGACACCTACGGCGGACTTCGTGTGGCGGTCATCCACCCGGACCGCGGTGAAATCGACGTGGTCGCCCTCAGCTTCCTCGATCACGGCACCTTCCACCGCCGCGACGAAGCCCACAACACCCGGCCGAACACCAAGCAGTACGGCACGTTCAGCACCAACCGCCGCCCCGGTCGGCCACCCTGGGAGGGAGCCGTCACCACCGGGCTGCGCGACGCCATCGAGCAGTACACCACCGTCTGGTTCCCCGGCGCCTGGGCCGCGACCACGCCAAGCCCCGCGGCGAGCCGCGCAGCGCACCGGGCGCCCGCCCCGCCAGCCACCCGCAGCCAAGCCCGCACCCGCTGAATCCCCGTGCGGTGACCGACCTTCCACCAACCGATCAAGGAGCCCCCTTCCTCGTGCACGCTCGTTTCGTCCGTGGCGCCGTCCGATCCGCCGCAGTCGTCGCCGCAGTGACCGGCACCCTCACCTGGGCGCCGGCCGCGAACGCCCAACCCTCCGAACCGACCCCCTCCGCGTCGGCCACCGTTGCCGACACACCGGCCCCGGACGCGGGCAGCGTCGAGATCACCACCAGGGACACGGCCGGCGATGGGCTCCCCGGCGCCGCGTTCCTGCTGCTCAACTCAGCTGGCCAGGAGGCCGGACACGGGACAACCGACGCGCAGGGCAAGCTGACCTTCCCCGACCTCGCCCCGGGCATCTACCGACTCAAGGAGACCGCCTCCAACAGCCCGCTCCACGAGGTTGTCGCCGACCAGGACGTCATCATCACGCCTGGCGCCACCACGCGACTGACGATCACCGACCCATTCAAGGCCGCCAAGGTTCTCCTGCAGGCCAAGGACGACAAGACCGGCAAGCTCCTGCCCGGCGCAACGGTGAACATCGGCACCGGCACATCGACGCTGCTCACCCTGACGACCGGGGACAAGGGCACGGCCTCAGGGGAGCTGCCGGTGTCGAGCCGGAACATGGAGTTCTGGGTCAAGCAGGTCAAGGCACCCGCCGGATACGACCGCTACAAGCCGTCCAAGACATTCACCGCGGGCCCAGGCGCTCCGGTGACGGTGACCGTTACCAACACCAAAACCGCCACCAGCCCGAAGCCCCACCCCTCGGACAAGCCGACGTCCAAGCCCACCGGCACCCCGACTCCTGCGGACACGCCGGGCGACGGGACCGGCGGGGTCAAGCCCTCAGCGCCGGACACCGGCACAGCGGATGCTGACTCCTCGTCCACCGCAGCCACGGCCCCGGACGGCGACTCCTCGCCGCCGACCCCGGCAGGCTCCCTCGCCCACACCGGTGCCGACGCCACGCCTTGGATCGCCGCAGGCGCGGGGATCCTCGTCATCGCGGGCGTCGTCACCCTGGTCGCCGTCCGCCGTCGTACGACGACCGAGTCCGAGCCCGACGACAACAGCAAGAGCAACTAGCCGAACATCAACCACCGCCGCAGGCCCCCGTGAAGCGAATCCGGGGGCCTGCTGGCGTCTATCGACGCCGAACCGCACCGTTCAGAGCATCATCGAGGACCGGAACAAGTCGGCTACCTCACACGGGAGCGAGACGGGCGGCGCACGCGATACTTCCTTCGCCCGGATGGGAGGCGGCGCCATCCGGAGGAGGCCCCATCTGCGCCTCGCGACGCTGCTGGAGTTGTGTGTCCGCCAGGACCAACAGGGTGCAGCCGGCGGTTCCGTAGACTGCCGTTCCGCCACGCAGTCGTGATCCACCCTGGACACTGAGGGGCGGGCGCGTGAGCACCTGAGCACCATGCACGCTGACGCTCAGTCGGCGCTCACGGACGCACAATCGGTAGGGAACTTCCCGCCACACCAGCGGCCCGTGATGCCCTTGACGCTGCGGACCGCCCTTGGGGGTGCCGATGAGGACCAGCGGCCGGTGATCAGTTCCCGCCTCCGACTGTCGGCCGCGCCCCAAGATCAGCGAATCGTCTCCGTGCGTACGGTGCTCCAGCTGGCCGACGGCAGCTGACCTACCGCCCTGTCATCCAGGTTGGGTGAGCGGCTCCCCGGAACGCACCGCCACCGTTCGGGGTCGGTTGATGTGGAGATCTAGGCGCGTACCGGGGGCAGGTCGTAGCGACTGACAGCCAGGTACGTCTCTGGGGTCGCCGCTTCGAGAAGACTCGCGTCGCCTTCCAGGTCGAGTGCCGGCTCCTGGGGGCGGCGCAGCAGTTCGCTCCAGTCGCTCGTCGCACCCCGCTCGTAGGCGTCGCGGAGCAAGAGGCGCAGCCGGGGGCGGGCTTCCTCCTGCTGTTCGCGGAAGATCCGCCGTTGGGTGAGCCGCTGTTCTTCCTGGGCTTCGTCGCTGAGTTCTTGGTCGAAGCTCGACTCGTCCTCGGCGCGAAGTCCTGGAGTGCGCCGGGCGATGGCTAGGTCTTCCTCGTGGAGGCGCTCGCAGGCGGCGAATAGCTTCCGGGACATGCCGAGATGCACTTCGGTTCCGGGGATGCGGCAGGTGAGGAAGTCGTCGAGCCCCATGGAGCGGATACCGGCGCGCAAGGTCTGCTGCTCGGCTTGGAGCGCTGCTCCGCGGGCGTCGGCCCGCATGGCCAGGGTGAGCCCGTCGTGCTCCAGGGGCGTGGTGAGCCCGGTGCGTCGGCGGCGGGAAGTGCGGTCGGCGGCCACCGGCACGGTGCGCAGTTGCGAGGCGGGAGCGGAGCGCAAGGCGAGGTAGGTGAGCATCTGGGCGCGGGCCGCGCCGATGAGCGCGTCGTCGCTGTCGCTGAGGTGGTCTTCCAGGTTGCCCGGGCCCACCGCCTCTTCGTCGATGCCGGACCCGTAAGGGCTGATGGGCGGCTGGCCGGGGTGCAGGTCGTGGTCGATGGTGAGAAAGAGATCGTCACCGGGCCGTACGGATGCTCCGACCAGGACGGTGCGGTGCGCGTACGCGCCGAGGATCTGGCTGCCGGCCGCCAGCTGCGCCCACCCCTTGCGAAGCGTGCCCAGGCCGACGTCGCCCCCCTTGGCCTCGATCAGCCAGTACATCTCCTCTGCCTCGTGGCGCCCCCACAGGTCGGGCAGCTTCTTCTTTGGATCCTTGAACGTGTCGTACAGAGCCGGGATGGGGCCGCCGAGTTCAAGATGCTGAGTCTGACCGAGGCCCAGCAGCGAGCGGCAGGCCCACTCGGTCATCGTCATGCCCAGCCGGTAGCCGGCGGCGTTCTTCGCGCTGCGCTCGGTGCCGTGCGCGTACACCGGGTTCCAGGTCAGGCGTCGTCCCTTGGACCCAGGCACAGGGTGACGGGGCTCGACGGAGTGCGCGCCGAGGTAGGCGTACAGCGGGGAAACCCGAGCGACCAGTTCGCCGTGTGCGTAGCGTGGTTGGTTCTGCAGGTGCGGGGTGACGTCCCGGCCGACCTCGGTGGCGGCTTTGATGATCTCCCGCCACGTGGTGGTCGGGGCGTACCAGCCGTCGGCCGCCGGGAAGCCGTTCGACCCGGCCCACGGCTGATGCTCGGCCGTCCGCCACTGTCTGCGCGGCTTGTTCGCGGGCCCGTTACGGAACAGGACCGGCACGTCGAAGCTGTCGGCATACGTGAGCGGCGGCTCGTCGGGAACTTCTGCGGGGATCATGTCGATCACTCTGGCACGGGCCTCGAGGTCTCCCGGCGCCGGGTATCAAGGAGCATCACGGACAGGGGCCGAGGTAGGTTCCAGCGCCCTCCGGCCGCAATTGCGCTCCTGGCCCGCTGGTTCTGGATTCACTTTGCGCCACGGCCATGCTGGTGAGTCTTACAATCCTGGACAACCTCTGGTGTGTTGGGCGCTGATGATCATCGGCTAGCGTCGATCCGCACCCCGCATGATGTCGATCAGGTCGCCAAGGCTCGGAAGGCGTCCTCGGTAGACCATGGTGAGAACCAGCGTGATGAGCAGTGCCGCTACAGGGCTTACGGCGGTGTCGGGTAGCCCTATCTGTGCCACGCCAACCAGCGCGACTGTGATCAGCACTCCGCCGAACAGCAGCCGTAGCCACCCCCAATCCCGCGGGACCTGTACGTTCTCGAGCTGCTCGTCGTCCAGCAGCTGTGAGACTCGGCCTTGTGCGTACCGTTCGGCGATCACCAAGAGCATCGTCGCCAACTCGGGCAGCGCACCCGAGGGGTCTTTGTACTGGCGACTCTCGGCACTCCTCAGAGCGGCTATGACCTTTTCGGCGTGCTGTTTGAGCACCTTCCGGTCGTGGCGGCGCACCCCGTTGAACGGGCCGACCCGATAGCACGTGCGCCATGCCTGCTTGATCACGTTCTCCGCTCGCCTCACGGAGACTGGCTTGCGCTCCAGCACTCCCGTCGGCGCTTGGGACTGTCGCTGCAACTCGTGATACGCACGGCCGCACTGGATTGCGCACACGGCCAGTGCCACGACCGGCCAGTTCAGTGCGGCAGCTTCGGCGGCCTCGCGCCTATGCGTCTGCCTCGGCGAACCGGTGAGCTGAGCCTCGCCTCCTGAACGCGCCAGGTGCGCGGGCCAGCACACCAAGAGGGCTAGACCGAACATCAAGCAGAAAAAGAGAAACCGAAGCGGCAAGAACCGGCCCGGATGCTGCCCCAGAGCAACGGCCTTTCCCGGCAGGCTCTTTATCGCATCCCACTCCCCACGCGCTGCGGCAACCCAGGTCTTCATGTCGTGCGGTATGGGGCCAAGGTCTACGAGCAGGAACACCACGAGCACGACGGCGAGCTGCCAGAGCATGGTCGTGGGCATGGCTCGCGCCCAGCGCCGGACGGATACAGCGACAAGGCCACGAGTCTCCGGTCCGCGGGTCGCGACGCCTTCCAGGGCCTCCCGCATCGCGGTGGAGATCCTGCGTTCGGTGTCGGCCGAGAAGGTATCTACCCGGGCTCGTACCACCGGGCGCGCCCAGCGCATCCATGCACGCCGCGCACCGTAGACGGCTGCGATCAGAGCGAGTAAGGCGACCAACAGGCGTGGGTTTTCGATCAGTACGAGGATCATCCTCGAAGTGTGGCGCAAGGCACTGACAACGAGACATGGTCGACTGGCACGGGAAACAAGTGGTCTCCCATCTGTGGCACATGGGCCACCGAGCAGCCAGCGGTCGTGAGATGCGGTGACGCCATCTGAATGCCATCCGATGTCGTCGGGCGGCAGTTGTCCCTCGTCATGCGAGCGAGGCGTTTGACAGTGAACCCGGCCGTTCGGCGTCGGCGACAGCAACCCAGTCATGCGAGGTTGATCGCCCTGTGGCGCTGGTGGCGCAGCGGCTTCGTCACATGCCGACTTCGGGGAACTCTCCCCGCGTCCGGGGTGGTATCGATACCCTCACGCAGCGTGTCTTCCGCCCAGCTCTGAGCGAACGCAAAACAAGTCAGCTGCTGGCCGGAGAGGAAGAACTTTGTGATCTGAATGATGACCTGCACGGCAAAGGAGCGATGACGGTGACCGCACCACGGTGGGCGTCGGTCGCGGCGGAACTGAAGCGATACCGTTCCGCTCCCACGGCGGCGCAGTTGGAGCTTGCTGCCGGTCTGGATGTGGACCTAGCAGGAGACACTCCAGCTGCTGTGGCGGCGGGCATCCTGCGCATGCATCTGCGGGGGCCGCTCGAACTGGGCAGAGCCCGCGAGTGCACCTATGGGCAGTCCTCGTATCTGCATGATCTAGCGAAGTCGACCGGTGCTGTCGTGCCGGATGCAGGCATCGATCGGGAGCTCGCCCACGGATGGATCAGTGCCCTACACGCTCAGCGTGTGGCGGAAAGCCTTGAGATCTGGAAGCCCGAGCCCGGCCAGGTGGTTGTCTGCCGCAGTGGGCCCGGGGACCGCTTCGACGTGATCTCCTCGATCGCTGCCTCGGGAAGGCTCTACTTCCGTGGCGGTGGTGGCCAGTGGGCGTGGCCACAGCACGTGCAGCGCATCATTCGGCCAGGCGAGCAGGAGTACGTGGATGCCCTTGCCAAGGCGCAGCAACAGTCCGCGCTTCGGCGGAAGAACGCGCATGTGCTGGGCACTGGACAGCTGGAGCGGCTGCACAAGTGGAGGGTAGAAGACCCGCCCAACCTGGGTGATCTGCGCGCTCTGGAAGATGCTCTCGCTCAGGCTCCGGACGAACGACCGATGCAGCTCGTCCTGGAACAGCACCCGCAGATCCTCGGGCACCTGGTCACCGGCAACCACCACATCTTCGTCAGGCACCAAGTGCGGTTCGCTGACAAGTTCGTGGCCGACTTCGTAGTCGGCGGGGTCACGTCCATGGGCGTGATCTGGCGGCTCGTCGAGTTGGAAAGCCCCACCGCCCGGCTAGTCCTCAACGACGGGCAACCCTCAAAAGAGCTCCGCAAGGCCACGCAGCAGATCCGGGACTGGCGCCGGTGGATCACAGAACACTTCCACACAGCTGGCTCTCCCGAGGACCGCGGCGGCACAGGGCTTGAAGGTATCCGGGTGAATCCCCCCGGACTCATCATCATTGGACGCGACAACCCTGGCGCGCCGACCGAGGCGATGCGCAACGAGTTCTTGGAAGAGAATCGCATTGAGATCCGCACCTATGACTGGCTCGTCCGAGCGGCTGCGTCCCGTCCGCCGATGGGCATCGGAGCCCTGGACATCGAACTCGATGAATCTTGGGACGAGGAAGACTGACACGCCGGACACGGGCCTGATGGGGTCTGCCAACTCGCGGTCTTGAGGATCAGCTGACGCACTACGTCGCCCGCCGGAATACTCCGGTGCTGAGCTCCCCATGCCTCGCGGGCGGTTGAGGGTGTCGCCGCGGCGACGTCTGGGGTCGCGCAGTTCCCCCCAGGCGAAGCCGAAGCCCCGCGTCGCCAACCCAGACGCCTTGACAGCGAAATCGGAAATCGCCTCCCTGCTAGACGGTTTGGAACGACCCCGGGATCGCCCCCGCTTCCCTGTGGCGTCCCGACGAGACCGACATCGCGTGGGACATGGGCGAAAGACGAGGTCTCACGGTCTGGGAACACCTCATCGCCACCGGACTGGCCCGGAAAACCTAAACCTGATCCCGGATGGCGATCGCCGGACGGTTGCGCCTCTGGCTGCCAGATCGCCGGGGTGGCGAAGCACCTCGGCATCGACGCCGTCAATTGAGCGGATTGACGTCCTGCCCGACCGCTCCGCCCCGACTCTGGCCGCGTGGCTGCGCGAGTTTCCCGGGGCCGAGTACGTCTGCCACGACGGTGGGATTGACGTTGCGACGGGCTGGCCCTTCGCGCCTGGCGAAGCCAAGGACTCCTCGCCGTCCTGTGCCCGGTGGCGAGAGGGCAGACGCCTTGACAAGGAAGCCAGTCGCCCCAGATCAGAGCGACGACGTCGACTAACTTCAGTGTCGAAGGACAGCAGTTCGCCGGGGGCAGACAGGAAAGATCGCGGAAGGACTGGCCAACGTGCGCGAGAGCATGTCAACGTAGACGACCTTGCAAGAAACCCCAGGTCAGAGAGGTGATTACCCGTGACCGTGGCTCCCGCCGGCCCTGGATTCTCCACCACCGTCGAAGCCCTGCGGCTGCGCGAGTGGCAGCTGGGTCCTGGCCAGCCCACGCTCGTCATGGACCAGTTCTCCGCAGAGGACTTCAACCTCATCGTGGACGATCGTGCGGACGTACACGTCAGCTCCAAGGACGGCCGGTTCTACCTCGGCTGGTTCCCGCTCGGTCGTCCCGGCACCGACGGCGAGGGATGGAAGATCGCCGTCACCGGCACGGCCAACGTACGCGGCTACCAGCTGTCGTTCGACACCGAGACGCCGGCCGACATCGTCGCTGCCGCCGTGGCGCGCGTGCTGGAAACCTCACGTCGCGTATGACAGTGCCCCACGCGTAGTCCTCGCTGGGAGGGTGGCCGGCTGACTGCCAGGCCGCCGGCTGATTCCACCGCTCACCGTTTTCCTCACCCAAGGAGGCCGTTCATGAAGTCCACGGAGATGACCGTCGGCGATCTCATCGACCTGCTGTCTGGTTGCGACCGCAGTGCTCCCGTCCGCCAGGCCATGAACCCGTTCTTTCCGATGGCACACCGCTTGGCGCAAGTCGTGCAGTCCGTGGACGAGACCGGCCAAACCGTCGTCTACCTCGCCGAAGGCCGAGACGAGGGCTCACAGCTCGGCCATCTGCCGCCCGAGGTCGCCGTCGCTCTGACCTGGCAGGGCGACACGCAGGCACCGCCGCGCCGCCCCCGCCGCCGTGCCGGCGGCAACTAGACCCGCACCGAGCCCTTTGGAGGCGCCCCTGTACCCCGAATTCCCGCCCAACCCGTCCACTCCACGCGGCGGCCAGCTCGCGTTCTGGGTCGGCCCCCGGCACCTGGCCGGTGACGATGGGCGCCTCTACGACACCGTCGCCGACACGCTCGCCGGCCTGGGCTGGACGAGCCTGACGATCGTCCGTGGACGGCACGAGCCGGACGAAGCACCCGAGGACCGCCAAGTCCTGCGCAGCACCGTCCTGCACATCAGCCCCGACGCGCGCTGCTGGGCGCAGTGGAGCCTGGCGGACGAGCCGTTCCACCTGGGCGACTTGCCGATCGCCTGGCAGATCTCCGCCCGTGCGGACACGAACAACCCGCTCGCCCAGTGGTCGGCCTACTTCACCCCAGACGTCCCCGGCGAGGTCCTCACGGACTTCCTCGTCGCGCTCGATGCCCGGGACCAGCCCGCCGTGTCCTTCGCCGGGCCCGAGCTGGTCCTCGACGCGGTCACCGCCCACGGCTGGCTCCGCGACATCGACCAGCCCCACGCGGCAGCGACGGACCCGACCTTCACCTCCCACCTCAGCCTCGGCGAGGTCCCGCCCCTCATCCAGGACGCCGACCCGCGCACCCTGGTCGCTGGGGCCGACGCTGCGGGACCGGCCGGATGGCAGGCATGGGCCGAGCCCGCGCTGGGCACGCAGTGCCTGTGGGCGGCGTCCTTCGCAGCCAGCGTCCCGCACGACCTGGTCGCCGCGTTCGCCGCCTCGCTCAGCTCGACCGCACCGGTCCTGCGCCGGGTGCTGCCGGCGAGCACGCGGGACCGGCTCCTGCGCGCCCCGGCTGGCTGAACGCCGGCTTCCGTCCTTCATTCGACGCATGAAGCCCGCCCTCCCCGATTTCGGGAAGGGCGGGCTTCATGCTGCTGTGTTTGCCGGTGCGCTGAGGGGTTCGGACCGTGACGGCAGTATGTGACGACAGCGGCGACAGAGCCCGTAATCCCCACCAGCAGTGCCATCTTGCCTGCCCAGACGATGCGTTCCACGATCTCGCCCCGATTGTCAGACCGGAGTGCCATCGTTCGTCCAGGTTCACCCTTACGACGACCACCTCATGGTCAACCCGCACATCTGGGGCCAGCTGGCCAGCGCCAACCCGCTACTCCAGCTCCGCAACATAGACGGCGGGGAGTGGTTCCAGCGGTACGGCGACAGCTTCGAGGCCGTGTGGGCATCCGCGCGCCCCTGGGCGCCCGACAGACAGGAGTAGCACTGCCGTGGGCAGGACCGAGTACTACCACGACCCCAAGGCCCCCAAGGCCAACACCCTTATCCCTGCCAGCAACCTGCTCGTGATCAACGACGAAGGCGCCATCCTTCTCCAGCGACGCCGCGACACCGGCCAGTGGGCCCTGCCCGGAGGAGCCCAGGACATCGGCGAGAGCCCGGCGCAGTGCGCCGTCCGCGAGTGCGAGGAGGAGACCGGCATCGTCGCGGAGGTCACCGGCTTCCTCGGCGTCTACTCCAACCCGGAGCACATCATCGAGTACACCGACGGCGAGATCCGGCAGCAGTACGAGGCCGTGTACATCGGCCGCCCCGTAGGGGGCAAGCCAACCGTCAATGAGGAGGCCGACGGCGTGCGCTGGGTTCACCCGGACGACCTGGACGAGCTCGACATCCACCCGAGCATGCACGAGCAGATCGGCCACTACCTGACCGGGGCTTACCCCTACCTCGGCTGACTGCTCGGACTTACAGCTCCACGCCGGCCTCGACCGCAGCCGCCCGCACGCGATCCACACTCGCGTGGATGTGCGGGGCGGCCCGGCGGATGAAACGCCCGACCACGCTGTCCTCGCCGTAGCGGCCCAAGATCTCCTGCAGCCGCTCATGGGGCGTCGTCCGTCGGCCGTCCGGCGTCGTGGTCATGTCGCAGTAGACCAGCGCGTCCACGAGGAGCGGATCATCCAGGAGGGGGAACTCGTCGGCCAGCTCAGTCCGGAGGCCACGCTCCTCGGCTTCGAGCAGCGCATACGAGTGGTTCGCGACCAGGCGGACAACCCGTCCCTCCGCCCCGTGCACGTCCCGGAGATACCGTGCTCCGTCCAGCGGATGGAATCCAGTAGAGACGAGCGGGGGCGCGTAGCCGATGTCATGCAGCACCGCAGCCGCTTCCAGCACCTCGGCGCTGTTACCGGCCAGCGGCGCCAGCGTCTGGGCGCAAGCGACAACGCCCTGCGAGTGTGCCCACCTGCGCGGGAGGCTGCGACTCAGCAGCTCACCAGCCAGTTCGTACGCCCAGTCAACCTTGGTCGTTGCCACCTGGGGAGGATATGGCAGCAACGGCGAGGAGGTCTTGGGCATCCGTGGCCGTGAGAAAAGGGGAAGCCTGGACGCTGCGGGAGCCGCTGAAGCGATTCTCGATTGCGGACCTGATCGCCGCGTACTTATTCTTCCGGGCAACGCGTTGACGGAGACGAGTAGCCAGGGATCACGCGAGCCGAGAGAGCTGCTGGCAGCTGGGAAGGCAGCCTCGCGCCCCAGGTGAATCCCCTCCCGAGTGCGGGGAGGAACGGCCTTAGGGAAGGTCCAATGCCCCGCCGGTTGACCCCCGTGACCGGGTCGTGAATGAGGCCACCATCTGCTGGTGGCGAAGGCGCGGTGGCACCGCGAGTTGCCCCTTCTCGCCCGCGCTCCCAAGGGATCACGTCATGATGACTGATCGAACGGAGCACGGCAGGATGATCGATGTCACCCTGATTCGCCAGAACCCAGCCCATGTCCAGCAGGCGCTAGCCAAGCGGGCGGTCCACGTCGACCTCGACGAGTTTCTTCGACTGGACGACGACTACCGACAGGTGCGGGCTGAGATGGAACGCCTCCGTGGGGAGCGCAAGAGGATCTCGGGCGAGATCGCGAAACGGCAGCGGGTTGGCGAGGGCGTGCCAAGTCTGCACGGTGAAGCATCGGCCGTGGGCGAGCAGCTGACCGCCGTCGAGGCGCGGCTCATCGAACTGGAGCAGGCGCGTCAGGTCTTCCTTGATCCGCTGCCGAACCTACCCGACGCGGACGTGCTGGCCGGGGGCAAGGAGAACAACGAGGTCATTCGTGAAGCCGGCCAGCGTCCGGAGTTCGGTTTCACGCCCAGGGACCATGTGGAGCTCGCTCGAACTCTGGGCTTGGTCGACTATGAGCGGGGCACGAAGCTCGGCGGCAGCGGCTTCTGGATCTACCGGGGTGACGGCGCGCTCCTGGAGTGGGCGCTGCTGAACCACTTCCTGGAGGCCCATGTGCGGGACGGCTATGAGTTCGTGTTGCCACCGCACATCCTGACCTTCGCGGCCGGGTACACCGCGGGCCAGTTCCCCAAGTTTGCGGACGAGGTCTTCGCCTTGGAGCAGGGGGAGCAAGGTCCGGAGCGGTTCCTGCTACCGACCGCGGAGACAGCGTTGGTCAATCTGCACCGGGACGAGACGCTGCCCGAGACGGAGCTGCCTCGGAAGTACGTCGCGTACACGCCGTGCTACCGCAAGGAGGCCGGCGGCTACCGCACGGCTGAACGGGGGACCCTGCGCGGTCACCAGTTCAACAAGGTCGAGCTGTTCCAGTTCACCCACCCGGACGCCTCGGACGCCGCACACCAGGAGCTTCTCGGCAGAGCGGAGGACTTGGTAAAGGGACTGGGCCTGCACTATCGGATCACGCGACTGGCGGCCGGGGACACCAGCGCAGCGATGGCCAAGACGTACGACGTCGAGGTGTGGCTGCCGAGCATCGAGGCGTACGTCGAGGTCAGCTCGGTGTCGAACGCCCGCGACTACCAGGCGAGGCGTGGCAACATCCGCTACCGGCCGCAACAGGGGAAGTCGACGTTCGTCCACACGCTGAACGGCTCAGGTCTGGCCACGAGCAGGCTTGTGCCCGCGCTGCTGGAGCAGCACCAGCGGGCCGACGGCACGGTGGAGGTACCCGAGGTGTTGCGCAAGTGGATCCCGAGCGGTGTCCTGACAGCACCGCCCTCGGCCTGAGTTGAGCGGGCTGTCTGTCGCACACTGAACGGGTGGGCCCCAGGTCAGAGTGCCCAACCACGCCGGTTGGCCAGCCATCGCAGTGTGACCTCTCCACACCACGTCTGTTGCTGGCGAAGATGCGGTGACCAGTCTGCTGCGGGCTGTCCGCCGGAGGTGAGGAAGAAACCGGAGAGAGCGGCGAGCGCCGCATCGAGCTGTTCGTCGGCGACTCCGCGGGCGGTGGGGTGCTGGGTGAACAGGGCGGTGGCGTCGTGCCCGTCGGCGTAGGCGGTGGCCAGGAGCAGGACGAGGTCGAACCAGCTTGCACCCAGGCAGGGCCAGTTCCAGTCGCAGATCCACGCGGCGCCATACGCATCGATCAGCACGTTGTCCTGTCGTAGGTCGTGGTGGAGGACGGCATTGCCTGCGACGGCCTCCCGCCATCCGCTTTCCAGGCTGGCCAGCACGTCCAGTAGGTCGAGTGGTACCCAGGAAGGCAGGGCGTTCGTGGGCGTGGCGCCTCGGGCGAGGTTGCGCCAGTCGGCGAAGTCACCGCCGTCACCCACCGGCTTGAGGCCCACATGCTGGAGTGCTGTGGGTGGGGTGGAGAGTGCCTCTGCTGTGATCCTGTACGTGTCGAGGGTGGCCGTGAGCTCATCAGGCTTCCACGGTGTGGTGGGCATGCGGCCACCGGGGACAGCGTCGATGCCGAGAACGACCCATCCGTCGTGCTCCTCAATCCACTGCAGGCGCGGCGCCGGAATCTCTGCCGGGAGCGCCTGGTTGATCAACGCTTCCCTGCGGTAGGAGTCGGCCACCACTCTGTTGTCGAGGCTCTTGACCGCCTTGACGAACAGAGGTCCGAAGGCCCCGCGGAGTACAGCGGCGAAGCCGCTGGTAAATCCGCTCCCTGCGCTGCGCCCGGCCTGTACTGAGCCTCCGAGGCGTCGGGTGATGAGCTGGCGAACGTCTTGTGGGAGGTCCTTCCAGTCTGGGCGTACCGCTGTGGCGTTGTACTGAAGGCGCGAGGTGATGATGTCGGGCATTCCGTCAGGATGGGGGAGCTGTGTTTCCCGGCGCCACGAAATTGTCACGCGGATCCGTGTCCGTCCATTCGCTGACTGAGCCTCGTAGGCTGCGCCCCGGGTAGCGTCATCATCAGTGCGACTACACCTCCTCCTTCCTGGCGCCGTTGATCGTCAGGTGGCCGCACCTGCTTCCGAACCTGCCCACTGGCACGATCACGACCTAGCAGAAATCTCGCTGTCGTCTCGAGGCCCTGGCTCGCTATCCTCCGTTACAACGCGATGACGGAGACGAGTAGCCCGGGATCACGCGAGCCGAGAGAGCTGCTGGCAGCTGGGAAGGCAGCCTCGCGCCCCAGAGTGAAGACCCTCCTGAGTGCGGGGAGGAACGGCCATGTGGTCCAATGCCCCGCCGGCTGGCCCCGTTACCGGCCACGAATGAGGCCGCCACTGTCGAGTGGTGGTGAAGGCGTGGTGGAACCGCGAGTCCCCTTCTCGCCCGCGGCCCCAAGGGATCACCATGACGCCCGGGAGGGCTGCGATGATCCATACGACCGATCGTGTACTGGTATCTGACCTGCACGAGCACTTGGGTCGAACCGTTTCCGTGTCGGGCTGGGCGCACACTCTGCGCCTGCTGAGTAAGGTCCAGTTCGTCGTCGTACGCGACCACACGGGCATGGTGCAGGTCACCCACCGGCGCGGCAGCGCAGGCGACGACATCGAGGCCGCCCTGCAGCAGCTCACGCCGGAGTCCGCGGTGCGGATCACCGGCCGCGTCGTCGAGAACCCGATCGTGAAGCTCCACAGCCTGGAGATCATCCCGGAGCGGGTCGAGGTCCTGAACCGGGCCGCGACACCGCTGCCCATCGACGAGCACACCAGCCTGGAGCACCGCCTGGACTGGCGGTTCTTGGACGTACGCCGCCGTCCCGCCGCTCAGCTGATGTTCGCCGTGCAGACCACCCTTGAGCAGGGGATGCGCGAGTACGCCTATGCCCAGGGCGCCACGGAGATGCACACCCCCAAGCTCATGGGAACCGCCTCGGAGTCTGGCGCCGAGGTCTTCGAACTCGGCTACTTCGATCGCAGCGCCTATCTCGCCCAGTCGCCGCAGTTCTACAAGCAGATGGCGATCTCGGCCGGAATCGAGAAGGTCTTCGAGATCGGCCCCGTCTTCCGTGCAGAGCCGTCGTTCACCTCCCGGCACGCCACCGAGTTCACCGGCGTCGACGTCGAGCTGGCCTGGATTGACGGCGTCGAGGACGTTATGGCGTTCGAGGAGCAGATGCTCGCCCACGCCATCACCAAGGTCGCCGGTGCACACGGCGATGCGGTCCGGGAGCAGTTCGGCGTGGAGATCACCGTCCCCACGACGCCCTTCCCCCGCATCACCATGGCCAAGGCGCACGACATCCTGCGCAAGGGCGGATGGGACGCGGAAGGAACCAAGGAGGACCTGGACCCGGAGGGCGAGCGGAGCATCAGCGCCCACATCCAGCAGGCCACCGGCCACGAGTTCGTGTTCATCACCCACTACCCCGTGGGCATCCGGCCCTTCTACCACATGCGGCCGGCCGACGACCCGAGCGTGACCCTGAGCTTCGACCTGCTCTGGAAGGGGCTGGAGATCACCACCGGCGCCCAGCGCGAGCACCGCTACGACGTGCTGCTGAAGCAAGCCGCCGAGAAGGGCATGAGTCCGGAGCCGATGCAGGACTACCTGAACGCGTTCCGGTACGGGTGCCCACCGCACGGCGGGCTGGGCATGGGCCTTGGACGCGTACTCATGGTCTTGCTCGGTCTGGAGTCGATCCGCGAGGCCACCTTCCTCTTCCGCGGACCGAACCGGCTCACCCCATAGCTGGCCTCTGTGCATGGCTGGCCTACGTCGGATTTCCCTTCCGGGGCCTCGTTCACTGAGAGCATGGACAGGTGAGTATTGAGGGAGTGGGGCGCTGGGTGCCGGCTCGTCCCGAAGATCTAGCTGTCATGTTCGCTGCGGCCGACTTCCCGTGGAGGATCGCTGGCGGGTACGCGATCGAACTCGCCGTCGGCCGTGAGCTACGCCCGCACGGCGATCTCGATGTCCTCGTCCTCCGACGGGACCAAGCTCGCGTGCGCGATCTCTTGACCGACTGGGACCTGTACGTGGCGGACCCACCTGGCATGGGGCGGCTGCGCCCGTGGCGTTCTGGGGAGACTCTTCAGCCGCCCCTCCACGACACCTGGTGCCGACGCACGCCTGAGGCACCCTGGTCCGTGCAGCTCATGCTGGACGAGGCGGAGGGCACCCATTGGGTCTCTCGGCGTACCCCACGGATCCGGCTTCCGATCGAGCGGTTGGGACGAAGAAGCGGGACTGGTATCCCCTACCTGGCGCCCGAGGTGCAGCTCTACTACAAGGCGAAGGCGACACGGGAGAAGGATGAGACAGACTTCGAAGCGGTACTGCCGCTGCTCGGCGAACCTCAACGCATTTGGTTGGCGAACGCCATCGCAGTAACCGTGCCGGACCACCCATGGCGGCAGCGTCTTACGCCACCGGACGCACACAAATGAGACGTCGGCCGCCGAGCGCGGTCCGCGGGAGACACGAAGGTGGCACGAGAGTTATACAACCTGAAGCTCTGGCACTCCATGAGTGAACACTTGGTCGACGAGGCAATGGCGAAGCCACGGCTAACCAACAGCAGGCAGATCAGGCCGATTTCAGTGTCCACGACCAGTTCCTTAGCTCGTCGGGAGGGCGGTCTGATTACCCGAAGCTGCCTCGTCCTCCGTCCGCAGCACGCACCGAGGTGTTACCGGCTCAGTGCGGCGTCGAGATATACCTGCACCGCGTCGAAGAGGCCGTATGGCACGTACGCGGGAATCTGGGCATGCCGGACCCATGCCACCTCAGCCAGTTCATCGTCGTCCGCCACGTAAGGAGCGCCGGACTCTACGACACAGGCCACGTAGGTCATCTTCCGGCCAGTCTTGGGGTGAACCCGTTCTCCGAGGACCTTGAGAGCGGTCACCTCCATGCCGACCTCTTCGCTCGTCTCTCGCACGGCTGCTTGTTCAGGGGTCTCCGTCCCCTCGATCTCGCCCGCCGGGAACTGCCAAGACAGTTGACCTTCCGTGACCCGGCGGCGAACCATGAGCACGGCGCCGTCCTGTACCACGATCGCGGCTGCGATGCCCGGTCGCTCTTGTGCCGTTTGCTCGGTCATACGTCTTCCTCCAGTGCTGCCAGCATCGGCGGGTAGATCGTGTCGACGGACATGAAGCGGCCCTGTAGGTTTTCAGATCCCGTGTCATTTTCTCAGTCGCGATGTCATGTGACTGGCCGAACTGACACGGGATTGAGAATCGCTGGCCACTGCCGTCACTCGTTTGAGGACTCCGTTGCCAGCGGGATACCGCACAGCGGGCAGCCGTTTGCGTGGTCGTCCTGACAGACGTAGCCGATGGCGCCATCCACGCACCATTCGGCGGCCTCCTCGGACAGCAGGTCGGGCCCGGCAAGGAGCAGCCGACGAAATTCCGTGGTGTCCGCAATGTCGGCCGGCCGGTTGGTGAACCACTCGTCGAACCAAGGCTTGTCCCGGTGTATGCGCCAGTGCGCATTCTCCCGGTCGTCGACAGCCGTAAGGAACCGATCGACGATGCGCCCCCAACTCGGTGCTCCGAACCAGCCGTTGTCGAACGCGCACAAGGATTCGACCAGGGTTCGCAGACCGAACTCCTTCTCGCTAAGGCAGTACCTTCGCCCCCATGAGATCGCGACCTGTGCCATCTCCGCGAGTTCTACGCGCGGATCATCCTCGTGTGCCGGGTCGTCAGGGTTGTGGCAGGCCAGCCCGAGCTCGAGCACAGACTGCCCGGTCGGTAGAACCCGGGACGGGTTGACGATCGCGAGACCGAGACCGATCCAGTCGACATGGTCGAACGACAGCATCGAGCGCACGAGTCGGGTGGTTGCCGCGTTGATCCGCATCATTGTGCCGTCGTGCAGCGGACTCTTCCCGGCATGCCAGTTCTCGACGGGTGTGTTGCGCCACACGGCGAGCGTGATGCGGGTGGCAGCGAGCCACAGCAGGGCGTCGTCGTCGAGGTGCCCGAACCGCTTGGCGCACTCCTGGGCGCCGTAGGTGATCAACTCTTCCGGTTTCGGCCACCTGTGGCTGTCGGGCCCTTCAGGCCCTTCAGGCGCGTACTCGTAGTCATCGGCGTACTCGTCGAGGATCGCGCTCAACTCGGCTGCGCTGTAAGCCTCGCTGTACTCGGAGCTGTCCGGCTCCTCGACGGTGTACATGTCGTGGTCCCAGGAGACGTACACGTCGCCCCAGAGCACGACGTCATCGCACTCGCTGGCGTTGTCCGTCACAACCGGCCTGATGGTGATCGGGGCAGTACGCCCGTCGGTTCGCTCGCCGTCCTTCTCGGCAGCCCATGCAGTGATGACCCCGAGCGGCTTCGGAAGGAGAGGACCGACCTCGGTGATGCTGAACGGCTCGTCGTCGTCATCGGTGTCGAACCGGCTGTTGACGAACGCGACCGCCTCGGAGGGCGAGCTGACGATGGACTGGGTACCACTCTCGTTGTCAACCACTCGCCACAACGCGCTGTTCTTCACGATGCTCTCCGATCGCGGTGAGTGCACCCGGGGCGGGTGCGATGCGCCGGGTCGCTCGGCACTGACTCCAATTATGGGCTGATCAACCCGTCCGTAGTCCCGCAGGCGCTTGTCAGCGACGACGCTCGGGACGTTCGTGTGCAACGAAGGTGTGTGAGTGGGTGGAACGGATGGTTGCCGATGCAGGTTCGTGACGCCCCGGGCCGCGTTGCAGCCTGCTGGACAGCCTGAGGAAATGACACCGATCTGAGACAGCCGCCTGCCGACACAACGTGAGACTCAAGGGAAATATCCAGGTCACAGGGTCGGCGCCTGACACTGAAATTGAGAACCTACAGGCCCGCCGCATTCTTCGCCACCCAAGCCGCTCTTCAACCGCATCATTGTTCGTTGCGTCCCCTGCCAGGTACACGCAGTGGACACCCGTCGCCGGATGGATCCGCTCAACCAGACCGCGCCGTACAGCACAGCACACGCCCGTCTAATCCAGCGTCTCGCGGGCCGTCGCGGTCCCTCCTGCCGCAGATCATCCCGCCGCAGCTGTTCCTCGCTCCGTAGAGGGGGGAAGTTGCCGCAACCGACCTCGTCCTTGGCGAATGCCAGGCGCTCCGCCTCTTCCCGCTCGATCAACTGCCGCACAGGATGCCGCACATCACCCACTACATTAATCAACTTACGGGTGCTTTCACCTGACGGCAGGTCGCCCCTACCCCACAGCGAGGGCCCAAGGAGTCCAGATGACGCTCTCTTCGCCTGGTGCACGGGCCGTGGACTTGCGTGTTGAGCCGGTTGATGACGTTCTCGAACACGTGGAGCGGTCCCTTCAAATGCAGTTGCTCCGTGACACCGTGGTGTGCAAGCGGCGCTCGGTTGGGGCGCGGACGGACCGTGGAACGTGGGTGAGGGTTGAGCGGCGCAGCTTCGACCGGATCGGAGCACAGGGCTGGAACGGCACCGAGGCCGCAGCGGTCTTGCATGGAGTGTCTATGCCGAAGTGGTACGCGGGGCTGGCGTGGCGCGAGCGGGACGAGCCGGTGATGTGGCGGGCAGACGAAATGGTGCTGGTCACCGCCCCGCCCGTTGGGCAAGCCGCTCTGGTGATCGAGGATCCTCAACTGTCGGACGGCTGGTGGGCGGCACTCAATGCTTCGCTGGACGCACTCGCCGCGCAGCGCACGCACCGCCTAGCCACTCCGGACACAGAGACGGCCACCCAGGAACTGGTGACTGGGACGATCCGAGCAGTCTTCCCCGAAGTAGACGCCACCGTGGATGAGTGGACGCCAGCACATGCGGATCTGACGTGGGCGAACGTGACCGGGCCCGAGTTCTGCATCATCGATTGGGAGGATTGGGGGATGGCGCCGCGCGGACTGGACGCGGTCACCCTCTGGGGGAACTCCCTCGCCGTCCCTGCCCTGGCACAACGAGTGTGGGCGGAGCGTCGGCCAGACCTGGAGAGCAGGTCTGGCCGGCTGATGGCCCTGTTCTTCTGTGCGAAGGTCGTAGGGCCGCACGCCCATCCCCAGGATCCCCGCTTGGAGCCCGCCCGGGAGGAGGCGGCGCGGCTCATCGCCGAGCTTCACTCCTGACGGCGGTTGCGCAGGAGGCTGCGGTAGTGGCGGACGGCCTCCTCGTCCACCGCGAAGCTCTGGGCGTTGGTCAGCTCTCGCAGGTGGTCGGGGTTGTCCGTGCCGACCGCTACCGCGTTCACGGGCGGGAGGCGGTAGGCGGCCCTGAAGGCAGCCTGCACCGGGGTGGCCTGCTGCCGGGAGCAGGTAGGACGGGGTCCCTCAGTCAGCCCCCGCACCCTGCCGCTCCTCTTCCTCCCCTTCGGCTGCGCCCCTCCGGCCGCACGGGTTTATGCGAGGACACGCATAGTCGTGTTCGTGCATAGACGCTGCGCCCGGCCCCCTCTAACGTCATGGGCAGGCGGCCCAATCGGGGCCAGAGCAAGGGGGTTTGGCATGTCCGAGCGTTCGGCACTCACCCGGCTCACGGGCAATGGCAACGGCGAGTGCGGAGAGAAGGACTGCCCGAACGTGTACCGCACGGCCGCGGGGTCGTTCGTGGTGCAGGGTGACGTGTCCGACGCCTTCACCCCGCCCGCCGGGGAAGGGCTTGTGGAAATCCCGGAGGCGGTTCTCAGGGAGGCGTTCCGTGCACTTGGATGGTGACGCCTGGAACGACTGCTTCGATTCCATGGAGCGTGAGGCGTGGAGGCTGGAGACGCTGCCCGTCTACACCATGCCCCAGGAAGCGGAGAAGCTGAAGCGATTCCTCGCCGGGGAGAAGTCGCCGGACGATTACACATCGGCCTGGATGGATGAGGTCCGGCAGTGGGCCTCGGAAGGAAAGAGAGTCGGCAGGGTGCACGTCGTGACCCGCCCGCTCTCGGACTACCTTCGGTTCGAATTCGAGTACTACTACCGGCACCACGTGAAGGCGGGCGAGGATATCCGTATCCTCGACCTCACCGACCGGGAGAACCCGGGACTTCCAGATCAGGACTTCTGGATGTTCGACGAGTCCAAGGTGGTCCTGATGAACTACCGGGCGGACGGGACACAGATAAACCGGGAGCTGTACGAGGGCGACCCGGAGCCCTACCGGCAGTGGAAGCGGATTGCCATTGCCAAATCCGTGCCGTTCCTGGAGTACGTGAGCAGCGGGTGACGTTCGATCCTGAGCAGCTCGGGCAGCCGAAACAGGAACTGGCGGCCCTGCTGAAAGAACTACGCAAGCGAGCCGGCCTCACTGGGGACCGGCTCGCTCGGCGTTGCAACATGTCCCAATCGAAGATCAGTCGGATCGAGAATGGGAAAGTTCAGCCGAGTCTGCTGGATCTGGAAAGGATCCTCCGGGCCGTGGTGGCTCCGCCCGAGGTCATCGAGGAGGTCGTTGCCCTCGCGAGGCTGGCCAACACCGAATGGCAAGACCTGCGCTCGCTCCGGCGTAGGGGCCTGGAGAAGAAGCAGACTGAACTTGCCGCCCTTGAATCCTCGTCCACGGAGTTCCGCTTCTTCCTGCTCTCGATGATTACAGGACTGCTGTCCACCCCTGAGTACATCCGCGCCAGCCTTGCCCATTCTCCGGCCGATGTCACTAAGACGATCGCGAGGAAGCTGGAGCGGCAGGAGGTTCTTTACGACACGAAGAAGCGGTTCACTTTCATTCTCACCGAGCAGGCTGTGAGGTGGCCACTCCTGCCCCCGGCTGCGATGGCGATGCAGATTGACCGGCTGGCCTCACTGACCCACCTTGCGAACGTGAAGCTCGGCGTCATCCCCATCGCGGGATACAAGCCCATGGCTCCGATGGACACCTTCACCATCTATGACGACACCCTGGCCACCGTGGAGAACACCACCGGTGTCGTGATCCTGAGAGATCCACGTGACATCGAAATGCACTTGGAACTGTTCTCCACGCTTGAGGGTTATGCGCTGTTCGGGGACGAAGTGCGAGCCTTGTTGGCGGAGTGGTCCGCCGCCTGCCGTTCATGATCTTTAGTCCATGACGGGAAAGAACTACACAGCCGTCGCTTTGTAGGCCAATGATTTCCCCCATGGCAGCGACCGGGCGAAACGAAAAGTGGGTCCGCTACGGCGTGGGGTGGCGGCTGGGGTACCGGCGGAGGTTCGGCCCTGACGCTGGTGTGCGCTCATGACGACCGGGTGCATGACTCTCCGGGTGTCATACGACGGGGGCCGGATGTACGACTCGGTGCGCATGGTGCGGGTGAACCACCGCAACGCAGTGATCTCGGGTTCGCCGACCAAGTCCCCGCCGTGCGGGTGCCCGCGGTGCACGGGGCGCCCGTCGTCGCCAAGGTCGGCGTCCGCCGCGCTCGTCGCTGTCCCTTTGCTTCCTGCCGGAATCCCGGTGGGAGTCCCCGAGAAGAGAGAGGTAAGTCCGATGGTGGAAGAGAACACCACGTCGGCCGCCCCCGAGGGGGGTGGACTGCTCGTCGCGAAGCGGAAGATCGTGGCCGCGCGCACGCGTGCCGAGCAGGAGTCGGACGTCAGCAGTGGCCGTTCCGACGGCAACGACTGACGGGAGCGCCCACGTTGCGTGATGCAGCCTCGTGGGCGGGGCGTCTGGGCGGGGACAGGTTCCTCGCCCAGACGTACCACCGCTCGTACGCGCACTTCCCCGGCGTCGCCGACGTGGCGGGTCTGTTCTCCTGGGACGACCTGAACCGGATCATTGCCACGCAGCGGCTGGAGCCGCCCCGGCTGCGCCTGTCGGCTGACGGCGAGATGGTCCCGCTGCACCGCTACGCGATTCCGACAACGAACCGCCGCGCGGTCACCTGGTCCCGTATCCAGCCGTCCGACTTCCACGCCCAGCTCAGGGATGGGGCGTCACTGGTCCTCGACGCGGTGGAGAAGATCCACCCCGCCGTGGGGGCGGCTGCGGAGGGGCTGGAACGCTTCCTCGGGACTTCCGTGCAGGCCAACGTGTACGCCTCGTGGACCGAGCGGGAGGGCTTCGGCCGGCACTGGGACGACCATGATGTCGTCGTGGTGCAACTGCACGGCTCGAAGCGGTGGCGCCTGTGGGGAATGACCCGTGAGGCGCCCACCTTCCGGGACGTGGAGTCACCGGAGGAGCCGGAGGGCGACCCTGTGGCGGACCTCGTTCTGTCCCCGGGCGACGTGCTCTACCTGCCGCGGGGCTGGTGGCACTCGGTCACCGCCGATCAGGGGACGGAATCCCTACACCTCACGTTCGGCATGGTCCCGCACACCGGCGCTGACCTGATGCTCTGGGTCGTCGATCAGCTCCGGGCGTCCCTCGCACTGCGCAGGGACATCCCGCGCTTCGGCTCGCTGGCGGAACAGTCGGACTTCATCGACGCCGTACGACGTGAGGTGGCCGACATGATGGCGGACCCCCGCCTCGTGGAGCGGTGGGCGGAGTCGATCGACACGACAGACCTGGGCCACGCGATTCCGTCCCTGCCCTACGTGGACGGACTCCCCGCACGGAGAGAGATCACGGTCAAGCTCACCGCTCCGAGAGGTCGCCTGACGGCCAACCGCGAACAGGGCACGGTCACCTTCTCCGCGGCGGGTACCGCGTGGGACTTCGCTGAGTCCGCGGCGCCCGCGCTGGGCGCGCTGCTGACCAACCAGCCGACCACGCTGGGGGAGGTGGCCGACTCCGCCGGGCTTGAGGTCAAGGAGGTGGCCGAACTGGTCTCCGTCCTCATCGCCGGCCACGCCGTCGCAGTCGTGGGGACGGCGCTGTGACCGCCACGCTCTGCCTGGGGACATACCGCGTGCGTGCCGTCAGTCAGGCGGCACGCGCCGCCCTGGCCGCAGGTAGCCCCTGGGTGGACACGGCACCCAACTATGGTCGTGGTCAGGCGCATGAGGAGCTGCGCCCGGTGCTCGGGGAATACCCGACCGTGCGGGTAGCCACGAAGACGGGGTTCTTCACGGAGGAACAAGGCCGCAGCGCCCTGGCTGAGGGCGTGCTCACCCGGAAAGAGGCGGCCGGTAGGCACAGCCTTGAGCGAGGCTTCCTCCGCTGGCAGACGGAGCGGTCCTTGGCCGCGCTCGGGCGCGTGGACTTGGTGTTCGTGCACAACCCAGAGCACCACGGGCACGGCCTTGACCGCGCCGCTCTGCACGGGCGTGTGCGGGAAGCCTTCACGGCGCTGGAGGAGTTCGCCCATGCGGGCAGGATCGGTGGGTACGGCGTCGCCACTTGGTCGGGCCTGACCTCCGGAGCGTTCAGTGTCGCCGAGTTGCTCGCGCTCGCACGCCAGGCGGCTGGTTCCGCCGAGCATCACTTCACGGGCATGCAGATGCCCGTCAGCCTGATCATGGATGCCCCGATCACACAGGCCCTGAACGGCGGCGGACCACTGGTACAGGCGAAGGACGCCGGGCTGATCACGTTCGGCTCTGCGCCCCTGCACGGCGGCGAACTCCTCGACGCCATGACACCCGAACTGGTGAACCTCATCCGCCCCGGCCTGTCGGCCGCAGCCGCTGCCATGCTGGCCGCTGGCTCGTGCCCCGGCCTCGATGTCGTCCTCACCTCCGCGAGCACCCGCGAGCACTGGGACGATATGGCCAAGGCTCTGGCTGCGCCGCTGACGGCCCAGGAACTCAGGAGGGTGACGGATGAACTCGCCGGTGAATGAGGAGGTACGAGCCCTGATGGAGGCAGCCCACGACCGGGCGGCCAAGGCACTGGGCCTCACCTGCACGGGTCCGCTGGCGTGGGGCTTCCTCGGTGTCACCCTCGGACGCCGAGCGGAGGACCGGTGGCTACGGGTGAGCCGGACGGCGAAGAGGAACGCGGGTAGGAAGCAGGGGGAGGGCATCGTCGGGGCTTCCCAGCTCCTACCCGAAGGCGTCCCGCGCCCCCGCCTGCACGGGGTGCACGACTGGACTGACGGCGAGTGGGCCTTCGAGGCCGAAGTCCTGGACTACCTGAGGCAACCCGTGGTGTCCCCGGACAGAGCCGACATCGACCACGATCCGGCGCTGCCTGACGAATGGTGGGCGAACCTTCGCCAAGCCCTTGCCCTGCTCGCTGAAGCGGAGGGTGTGAAGACGACCGTCCGGGACGGATGGATCGAACGAGCCTTCCCCCAGTTCCTCGGCATCCCGGCCCCCGCCAAGGTGGAGCGGGTGACCGGTCACGGTGACCTGCACTGGGGCAACCTCACCGCCGAGCCCCTGTGCCTGCTGGACTGGGAGCGGTGGGGCCTGGTGCCCTTCGGCTATGACGCGGGGCTTCTCCACGCCAACAGCCTGCTTGTACCCGACGTAGCCGCCCGCATCCGCAAAGAGTTCGCGGCCATCCTCGACACCCCCGCCGGTCGAATCGGGGAACTCGCGGCCCTGGCCGAGATGCTGCAAGCCGTTGCCCGTGGCTGGTACCCCGACCTTGCGCCCCACCTTCTCGCCCGAGCGGAGGCACTCACGGGAGTGCGCCCGCCCGTTCCGGTGCACTCCGAGGTGAGCGCCTGACTGCGCCCCTGTGCGCCTCTCTCAGGCCCTCTCTGCCAGGTGGCGAAGAGGGTGGCGTGGTGGACTCCTAGCGCCTTGGCAATGTTGGTGACGCTCTCGCCCTTGTCGCGTCGCGCACGGGCTATGGCCAGCTTGCTGTCCCCACCCGGCCGCGGGCATCACCGGAGGACCCAGCGTTGTCGGACCGGAGACTGTCGTACCGGCTGTGGACGGCCGTGAGCTCCTCACCGGCGACCAGCAGGCTGCTCTTGGTGGAGGGCAACCTTGTCGGTCGATCGCACGTCGCTGTGGACGTACACCTGCGGGCCTTCGCTGCGGATGCCGGCGTCACGGGCCTGCAGTACGAGGAGCTGCGAGCTGTGTACGAGGAGGCCGCCGCTGCCCTCGGACACGAACCGGGCGGGATGGAGCACGCGGTATGGCGGTTCAAGTCGAGGGCCGTCTGACCCGCCACCCTAGGCCGGCCGCTGCTCGGCGACGCCCAGCACGCTCACCCGGATGCTCTGAATCCTCGGATCGACACGGCGCCCTCGACCGTGGTGGTCGAGGGCGCCGTTGCGGGCGCGTCAGCGGGTTGCTGTCGCCTTGGCGAGGGCCTTGTCGAGATGCTGGCCGACCAGGGCTGGCGCGCCGGAGACGATGAGGAGCAGGCTTCCCTCACGTATCGCGGTCTGCTTGACGACGCTGTCCTGCCCACCGGAGGTGAAGGTCATCAGCTGGCTCCACTGCTGGTCGCCGAGCCGGGGCGCGGTCGTCTTCTGTGACGTCACGTTGATGGCGGTGCTGCCGGAGACGACTTGGTAGGTCGGGCAGCCGGTCATGGCGTCGAAGATCCGATCGATGCCGTCGGACAGCTTCGTGGAGGTGTCGCTGTACAGCTCCTCGGAGACCTCCGAACCGGCGCTGCCGCCGGTGTAGGTGAAGGACACCTTCGCCTTGTTGGGGAAGTCGAGGGAGCCGCTGGCCGCCGCGTCGCCGCCCAGCTTCTCCAGGGCGGGGCAGCCGGTGACGGTGACGTCGTCGTGGCTGGAGGTGTCCTCCGGCTTGCGGGTGTAGTCGGACCCGAGGTCGCTCTCGTCGAGCAGGCGGGGCTGAAGCGCGGCCGACGACAGCGGGGCGTCGCTCTGCTTGGTGGTGGCCGGGTGGTCTGCGGGGGCGGAGGACGGGGAGGTGGACTTCGCCTGGCTGGTGCCGGCGGAGCAGGCGGGCAGGGTGAGGGCGGCGGTGAGGCCGAGGGCGGTGATGGTGAGGCGAACGCGCATGGGTGAACTGACCCCTGTGGTGCTCGGTGACGGTTGGACAGTGCGGGCCCGTGGGCCCGAGAAGGGGTCGAAGGAGTGGAGGTCAGCGGTGGCCGAGGTGCCGCAGGCAGTCCTCGAACGTGGCGTGGATGGCATCTCCCGGGCCGGAGTGTCGGTTGAACCACGCGGTGTCGAGACGGGTCTCGTGCTGCTCGTGGCCGGCCTGGCAGCGCAGCCAGACCTGGTCGTGGGTGGAGAGGATGAGCCACTCGCGGTAGGCGCCGCACTCGGCGCAGGCGACGACCTCGCCGTCCAGGACGACCGGCCACGGCCAGGGCATCACCCGGCCGTCGAGCTGGTCGTGGCTGGGGACGCGCAGCTCCGGCGGGAGGAAGTCGTCCACAACCGGCGCCGGCTCCGCGAGCTGATGCTCCTCCTGCATCTGCAGGACCGGCGGCACCTGGTCGGCCATCCGCAGCCACGCCTCGCACGCTTGGCGCTGCACCTCACTGAACTCTTCCTCTTTCGCGCGGCGGCGTCGTCGTATCCGGTGAAACACCCGGTGTCCTCCCTCGTCTCGTCCTGCACGCGTCATGATCGTGCGCGAAGTCCGCTGACCTGTTCAATTCACAAAGTCCACAGTCACGACCGGCCACGCCCAGGCCGGGCCTGTCCGGGGATGTGCTGCCCGGCGCGCTGTGCCGAGCGCTGTGCGGCGTGAGCGTCGGGCACCATGCCGGCGGTATCCGCAGGCAGGTCCGCTGCCCGGCGCAGCCGCCACACCAGGACGTCGCTGACGGACTCCGCCGTGTCCAGCTCCCGCCGACCCGCGGCGTCGGCGAGCAGGGCGGCCGGGTCGTGGCCGGCGGCTTCGGCGTCGGCGAGGGTGGCGGCGAGCGCGTACCAGCCGGGCTCGGCGAGGATCTGCTCGGCCAACTCCGGCAGCGCTGTGCGCAGCACCGTCGTCTGCCGCTGCCGCAGCGCCCGGCCCAGGCGCCGGCCTCGCTGGTAGAGGGCACCGAGGGGTTGGGCGGCGGCGGCCTGGTAGGCGGCGCGCAGATGTTCGGCGGCCTGGCGGGCGGCGGTGGCCTGCTGGGCGTGGTTCTTCTTCGCGTGCCAGTGGGCGGCGGCGGTGATGAGGAAGAACAGCATGTCGATCGCCATCGCGGTGGTCGCGCCGTCCTCGCCGCGGCCCAACGCCGGACCGCTATAGACGAGGTCACGGGCGGCCTGCCGCAGCGCTCGGTCGTGGCCACGCTCGGCGCGGACGTGGGAGCGGGAGGCCCGCTCGAACGCGAAGGCGGCGTCACGCAGTTCGCGCCTGGTGCGGGCCGCGGAGGTCTTCGCAAGCGCGTCCAGGACCTCGCCGGCAGCGGCAATGTACGCGGCGGCGATGGCGTCGTCGCCGTGCTCGATGACGAGCACCGCGTTCCACGCGGCCGAGGCCGTGCGTCGGCGGGCGGCGGCCGGGTCGCTCGGCGCCGCAGGGGCGGGCACATCTGCCGGTGTGGCGTCCTGGTCGCGAGTGTCGGCGGACCAGCGCTCCCGGATACGGGGCAGGGAAAGATCGGGGGCCAGGCGGGCGCCGGGGTAGAAGACCGGTTCGCCGTCCTTGTTGCGGTCGTCGGGCAGGGCGACCTTGTAGCCGAGCAGGTCGCCGGAGTGGGCGACGCGCTTACGGATGATCAGGCCGGCGGCGGCCAGCCGGTCGAAGAACTCGGTCTCGCTGCTGGCGCCAGCCACCGCGCGGCGCACGGTTTCGCGCAGTTCCTCCCGCGCGGTGCGCTCGCGGCCCTGACGTTCGGCTTTGTGGCGCTCGGCGCTGGTGGGGCGTTGGGCCGCGGTGCCGTCGCCCTTGTTGAGCCGGCGCAAGCCCAGCTCCGCTTCCAAGGCGCGGGCCTGGGCCTGGGCGCGAGCGGCGTCGTGGTCGAGGTCGGGCTTGTAGCCGTCCTCACGGACGAGCGTGGCGACGATGTGAATGTGGTCGTCGGCATGCCGGACGGCCACCCACCGGCAGCCCGCGCCCTGTTCGGGGTAGTCGATACCGGTGGCGGCGACCATCCGGCGGGCCACCTCGCCCCACTCCTCGTCGGTCAGGATCCGGTCCTCGGCACTGTTGCGGACGGACAGATGCCACACGTGCTTCTTCGGCCGGTCAGCCTGGTCGATGTTCTCGACGGGTTGGTCCAGGAGCTGCTGGAGCTGCTTGAGGGTGGCAGACGGGTCGCGGCCGGGGTCGGGAGCGTTGTGGTCCCACGAGGCGACCAGGTGCGGGTCGATGTGCTCCTCGTGCTTCCCGGGCCCGTAGAGGTAGTAGAGGAGACCGATGGTGCGCTGCCCGCGCTTTTGTATCCGGGGGATCATGCTGCTGTCCGAGGTCGTCGCTGGGAGTGGCGGGATGCGGGGCGGTAAGGGGAGCCAGCTCAGCGCTGCTCCAGCAGTCGGTCTGTGGCTGCCTGTACGCGGGTCACGGCGCGCTGGACCGCCGCGACGACCGCGTCGATTTCCGCTGGCTGGCCGCCGGAGTTGATGGCCCGGGCTATCTGGTTGAGGTTGTTGCCGACTTGTCCGAGGTGCCGGCGTGCGGCGAACAGCTCGGCGATCAGCTCGCGGTGGCCGGCGATGGCGGCGGCGGTGCTGTCGAGGTCGTGAGCGGCGGCGAGCCCGCTGCGGGCGAGGAAGCCTGGCAGGCTCGTACGGGTCGCGGTGGCGGCAGCGCAGAGCAGGGTCTTCTCGTCGCCGTTCAGGCGGACGCTGCAGACGTAATCACGCTTGTGCGAGGGCGGCTTGGGCGAGCGCTTGCGCGAGGTTCTCTTCGCGGCGCGCGGCTTGTGCAGTGAAGGCGTCTCCTCCGGCTGCGATCCGCCCTCGGTCGCTGTCTCACGGACCAGCACCCCCCGGTGCTGGTCCGCTCTCGCCACCCCCGGGGCGGGCTTGGCCAAGGCGCGCTTCCCCGACGGGGAAGAGTGTCTTGGCCGATAACTTGCTCGCCCCGAGACCGAGTTGGAGTTGGGAGCAGGTTCCGGGGCGGTGCCGGTCTGGGTGGGGTTCGTCATCAGGATTCGGGCCTCGTGGAGCGGGTGTGCTGTTGGATGCTCGCGGCCAGCGCGAGGACGTCGGCCGGTCCCGTAAGGACGCGGACGGATCCTTCTGAGTGGCCCTGGACGAGCCACTGGCCGGTAGGCGCGAGGACGGCGGCGTGCAGGAGTCTCCGGCGGACCAGGACGTCCGCCCAGGCGCTGGCCTCGACGACCGTGGCCTCGGATGAGCGAACAGGACGCGGAATCAAGGCGTGTCTCCTCAAGCGGGGCGGGTGGCCCCGGCACGGAGCCGGGCCCCCCTTTGCGATTAGGGGGCCTTGAGCGGGGTTTTGCCGGTTCAGCCGCACTCGGGGCAGCGACCGACGTGGCTGTTGAGCGCGCGGGCCATCCGCTGCTTCGTCGAGGCAGCCTGCTTCGCGCTGGACTTCGCCGCCGGCCTGCCCTCGTGCCGCTTTGAGTGGGCGAGCATGAAGCCGATCTCCCGCTCGTACTCCGCACGGACGGTGTCGAACTGGTGGCAGGTCTTCATCGGGCGGAGCTCCTTGTCGTCGTGGTGGCGTCACTCCGCAGTTCCTGGAGGACGAGGCTCAGCCGGTCGTTCCGGCCGCCCTTCAGGCCCTCACGGCGGAGAATCTCCCGCAGCTGGACCCGGGTGACGGACTCGTTGCCGTCCCGTTCGAGCAGGGCAGAGACGTGCGGACGGACCTGCTGGACGAGCTGGTCCACCGACTGCTCGAGCTCCCGCGGCGCGCGCTGCGTCTGCGGGCTGCGGGACCGGGCGCGCTTCCCCTTGGTCTTAGTCCGGGGCTTCGTGGCCGTCTTGCTCCGCAGAGGCACCGTGTGTCCGCGGTCCCCGGTGGGCTCGGTCCCCGTGTCGGTGTCGTTCGGTCCCCGGTCCCCGGTGGGCTCGGTCCCCGTGTCGGTGTCGTTCGGTCCCCGGTCCCCGGTGGGCTCGGTCCCCGTGTCGGTGTCGTTCGGTCCCCGGTCC
>NZ_JBIAXG010000015.1:157470-163747 GCF_042896465.1 Streptomyces sp. NPDC001292
CCCCGGTGGGCTCGGTCCCCGACTCGGCGGCGTTCGGTCCTGGATGCGAATCAGGGCCTTGAGCAGCTACTTCTCGCGCAGTGCGGTCGGTCCCCACGCCTCCGGCGTCCCCCTGTGAGGCTTCCGGGTCGGTGGGACCGGTCCCCGGGACCCCACCTGTGGCTGGAACCTCGGTCCCCACCCTGGTCCCCGCGTTCTCGCCCCCGGTCCCCGCGCCATCCGACGCCTTAGAGTCCGCAATCTTGGGGACCGGTCCCCTCGGGGCGCTCGGTCCCCGGTCCCTGTACGACTCGTGGGGGCCGGGGGGATCGGCTGCGGGGACCGGCGCCGTCGAGGCCGGATGCGAGGGGACGGCGGCTGCCCTCGCGGTGATGTGCGCCGGGGACCAGGGCGAGGGAAGCGGGACCGTGGCGAGCGCGAGTGCGTGCCGGCGTGCGGCGAGCTGGTCGAGCAGCTGTGCGCGCTGGCGGGCGTCGGTCCCGACCGAGGCCCTGCCGACCGCCTTCGACAGGCGCCGCGTCAGCCGCCGGCCGCGTCGGCTCTGCTGCTGCTCGGGTGTGCGTTCGGCGAGGCGGACGGCGAGGGCGACTGCGCGGGCGGTGGCCCGGTCCCGGGTGATCTGTGCGGCGTCGCGGTCGCGTGCGGCGATCCCGAGGCGGGACAGCAGCCGCTCGCGTGCTTCCCGCCCCAGGACGGCGATCAGTCCGTGGGAGGCGGCACCCGGGGTGCGCAGGCGCAGCTCGATCCCCATGGCGAGGTGCCACAGCATCGCCGCCATGACCGGCCCGACGAAGGCCCTTACCGTGCCGCCGATAGGACCGCTCTCGGCATAGGCGGGGATCACCTGCACTCCGGTGATCACCCAGACCAACGTGCCCGGAAGGCCGGGGGCGCCCTCGGTGGCCAGGTTCTGCCGTGCCATTAGCGCCGTCGCGAAGAGCGCCAGCTCGGCTGCGGCGAACATGCCGGCCCGCTCGGCGGTGCCGGCCATGTCGAGGTAGTCGGCGGCGAACCGCCAGCTCGTGTCCGCGGAGTAGCAAGTACAGCCGAGGGCGGCAAGGGCAGCGACCTTGACCGCCGGACCGCTGAGACGTTTCTGCGGGCGTGTGCCCTGGCGCCGGATCGTCCAGGCGGTCAGCACCAGCACGACGGCGGCGGGCACCACGGCGGCGAGGAGGAGAGAGAGGTCCGGAGCGGCGCCGAGGGACAGGAAGGGGTGGGTCATGCGGCCTTTCCGAGAGAGGCGTGCGCCGGAGTCGACGCTGCCGGGCGGGCTGCTGGCTGCTGTGTGCCGGGTGCTGAGGCGGGCGGGGGGCCGCCTGCTGCTGGGGCGGTCTTCTTCCGCTTCTTCTTGGGCCGCGGCACGCCGTAGGTGCGGTCGCGGTCGAACACCTTGTTGGCCGCCTGCCGCAGCAGGTCGCGTGCGTGCTTGTGGCTGATCTGAAGGGCGGTGGCGAGCCGGTCGGGCCGCCAGCCGCGTACGTAGGCGTGGTCGATGACGACCTGCCGCTCGGCCTCGGTCAGATGCACGTCGCGTCCCAGGAAAAAGGAGGTTACGCGTCGGTAGTCGAGGCGCTGGTGCAGTCCGTCGTGCCAGGGACGCCGCTCGGCCTCGGTGAGGCCGCCCCAGATGCCCTCCTTGAGGACGTTCTCCAGGGCGAAGTTGAGGCAGTCGCTGCGTACCGGGCACCAGCCGCACAGCTCCTTCGCCTCGGCGATGGCTTCGTGGTCCCGCGGGAGCGGGAAGAAGACGGCGTCAGCGTCCTCGACGTCCATGCCGTGGCACGCTCCCTGGGTGTGCCAGTTGGTGTCTCCGATACTGCGCAGGCCGGTGGCCGGCGCGTCGTGGGTGGTGATGTGACGCAAGGGTGGTCTCCGATGTGCTGCCGCGTCGGCCGGCTGGGGCGGTGCTGGGCGCGGCGTCGGGTGGCCGCAGCGCGCGGGCGTGCGCCGCAGCCGGGGCGGGACGGTGATAGGGGGTAGCGGTGCATCGGGCGGGATGCACGCGACCGATGCGCCGGTCAGGCCACGGCGGGCTGCTGGACCTGCTCGCTCGGCTGGGCCTGCCGGGCGGCGGCGAGGTCGACGCGGCCGGGGTGCGGGGTGGCGCGCGGGGCGGTCGTGCGTACCCCGTCGTCGGGACCGATCCGGCGGCGACGACACGGCTCACCGGGCTGGGCCAGGCACCACTCGCACTTGACGCTCAGGGCGTCGGGCAGCCCCTGAGCGACGGCGGCCTCGCGGGCTGCGCGAGCGGGCCGATAGGGGGCGAGGGCTGCGCGGGCGGCGGGCGGTATGCAGGAGCCGATCTGCCGCAGCCTCGCCTCCAGCCTTGGGTCGATGCGGTCGCGACCGCTGGTGATGGCTCTGGCCTGGGCGGGCTGCGCGGTGCCGGCGGCGACGGCGCGGCGGGTGCCGACCAGCTCGGCGGTCCAGGCGGCCTGATCGTCCGGGTCGGCGGACGGCGTGGGATCGGAGTGCCGGGCCAGGCGGTCGCGACGGTAGCTCTCCCAGGGGCGGGCGACGTCCGCGGGCAGGATCTGGTACGGCGAGACTCTGATGTGCTGGCGGGCGGCGACGCGGGCGTCCCAGCCGTGCGGAGTGGCCATCGGCACGTCGCCAAGCAGCTCGTGCCACTGTGCGAGCTGGTCGCGTGCCTCGCCCTGGTTGGTGCGGATGGTGCGGGGGTCGAGTCGGCCGATGTAGGCCAGCAGGGCTGCGATTTCACGGCGGTCCACGACTACTGCTCCGTTCCGGTCGGCTCGTTCAGGGCGGCGAGAAGTGCGGCGGTGTGGGCCTCTGCCCGCGTCATGCCGCCGGGCTGGCCGGGACCCGTGCCGGGCACGGCGTAGAGGTTCGGGCGGCCAGGGGGGTGCTCCCGGGCGACCCAGGAACGCCAGTCGGCAGCCCACGCAGCCGCCGGCCTCGGCTTGAAGCCGGAGCGGTGGGCACGCCACTTCGCGTCGGCCGCCTGCAGGCCCTGCTCGCCCAGACGGTCGAGGTGCCCCTGCTCGCGGGCCCAGGTGTGGGTGGCTGGGTCGACCTGCCACTCGGCAGCTGAGAGGACGGCAGCACCACCACTGCTGTACCTCCGGTTCAAATCCGGTTCACTACGGTTCTGTGTGCCGGTTTCCGGTACATCGCTGTGCCGGTTCCCGGCACGTCGAGGTGCCGGTTTCCGTCCGGACCTGCTGGATTCCGGTACTGCCGGTTTCCGGGCCCTCGCAGGGGATTCCGGCACCTCACGCGGGCGGATGTTGTAGCGCCGCAGGGCCGAGATCCGGAGCGCCGGGGTGGCTTCGGTCCCCTCCGCCGGCGTCTGGTCGGGGTCTTTGTCGTCCACGGTCTCCGCCAGGACCTTGGCGGCGAGGGGGAGGCGGTAGACGGTGCTGCGCTGCGGGCCGGTGAGGTCTTCGAGCTGCTCCAGCTCACCGGCGTCGACCAGACGGTCGATGGCTTCACGGACCGTGGAGACGGAGGCGCGGGTGCGCTTGGCCAGGCTCGACAGGGAGGCCCAGGAAACGCACTGCTCGTCGCCCACCCGGTCGGCGATCGACAGCAGGACCAGACGCGCCGTCCCCCGGCTGCAACTGTGCTCCCACACCCAGTCGCGGGCTTCGCTGCTCATCGGCAGCTCCCGACGAGCGGGCGGGTCCCGCAGCTCGGCGGGGCCATGAACGTGCGGTCCGGCTCGGGGCGCTGAGGCGCCGAGGCGGAGATGGCTGCCGCGCAGGCCAGGCGAAAGGGCCTTTTGCGCAGGGCAGGAGACATGCGATACTCCCCTTTGCAGTGTTGCCACGCTGACGCGCCCCTTGGAAGGACTCAGCGTGGTGATGGTGGGCAATCTCCGCCCTTGCCGGGGCGGGTATGCCGCTTAGCGTTCGGCGTCCGTGAGTTACCGCTCCCGGGCGCCGTCGCTGTTTGTGGACCTTCGCGGTCCGGTCCGTCCTCGTGCTCTCCTCATGTCCGTCGCTGCGGGCGGGCTGCCCGGGGACGACGAACATACGCACGGACCCGTATCAAGATCCAGACTTGGTTCTTAAACTCTGTACTGGTTGCAGAGAGTCATCGGATGATCGTGTGCCGCAAGTGTCCGTACGGCGCGACCTGGGGCGCACCCCCGCGTCGAAGCGCACCGTTGCCGCGGTTGCCTCGAACGCCGAGAGCGTGTCACTGTGTCCGAATTGGAACGGGTGTCTGTTATTCCCTGCAGTGGAAATGCGAGGCGGATGGGGTGTTTCCACTGCCGCCTCCGCGCTTTCCGGTCGAAGATAAAATCCTGCGTGCCAGACGTGACCTATGTCGCTGGCTGTGGCTTGTGCCACTCACCCGGCATACTCCTGCCGGTAGAAACGGACAGGCCGACCTGAAACAGGCGGTACGCGTCACACGGAAACGTGCTGGTGAGGAAGAACTTTCCATACAGTGGATCAGCTCGTCAACTCACGTTTATCGCGGGGTAGGGTGCTTGAAGTGACGACGAAGTCCACCCAGGAAAGGATCATGAAAGACTCGACCGAAGGCCAGGTGAGCCCCAAGGGGCTCATGGACCGCCTAAACCGCCTGTTCGACACAGTGCACCCGCCCGACCGCGGCCCCTTCAGCAACGCCGAGGTGGCCGAACTCATGGAGAAGCGCGGGCTGGGCAAACTGTCGGCCCAGTACCTCTGGCTCCTGCGGACCGGGCAGCGCGATAACCCGACGAAGCGTCACCTCGAAGCGCTAGCAGGGTTTTTCGGCGTGGACCCCGCATACTGGTTCGACGACGTCGTCGCCGAAAAGACCGTGCAGGAACTTGAGTTGCTCGCACTGCTTCGCGACACGAAGATCAAAAACGTGCTCCTTCGCCTGTCCGACGTTTCCGCAGACGGAAAGGATGCCGTCCTGGGAATCGTCGAGAGCGTACGGAAATCCGAGGGGTTGCCACCCTCAACTGGCTCGTAAAACGGCCGCGTTCAGTAAGTGATCAAGGAAAAGCAATGTGGTCCGCACGTAGGCTGCGCCGGCCTGACCTCTTGGCCGAGCTGCAGCTCCCGCACGTCACCAATATCCGCGACCTCAGCGACGAGGTCTCACGCCGCACGGGACGGAAGGTGGTCCTGGAGGCCCGTGAGCAGGCGCCCTCCGTGTGCGGGGCATGCGCCGTCACGGAGAGTGCCTTCCACGTGTACTACGACCCGCGGACCAGTTCCCTGCACCAGGACCACATCATTGCCCACGAGTTCAGCCACCTGCTGCTCGGCCACCACAAGAACCGCCCGGCGTCCGCGCTCTCCTCAACGATCTTCACCAGCGTGGGCTCGGCCACCGTCGAGATGATGTTGGGCCGTACCAAGTACGACGAGGACGAGGAGCGGGACACCGAGCTCCTCGCCTCGTTGATCCAGCGCCGGATCATCGACCGGTGGCTGCGCAGCGACGAGTCCTCCGGAGACGAAGTGCAGGACCGGGTCACGCACACGCTGCTGCGCCGACGGGAGGCCCGGCCGTGAAGGACCTGCTCCACCCGATCAGCCTCGTCGTCGCCACGCTCGGCTTCCTCTGCTTGCTGCGGGACGTGCCGACCCGCCGCCGAGACCCCGCCTTCACCGCGCTGGCCGCCGTCTTCCTGCTGTCAGGGCTGTCGTTCCTGTTCTCCATCACACTGATGTGGCAGTACCTCGACCATGTCCTGGGCGTGGTGAACCTCTCCGTACCCCTGGCGATGGGGTGCGTGGTCGCGCTGCTCGCCTGCCAGCAGATCGTCCTCACCTACTGGGGATCACCCCCCGAAGTTGCCCGCAGGAGGGCACGGGAGTGGCTAGCCGCAGGCTTCGCTGTGATCGCAGGGCTGCTGGTGCTGTTCGCCCTGCTGACGCCGAACGCGCCGCGACCGATCAACTTCACGCTGTACTACGCGCATGATGGCTGGTACGCCGCGTATCTCACCCTGTACGTCACGGCCTACACCATCGGTGAACTGTCCCTAGCCCGTGCCTGCTGGCGCCTGGCCCACCGCAGCACACGCGGGTCCGTCCGTATCGGCCTGCGCATCGTCGCCCTCGGCGCGACCGTCACTCTCGGATACAGCGCCGTGCGCATCGGGAACGTGATCGCCGGTGCCTTCAACGCGTCGCTCGCAGAGTGGGAGGGCTTCGCGTGGACCTGCGGCGATGTCGGCGCCATGCTCACGCTCATCGGCTGGCTAGGAGCGTGTCTCAGTAACCGGCAACCCGCCTGCGGTTCGTGATCATTCATGCAGGATGATGTTGGTATGGGTGGTGGCGATGGGTTGTTC
>NZ_JBIAXG010000016.1:0-155311 GCF_042896465.1 Streptomyces sp. NPDC001292
GGCATGGCCGTGGGTGAACGAGCGCAGGAACGTGCCCAGCGTGGACGGGGCCCGTATCGCGTCGAACGCGACCGGCATCGCTCCGTGCCGCAGCCGGTCGGCATCGTCGATGCTGTCCGCACCCGCGCACATCGCCGCTACCAGCGACATCACCTTCGCCGACGGGTTCGCCCCGCCACTGTTGCCTGCACCCCTGATCCGGACCGCCTCACCGACCAGCCGCGGCAGACCCGCACGCTCCGCCAGCCGGACGACCGGTACCAGCCCGGCATCCGCCACCAGGTTCGGCTCGTCGAACACGGCGGAGACCACCGCAGTGGCATGGGAAGATTGCATCTCGCGGATGTTCTCTTGTTCTGTGGATGTGGAACCCTAGGAAGTCCCATCATCCCAGGTCAGAGGGCATCCGCGTCTTCATGTCCAGGTCTTGGACCGGCAATTGACCGGTGGATCGAGGCTTAGCCGTCGACGAGCCGGACGCCCTCCGGCAGGCCCGCCGGGTCGTCGTCCGGCTCAACCACCGCAAGGCCCACCCCGATCCGCCCGCCGCGGCGCCACCCGAGTACGACGAGGAGGAGCTTCTGGGGATCGTTCCCGGCGATCTGCGGATCCCCTTCGATCCGCGCGAGGTCATCGCCCGGATCGTCGACGCCTCCGACTTCGACGAGTTCAAGCCGCTGTACGGGACGAGCCTGACCACCGGCTGGGCCACCCTGCACGGCTATCCCGTCGGCGTCCTCGCCAACGCCCGAGGCGTGCTGTTCAGCGAGGAGTCGCAGAAGGCGGCCCAGTTCATCCAGCTCGCCAACCAGCGGGACGTCCCGCTGCTGTTCCTGCACAACACCACCGGCTACATGGTCGGCCGGGAGTACGAGCAGGGCGGCATCATCAAGCACGGCGCGATGATGATCAACGCGGTGTCCAACTCGCGCGTCCCGCACCTGTCCGTCCTCATGGGGGCCTCCTACGGAGCCGGGCACTACGGCATGTGCGGACGGGCCTACGACCCCCGCTTCCTTTTCGCCTGGCCCAGCGCCAAGTCCGCCGTCATGGGGCCGCAGCAGCTCGCGGGTGTGCTGTCGATCGTGGCCCGCCAGTCGGCGGCCGCCAAGGGGCAGCCGTACGACGAGGAGGCGGACGCCGCGCTGCGGGCGATGGTGGAGCAGCAGATCGAGTCGGAGTCGCTGCCGGCGTTCCTGTCCGGGCGGCTGTACGACGACGGCGTCATCGACCCGCGCGACACCCGCACCGTCCTCGGCCTGTGTCTGTCGGCCGTCCACACCGCGCCCTTCGAGGGCGCGCGCGGCGGCTTCGGCGTCTTCCGGATGTGAGGGATCCCTTGATTTCTTCTCTGCTCGTCGCCGACCGGGGCGAGATCACCTGCCGTATCTTCCGCACCTGCGGTGAGCTGGGCATCCGGACGGTCGCCGTGCACTCGGACGCCGATGAGGACGCGCTGCACACGCGCGTGGCCGACACCGCGGTGCGCCTGCCGGGCGTGACGCCCGCCGAGACGTATCTGCGCGGCGACCTGATCGTGGCGGCGGCGGTGGCGGCCGGCGCGGACGCCGTGCACCCGGGCTACGGCTTCCTCGCCGAGAACGCCGGCTTCGCGCGGGCCGTCCTGGACGCGGGCCTGGTCTGGATCGGACCGCCCCCGCGGGCCGTCGAGACGATGGCGTCCAAGACCCGCGCCAAGGAGCTGATGGGTGTACGGCCCCTGCGCGAGGTCACCGAGGCCGACCTGCCGGTCCTGGTGAAGGCCGCCGCGGGCGGCGGCGGGCGCGGGATGCGGATCGTACGGCGGCTCCAGGACCTGGACGCCGAACTGGCCGCTGCGCGCGCCGAGGCGTTGAGCGCCTTCGGCGACGGCGAGGTGTTCGTCGAGCCGTACCTCGGGGGCGAGGCGGGCGGGCGGCACGTGGAGGTGCAGGTCCTCGCCGACACCCACGGCACCGTGTGGACGCTGGGCACGCGTGACTGCTCCCTCCAGCGGCGCCACCAGAAGGTCGTCGAGGAGGCCCCGGCACCCGGACTCCCCGCGGACACCGAGCGGGAGTTGCACGAGCTGGCCGTACGGGCCGCGCGGGCCGTCGACTACACCGGTGCGGGGACCGTCGAGTTCCTGGTGGCCGACGGCCGTGCGCACTTCCTGGAGATGAACACCCGCCTCCAGGTGGAACACCCGGTCACGGAGGCCGTGTTCGGCGTGGACCTGGTCGCCCTGCAGATCCGTGTCGCCGAGGGCCACGCCCTGGACGCCGACCCGCCCCCCGCGCGCGGGCACGCGGTCGAGGCCCGCCTGTACGCCGAGGACCCCGCCCGCGACTGGGCCCCGCAGACCGGCACCCTGCACCGCCTGTCCGTCCCCGGCGTCCGCCTGGACACCGGCTACGGCGACGGGGACACGATCGGCGTCCACTACGACCCGCTGCTCGCCAAGGCCGTCGCCCACGCCCCCACGCGCGCGGAGGCGCTGCGCAAGCTCGCCGGCGCGCTGGAGCGGGCCGCCGTCCACGGCCCGGTCACCAACCGGGACCTGCTGGTGCGGTCCCTGCGGCACGAGGAGTTCACGAGCGGCCGTACGGACACTGGCTTCTACGACCGCCACCTCGCCGAACTGTCCGCGCCCGCCCCCGACCCGTACGCGCCCCTGGCCGCCGCGCTCGCCGACGCGCAGGGCCGCTCCCGCTTCGGCGGCTGGCGCAATGTGCCCTCGCAGCCGCAGGTCAAGCGGTATCTCATGGCGGGCGAGGAGCACGAGGTGCGCTACCGGCACACCCGGGCGGGCCTGGCCGCCGATGCCGTAGGGGTGCGGGTGGTGCACGCGGACGCGTGCCTGGTCGTCCTCGAAGTCCACGGAGTCCGGCGCAGGTACGAGATCGCCCGGTACGGCGAGCAGGTGTACGCCGGACCGACCGCGCTCACCGCCCTGCCCCGCTTCCCCGACCCCGTCGCCCAGCGCGCCCCCGGCTCGCTGCTGGCGCCCATGCCCGGCACCGTCGTGCGCGTCGCCGAAGGACTGGGCGTGGGCGCCGCCGTACGGGCCGGAGAGCCACTGCTGTGGCTGGAGGCGATGAAGATGGAGCACAAGATCTCCGCGCCCGTCACGGGCACGCTCAGCGCCCTGCACGCCGCCCCCGGCCGCCAGGTCGAGGTCGGCGCCCTGCTCGCCGTCGTAGAGGCCACCCGGGAGGATCTGTGAGCGCCACGCTGGAAACCGATGAACACAAGGATCTGCGCGCCGCCGTGGCGGCCCTCGGCAAGCGCTACGGCCGCGACTACCTCACCCGGACCGTCGCCGAGGGACGCCACCCCACCGAACTCTGGTCCGAGGCAGGCCAACTCGGCTACCTCGGCGTCAACCTGCCGGAGGTGTACGGCGGGGGAGGTGGTGGTGTCACCGAACTGTCCATCGTGCTGGAGGAGTTGGGCGCGGCCGGCTGCCCCCTGCTGATGATGGTCGTCTCGCCCGCCATCTGCGGCACCGTCATCGCCCGGTTCGGCACCGAGCAGCAGAAGCGCGCCTGGCTGCCCTCGCTGGCGAACGGCACCCGCACCATGGCCTTCGGCATCACCGAACCCGACGCCGGCTCCAACTCCCACCGCATCACCACCACCGCCCGCCGCGACGGCGCCGACTGGGTACTCACCGGCCGGAAGGTGTTCATCTCCGGCGTCGACATCGCCGACGCCGTCCTGGTCGTCGGCCGCACCGAGGACGCGCGCACCGGCCGCCTCAAGCCCTGCCTGTTCATCGTCCCGCCGGGCGCGGACGGCTTCCAGCGGCGTCCCATCGACATGGAACTCAACGCCGCCGAGAAGCAGTTCGAGCTGGTCCTGGACGATGTGCGGCTGCCCGCCGACGCGCTCGTCGGCGGGGGCACCTCCCACGCTTTCGGCAGTGGGGGAGAGGACGCGGGCCTGCTGCAACTGTTCGCCGGACTCAACCCCGAGCGCATCATGACGGCCGCCTTCGCGATCGGGATGGGGCGCTACGCGCTCGGCCGGGCCGTGGAGTACGCGCGCGAGCGCACCGTCTGGAAGGCCCCCATCGGCTCCCACCAGGCCATCGCCCACCCGCTCGCCCAGGCCCACATCGACCTCGAACTCGCCCGCCTGATGACGGGGAGGGCGGCCCACCTGTACGACGCGGGCGACGACGTGGGCGCCGGAGAGGCCGCCAACATGGCCAAGTACGCGGCCGGTGAGGCCTGCGTGCGGGCCGTCGACCAGGCCGTGCACACCCTCGGCGGCAACGGCCTCACGCGTGAGTTCGGGCTCGCCTCGCTGATAACGGCCGCACGCGTGGCTCGTATCGCGCCGGTGAGCCGGGAGATGATCCTCAACTACGTCTCCCACCAGACCCTGGGCCTGCCCAAGTCGTACTGACCCGCCCGCCGTGTGTGAGGAGGAACCGTGTTTCGCAGCGAGTACGCAGACGTCCCGGCCGTAGAACTGCCCATCCACGAGGCCGTCCCGGGCCGCGCCGCCCGGTTCGGCGGGGCTCCCGCGCTGATCGACGGCACGGACGGCACCACCCTCACCTACGAGCAGGTGGACCGCTTCCACCGGCGTATCGCCGCCGCGTTCGCCGAGGCCGGTGTGCGCAAGGGCGACGTCCTCAGCCGACGCCGCCGTCATCGGCGGGCACGGCGCCGACGGCAACGAGGTGCCGCACGCCTGCCTGGTGCGCCGGCCGTCCGCCGACGGGCCTGTCGGAGGCGGAGGTGATGCCGTACGTCGCCGAACGCGTCGCCCCCTACAAGCGCGTCCGCCGCGGCACCTTCCTCGACGCGGTGCCCCGCGCCGCCTCCGGGAAGATCCTGCGGCGGCGGCTGCGGGACCGGCGGCCCGAGCAGCCGCGGGAAGCAGGGGAGCGGCCGTGACGGCAACGAGGTGCCGCACGCCTGCCTGGTGCGCCGGCCGTCCGCCGACGGGCCTGTCGGAGGCGGAGGTGATGCCGTACGTCGCCGAACGCGTCGCCCCCTACAAGCGCGTCCGCCGCGGCACCTTCCTCGACGCGGTGCCCCGCGCCGCCTCCGGGAAGATCCTGCGGCGGCGGCTGCGGGACCAGCGGCCCGAGCAGCCGCGGGAAGCAGGGGAGCGGCCGTGACGGCGATCGGACACACGCGCGCGCGTGCCGTGGAAACCCTCAGCCTCGACTCGCCGGACAGCCGCAACGCCCTGTCTGCGACGCTCGTCGGGGAACTCGCCGCCGCGCTCACCGACTGCGCCGAGGACGCGGCCGTGCGCGCCGTCGTCCTCACCCACACCGGCAACACCTTCAGCGCGGGCGCCGACCTGCGCGACCCTCCACGGCCCGAGGCGCTGGTGGCCCTGCTGCGGCAGATCGTCGAACTGCCCAAGCCGGTCGTCGCCCGGGTCACCGGACACGTCCGCGCGGGCGGCCTCGGCCTGCTCGCGGCCTGCGACATCGCCGTCGCCTCGCACCGGGCCACCTTCGCGTTCACCGAGGTGCGCATCGGGGTGGCCCCCGCGCTCATCTCGCTGCCGCTGCTGCCCCGCACCGACCCGCGCGCGCTGGCCCGCCACTGCCTCACCGGGGAACGGTTCGACGCGGCCGAGGCGGCCCGGACCGGCCTGCTCACGGCGGCCGGGGATGACGCCGACGCCGTACTGGAGCCGATCCTCGACGGTCTGCGCCGCTCCTCCCCCCAGGCTCTGGCCGAGACGAAACGGCTGCTCACGGCTAGGGTGCTGGAAGCCTTCGACCGGGACGCGGCCGGCCTGACCGCACTCTCGGCCCGGCTGTTCTCCTCCGCGCAGGCGCGCGAGGGCATGACGGCCTTCCTCGAACGACGGGATCCGGAATGGGCGGTGTGACCACACACGACCGCGCGGAACGCGCCCCCAAGCAGGACCGCAGCCGGGCCACCCGGCAGCGGCTCCTCCAGGCCGCCGTGGCCTGCCTCGCCGAACACGGCTGGGCCGGCTCCACGGTCTCGGTGGTCGCCGAACGCGCCGGCGTCTCCCGTGGCGCCGCCCAGCACCACTTCCCCACCCGCGAGGACCTGTTCACCGCCGCCGTCGAGTACGTGGCCGAGGAACGCTCCACCGCCCTGCGCGCCCTGTTCCCGCAAGGCGCGGCCGGCGACCGGCGGGCCGTGGTCGCCGCCCTCGTCGACCTCTACACCGGGCCCCTCTTCCGCGCCGCCCTCCACCTGTGGGTGGCCGCCTCCAACGAGGACCAACTGCGTCCCCGCGTCACCGAGTTGGAGGCCCGCGTGGGCCGCGAGACCCACCGCATAGCGGTCGAGCTGCTGGGCGCGGACGAGTCCCGCCCCGGCACCCGCGAAACCGTCCAGGGCTTCCTCGACATGGCCCGCGGCCTCGGTCTCGCCAACCTCCTCACCGACGACGCCGCCCGCCGCGAAGGCGTGGTCGCGCAGTGGGCGGCCCTGCTGGAGGAGGCGCTGGGCCGCGGCCCGGCGACCGCGTGAACCGGGCCACACCCGTATCGCACGCCCCGCAGTACCCTGTGCGCATGCTTCTGCTGCTCGTGCGACGCCGCCACGTGGACTACGTGCGCGTCACGAGCACGGGCTGTCGGCGTTCCGCCTGACCCGGCCCCTTCCGCGGCGACCCGATCGCCCGCATCTCTCACCCGGTTCCTCTCATCCGGCACCCGTGCCGCGCGCCCACCCATGGCGGCTGCCCGGGACCCGTACACCCTGCGGACGTGACCCATGACGAACACGGCGACGCCCCCGTCGTACGACCAGCTCCCCCTCATCGACCTCGCCGCGGCCGACCGCGGCCCCCGGCGACGGGCGCTGCTGCACGAGCAGTTGCACGCCGCCGCCCACGACGTGGGCTTCTTCCAGCTCGTCGGGCACAGCGTCACCCGGGCCGAGACCGACGCGCTGCTCGACGCCATGCACGCCTTCTTCCGGCTCCCCGAGGCCGACCGCCTCGCCCTGGACAACGTCAACTCGCCCCACTTCCGCGGCTACACGCGCACCGGCGACGAGCGCACCGGCGGTGTCCGCGACTGGCGCGACCAGCTCGACATAGGCGCCGAGCGGCCCGCCCGTGTCCCGGGGCCGGGCGAGCCCGCGTACTGGTGGCTCCAGGGCCCCAACCAGTGGCCGGCCGCCCTGCCCGAGCTGCGCACCGCCGCGCTCGGCTGGATCGACCGGCTCAGCGCCGTCGCCCGCAGGCTGCTGCACGAGCTGCTCACCGCCATCGGCGCGCCCGCCGGCTTCTACGACCCGGTCTTCGGTGAGCACGCCCACCCGCATCTCAAGCTCGTCCGCTACCCGGGCAGCGCCGGCGACGGCACCGACCAGGGCGTCGGCGCCCACAAGGACTACGGCTTCCTCACCCTGCTGCTCCAGGACGGGATCGGCGGCCTCCAGGTGCAGCGCGCGGACGGGCTCTTCCACGACGTGCCGCCGATCGAGGGCGCGTTCGTCGTCAACCTCGGAGAGCTGCTGGAGGTCGCCACCAACGGCTACCTGGTGGCCACCAACCACCGGGTCGTCTCCCCGCCCGGCGCCACCGAGCGGTTCTCGGTGCCCTTCTTCTACAACCCGCGCCTGGACGCCCGCGTCGCCCCGCTGCCCTTCCCGCACGCCTCCACCGCGCCCGGTGTCACCGACGACCCGGGCAACCCGCTGTTCGCCGAGTACGGGTACAACGAGCTCAAGGGCAAGCTGCGCGCCCACCCGTCGGCCGCCCGACGGCATCACGCGGAGCTGCTGACCCCCGCGTGACGCCGGGTGCGCCGACCGGGTGCGGTCGGCGCGCGCTCAGCGCGCGATGTGGTCGTAGCCCGCGATCTCCCGCGGGCTGCGCGGACCGGGACCGACGTAGCGGGCTGAGGGGCGCACCAGCCGGCCGGTGCGCTTCTGCTCCAGGATGTGCGCCGACCAGCCCGCCGTACGCGCGCACGTGAACATCGACGTGAACATGTGCGCCGGCACCTCGGCGAAGTCCAGCATGATCGCCGCCCAGAACTCGACGTTCGTGGCCAGCACCCGGTCCGGCCGACGGTTGTGCAGCTCCTCCAGGGCGGCCTTCTCCAGGGCCTCGGCGACCTCGTACCGCGGGGCGCCGAGCTCCCGGGCGGTACGGCGCAGCACGCGCGCGCGTGGGTCCTCGGCCCGGTACACCCGGTGCCCGAACCCCATCAGCCGCTCACCGCGGTCCAGGGCGCGCCTGACGTAGCCCTCCGCGTCCCCGGTCCGCTCGATCTCCTCGATCATGCCCAGGACCCGGGAGGGCGCGCCGCCGTGCAGCGGGCCGGACATGGCGCCCACCGCGCCCGACAGCGCGGCCGCCACGTCGGCGCCGGTGGAGGCGATGACGCGGGCGGTGAACGTGGAGGCGTTCATGCCGTGCTCGGCGGCGGACGTCCAGTACGCGTCGACGGCCGCCACGTGCTTGGGGTCCGGCTCGCCCCGCCAGCGGATCATGAACCGCTCGGTGATGGAGCGGGCCTTGTCGATCTCCCGCTGCGGCACCATCGGCACGCCCTGCCCGCGCGCCGACTGGGCGACGTACGACAGCGCCATGACGGCGGCCCGCGCCAGATCGTCGCGCGCCTGCTCCACGTCGATGTCCAGCAGCGGTTTCAGGCCCCACACCGGGGCGAGCATCGCCAGCGCCGACTGGACGTCCACGCGGATGTCCCCGGAGTGCACGGGGATCGGGAACGGCTCGGCGGGCGGCAGGCCCGGATCGAAGGCGCCGTCGACCAGCAGCCCCCAGACGTTGCCGAAGGAGATCTGACCGACGAGTTCCTCGATGTCGACACCCCGGTACCGAAGGGCGCCGCCCTCCTTGTCCGGTTCGGCGATCTCCGTCTCGAACGCGACGACTCCTTCGAGACCGGGTACGAAGTCGGACATCAGGCGGCTCCTTGTGGTCTGTGCGACAGAGGGTGCGACGGGGACTGCTGGAGTGACTGGGCGACTGGGCGATTGGGGAACTGGGACGACGACCAGGTGCGGGACGCCGGAGAGCGGGCCGTCCGCCGGCGGATCCACGGTCGCGTCCCGTGACTCGCGGTCCATGGCGGGCATCTCTGTGATGCCCCGTCCGGCCGGCTGTCACCCAACCGGAACGACAGCAGCACCATAACCCCGAGTGCCACAAAAGGGGAGTGGAGCGGCACTCAGTGCCATCCAGGGTCCGCGGCGGAGGGTGAGGGTACCCCGCGGAGGCCCCCGGTGGATACGGCAAGATGACCGCGTGACCGACCGAGAAGCCCGGGAAACCGCCCCCTTCGACCTCGCCTCCATGCGCATGCACTACCGGGCCGAGGGGCTGGCGGAGGCCGACCTGGCCGCCACCCCCGTCGCCCAGTTCGCCCGCTGGTTCCAGCAGGCCGCGACAGAGGGCCGGCTGTTCGAGCCCAACGCCATGGTCGTCTCCACCGCGGACGCCGACGGCCGGCCCAGCTCCCGCACGGTGCTGCTGAAGTCCTTCGACGAGCAGGGCTTCGTCTTCTACACCAACTACGACTCCCGCAAGGGCCGCGACCTGGCCGGGAACCCGTACGTCTCCCTGCTGTTCCCGTGGCACCCCATGGCCCGCCAGGTCATCGTCCAGGGCGTGGCCCGCCGCACCGGCCGCGACGAGACCGCCGCCTACTTCCGCACCCGCCCGCACGGCTCCCAGCTCGGCGCCTGGGCCAGCGCCCAGTCCACGGTGATCGCCGGCCGCGCGGAACTCGACGCCTCCTACGCCGACCTGGCCGCCCGCTACCCCGAGGGCGAGCAGGTGCCCGTACCGCCGCACTGGGGTGGCTTCCGGGTCGCCCCGCAGTCGGTGGAGTTCTGGCAGGGCCGCGAGAACCGCCTGCACGACCGCCTGCGGTACGTCGCCGAGGCGGACGGCGGCTGGCGCGTGGAGCGGCTGAGCCCCTGACGCGACCCTGTCGCGGGCGCCGTATTGACACGGCTCTGGTCCAGACCTCACCGTGATCCGCGACACACAGTCGCCCCGAAGGGACGGACCTCGCATGAGCGACCGCACGCCGGCCGGCCAGTTCCTCGACGCCGCCATCGGCCTGCTCCAGCGGGTCCGGGACGAGGAGGCCGAGCAGATCGCGGCCGCCGGGACACTGCTCGCCGACACCGTGGCCGCCGGCGGCCGCCTGTTCGCCTTCGGCGCCGGCCACTCCTCCCTCGCGGCCCAGGACCTCGTCTACCGCGCCGGCGGCCTGGCCCTGATGAACCTGCTGGCCGTTCCCGGCACCGTCGGCGTCGACGTCGTGCCGGCCACCCTCGGCTCCGCCCTGGAACGCGTCGACGGCCTCGCCACCGCGGTTCTGGACAGCTCCCCCCTCCGCTCCGGCGACGCCCTGGTCGTCATCTCGCTGTCCGGGCGCAACGCCCTGCCCGTGGAGATGGCCGTGCACGCCCGCACCCTCGGCGTGCGGGTCATCGGCGTGACGTCGGTGGCCTACGCGACCGGGACCACCTCCCGGCACGCCTCGGGGACGTTCCTGAAGGACCAGTGCGACATCGTCCTCGACTCCAAGATCGCGGTCGGCGACGCCGAACTCACCCTCGACACCGTCGCGGCCCCCTTCGCCCCCGCCTCCACCGTCGTCACCGCCGCCCTCCTCCAGGCGGTCATGGCCACCACCGCCGGCGTTCTCGCCGACCGCGGCATCGAACCCCCGCTGCTGCGCTCCGGCAACGTCGACGGCGGCCACGAGTGGAACGGCCGGATCTTCGACCGGTACGCCGACCGGATCTTCTACCGGCACTGACCCGGACCGATTGCCCCGGACCGACTGACCCGTATCGACTGACCCGGAACCGATTGCCCCGGACCGATTGCCCCGGACCGATTGCCCCGGACCGATTGCCCCGGACCGATTGCCCCGGACCGACTGACCCGGAACCGATTGCCCCGTATCGACCGACCCAGACCGATTGCCCCGTACCGCTCGCGCACGTCCGCGGCGGGAACCCCCGGCGCACGGGAATTTCCGCGGACCGCAATTCCTTCAATGTTCTGGGAACCCGGTGTGTGCTGGGTCACGTTCCAGTTGAATGATGGGCAGTGAGCGAAACGACGCGCCGTACGTGCGGACGCAGCCTGCAGGGGGTCCAGGTGAGTGCTTCCCGGCGTAGTGGGGCCACCGACGAGATGGGGCCGGACGAGCCCGAGCCCGAGCGGGACGGTTCCGACACCCACGACGGCTCCGACCTGCTGGCCGCCCTCCTCGACGGCATGGACGCGGCCCTGTGCGCCTTCGACGCCGACGGCGTCGTCACCCACTGGAACCGCGAGGCCGAGCGCATCCTGGGCTGGACCGCCGCCGAGGCCGTCGGACGGCACGGTTTCGCCGGCTGGGCCGTGCGCAGCGCGGACGCCGAGGAGGTCCAGGGGCGGCTGATGTCCGCCATGCACGCCCCCGGACGCCAGGTGCACGAGTTCGCGCTGCTCACCAAGGACGGCGGCCGCGTCCTGGTGCGGACCCAGTCCGCGGCCGTGCACGGGCCCGACGGCAAGCCCGCCGGCCTGTACTGCGCCTTCAGCGAGGTGCACGCGCAGATCGACCTGGAGCGGTCCATCGCGCTCAGCGAGGCCCTGTTCGAGGACGCCTTCTGGGGGGTCGTCCTCGTCGACGCCGACCTGCGGCCCGCCGTCGTCAACGCCTACGCCGCCCAGGCCCTCGGCACCGGCCGCACGGCGGCACTGGGCCGGCCGCTCGGCGAACTGCTCACCCAGGGCCTGGAGGAGCTGGAGAGCGCGCTCACCCACGTCCTGGCCGAGGGCGCCCCGCCCGCCCCCGCCGAGTTCTGGGTGGGCGTGCGCACCCCGGAGGGCGACCGGCGGCGCTGCTGGCGCAGCGGATTCGTCCGGCTCGCCTCGCCGCTCGCCGAGGAACCGGTACCGCTCGGCGTCGCCTGGCTCTTCGCCGACGTCACCGAGGCCAAGCAGGGTGAGCAGGAGGCCGCGCAGCTGCGGTTCCGCACCAACCAGCTGCACCGGGCCGCCCGAGCCGCCGCCGAGTGCGAGGACCCGGCCGAGGCCGCCACCGTCCACCTCGACTTCGCCCTCGCCGGCTTCGCCGACCACGCCCTGATCGACCGCGTGGCCGGCGGCACCGCCCCGGCCGACCAGGAGACGGCGGCCCCGGTCCGGCTGGTCCGCGTCGCGGCCACCCCCTCCGGCGGCCCCGGGCCCAGCCTGCTCACCGGGCAGGCCGGGCTGCCCGTCCGCTACGGAACGGGACACCCCGCCCTCCAGTGCGTCGACCGCATGGGCTCCGTGCGGGCCTCCGCCGGGGCCGTGCCGGCCGACCGGGCGCGCGAGTGGGCCGAGGCCCGGCAGTGGCCGGCCGGCGCCGTGCACGCCCTGTGCGCGGTGCTGCGCAGCCGTGGCCGCACCCTGGGCGTCGTGACCTTCCTGCGCGGCTCCGGCCGCAGCCCCTTCGAGCGGGCCGACGCGGCCTACGCCGAGGACGTGGCCGCACGCATCGCGGCGGTCCTGGACCTGGCTCTCCTGGCCAAGGACGGCGGCGCCTGACCGCGCGAGGGCGCCCCCGCCGCGACAGCACCCGCCGCGACAGCACATCCGCCGCGCGAAAAAACCTCTTGAGTATCGCCGGTCCGCTTCCTAGGGTGTTGGCACACACGAAGGGAGGTGATCCGGTAGATGAGTGAGACCCGGACGCGTGAGGTGGCTGCGGGCTAGCGGCCCGTCACCCCACCCTGTGCGGTGCCGGACCAGCGCGTGACAGATACGTGCGGCCGGCCCAATCCCAAGCAGTCACCCGACCCGCGAGCTGCCGGTACGTCCGGCCGGCTCCTCCGCCGAGGCGGAGGGACCCAGCTCGCGGGTCGTCCGCGTTTCGCGCGGGCCGCCCGGTTGTCAGTGGGATGCGTCAGAATTGACTTCAGGGCCAGCGCACGCGCCGGGGAGCCGCCGGGTCCCCGGCCGAGGTAATCGAGGGGCACGTATGTCCGGACTGATCGACACCACGGAGATGTATCTCCGCACCATCCTCGAGCTGGAGGAGGAAGGCGTCGTCCCCATGCGCGCCCGGATCGCGGAGCGCCTGGACCAGAGTGGGCCGACGGTGAGCCAGACGGTCGCGCGGATGGAGCGCGACGGCCTGGTCTCGGTGGCCCCGGACCGGCACCTGGAGCTCACGTACGAGGGCCGCCGGCTGGCCACGCGCGTGATGCGCAAGCACCGGCTCGCCGAGTGCCTGCTGGTCGACGTGATCGGCCTGGAGTGGGAGCAGGTGCACGCCGAGGCCTGCCGCTGGGAGCACGTGATGAGCGAGGCCGTGGAGCGCAGGGTGCTGGAGCTGCTGCGGCACCCGACCGAGTCGCCGTACGGCAACCCGATCCCGGGTCTGGAGGAGCTGGGCGAGAAGGACGGCGCCGACCCGTTCCTGGACGAGGGGATGGTGTCGCTGGCCGACCTGGACCCGGGGGCCGAGGGCAAGACGGTGGTCGTCCGCCGGATCGGCGAGCCGATCCAGACGGACGCGCAGCTGATGTACACGCTGCGCCGCGCGGGCGTGCAGCCCGGCTCGGTGGTCAGTGTGACGGAGTCGGCGGGCGGTGTGCTGGTCGGCAGCGGCGGCGAGGCGGCGGAGCTGCACACAGAGGTCGCCTCTCACGTCTTCGTCGCCAAGCGCTGAGGGGCCGCCGGTCCGGCTCGTCCTTTCCTCCGTCCGTGGCTCAGTGCGTCGAAGCGCAGCGCGCGGGCGCCGGGCGTGCGAGGCTGTCGCGAGAGGCATGGGGCTCGAAGGGGTGGGGGAGATGTGCCGCAGACATGGGGAGGGCCCCGGCGCCTTGCGGCGCCGGGGCCTGTCCTCCCCCTCAGCGACCCGGAGCCCCGAGCTCTCAGGGTCGTCCCCCTCGGACCCCTTTTCCCCGAGTGGTCCGCCTCCCGTTGAAGATCTCCCCAGGGGGGCGGCGATCAATCCTGGCCAGGCGTCACTCGAACGAGGGGTGTTGATGACGCAGCCAGCATTTTCGAATAAGTATTCGATAGCCTGAGTGTCTGCGCGTGAGAGGCCCCGCGGCCCGCGCCACAGGAATGTGCACGACGGCATACGGAAGCTGAACACGGTTCCAGGGGGGTGCCAGGACCAATGGTGCGGCGCATCGACGTGACCGGGTCGGGCGGTGTACGGCTCGCTGCCTGGGAGTTCGCCGAGCCCCCGAAGGCCGTGCCGGGGCAGGTGAGGGAGCGTACACCGGGCCGGTCCGACGCCGGACCCGACCGGACCGACGGCGTGCTGTTACTGCACGGCCTCATGGGCCGCGCCTCGCACTGGGCCGCCACCGCACGCTGGCTCTCCGGACGGCACCGCGCCGTCGCCCTCGACCAGCGCGGGCACGGCCAGAGCGAGAAGCCGCCGCAGGCCGCCTACACCCGTGAGGCCTATGTGGAGGACGCCGAGGCCGCCCTCGAACAGCTCGGCCTCGGCCCGGCCGTCGTCGTCGGGCACGCGATGGGCGCGCTGACCGCCTGGCAGCTCGCCGCCCGCCGCCCCGACCTGGTGCGCGCCGTGGTCATCTGCGACATGCGGGCCTCCGCGCTCGGCGCCGCCTCCCAGCGGGAGTGGGAGGACTGGTTCCGGGCCTGGCCGGTGCCCTTCGCCGCCCTCGCCGACGTACGGAAGTGGTTCGGTGAGGACGACCCCTGGGTGGAGCGCCCCAACCCGGCACGCGGCGAGTTCTACGCCGAGGTCATGCACGAGAGCGCGGACGGCTGGCGCCCCGTCTTCGAACCGCAGCAGATGCTCACCTCTCGCGAGGCCTGGGTGTACGACGCCCACTGGGAGGAGCTGGCCCAGGTCCGCTGCCCGGCCCTCGTGGTCCGCGGCCTGGACGGCGAACTCGGCCGGGCCGAGGCCCAGGAGATGGTCCGCGTCCTGCCGCGCGGAGAGTACGCGGAGGTGGCCGACGCCGGTCACCTCGTCCACTACGACCAGCCGGAGGCCTGGCGCATGGCCATCGAACCGTTCCTGGACGCGGTGCTCACCGGATGACACCGTCCACGTGGTCACCGCGCGCCTGCGCTGAGCGGCCTTGCCGCAGCCTCAGCCCTTGCTCACCGCCGTGAGGATCTCCGGCAGCCGGGCCGCCGTGCGCGGAGCCGCCAGCCGCAGGCCCAGCAGGGTGATCGCCGCCCCGTACGCCGCGCCCACCGGCAGCAGCAGCCGGCTCCAGCCGTCGCCGGTGGCGCTGACGTTCGACCAGATGACGAGCGCGATGAACGGCGAGCACAGCAGGGCCGCCGCGACCATGCCGCCGAAGATGGAGACGAAGGCGAGACCGGCCTGACCGGGGGCCACGTTCTTGTGGCCTTCCTGCGGGATGGAGTACGGGAAGCGGGCCGACGTCCACGCCCCGGTCGCCAGCATGGCGCCGAGCAGGGCGAACGACAGGCCGAGCACCTCCGGCAGCCGGCGCCACTCGCCGAGCAGGCCCGCCGTCAGCACCGTGACCAGGGTGGCGTACGGCAGGGTGATCAGCAGCAGGGCCAGCGCCCGCGCGCGCAGCTCGACGTAGGCGTCCCGCGGGGCGGAGATCGTCAGCGCGACCAGCCAGAACGCGGAGGTGTCCTGGCCGAACTGGTTGTACATCTGGATGCCGAGCATGCCGGCGGCGAAGCAGGCGAAGTAGGGCGAGCCGGTGCCCTGGACCGCGTTGAACACCGGGACGATCAGTCCGATGGCGAGCGAGGTCACCCAGGCCGCCCTGGTCTTCGGGTCGCGCCAGACGTAGCGCAGGCTGCGCTCCATGACGGTGCCGGTGCGGCCGGCCGGCAGCCACCGCGCCAGGCCGCCGCCCTCGCGGGCCCGATCGCGCGCGGGAGCGTCGACGGGCTGGAGGGTCGAGGAGTCGGGCGAGGTCATCAGCCGGGTCAGGCTGCGCGCCCACACCGCCAGCAGGGCGGCCAGGGCGGCCGCGGTCAGCGCGAGCTGGGCCACCGCGACGCCGTAGGAGCCGCTGCTCGCCGAGTCCACCGCGCCCACCGCCGACGCGGGCGGCAGCCACCGCAGCACGTCCGCCACCGGGTCGAGCCGGCCCACGCCCGCGGAACCCAGGCGCTGCATTCCGAAGTTGACGACCTGCGCCCCGATCGCGATGACCAGTCCGCTGAGCACCGCCAGGTCCCGTCCCTTGCGGCTGGTCAGCAGCCGGATGTTGGCGGCGGCCACGGCCCGCGCGAGGGCCACGCACACCAGCAGCGTGAGGACGAGGGCGAGGACCGCGACGACGGCCGCGGCCGTCCCGCGCGCCACCGAGATCACGCAGCCCACCAGCAGCAGCATCGTGAACAGCGGCCCGATGCCGACCAGGGACGCCGCCAGCAGGGCGCCGACCAGCGGTCGCGGCCGCAGCGGCAGCATCACCAGGCGGGTCGGGTCGAGGGTCTCGTCGCCGCTGGGGAAGAACAGCGGCATCACGGCCCAGCCCAGTGCCAGCACGGCCACGCCCAGGACGGCCACGGAGGCGATGTGCGCGTGACCGCGCAGCGCGATCAGGCCCACCATCTGCAGCGCCGCGAACAGCAGCGCGACGACGGCCGAAGTGATGAACGCGGCACGCCGCCCGCCGGACTGCCTGAGCCCGTTGCGCAGCAGCGACAGCTTCAGCCGTACGACGACGGGCGTGATCGAGGGGGCCCGGGTGCCGGCGCTCACCGGGAACCGCCCCCCAGCCAGTCCAGGTCGGAAGCGGCGTCCCGGCCCTGCGCGCCGACGAGTTCGAGGAACGCCCGCTGAAGGGTGGGGGCGCCGCCGCGCACCTCGGCGAGGGTGCCCTGGGCGCGGATGCGGCCGGCGGCCATCACGGCCACCCAGTCGCACAGGGACTCGACCAGTTCCATGACGTGCGAGGAGAACACGACGGTGGCGCCGGAGGCGGTGCACCGCTCCAGGACGCCGCGGATGGTCTGCGCGGATACCGGGTCGACACCCTCGAACGGCTCGTCGAGGAAGAGGACTTCAGGATTGTGCAGGAGAGCGCACGCGAGCCCGGTCTTCTTGCGCATGCCGGTCGAGTAGTCGACGACGAGCTTGTGCTGGGCGCCGGCGAGGTCCAGTACGTCCAGCAACTGCGTGGCCCGCCGGTCCACCTCGTCCCCGGGCAGCCCGCGCAACCGCCCGGAGTACGAGAGCAGTTCCCGCCCCGACAGCCGCTCGAAGAGCCGCAGTCCCTCGGGCAGCACGCCGATCCGCGCCTTCACCGCCACCGGGTCCCGCCACACGTCGTGCCCGACGACCTCGACGGTGCCCTGGTCGGGCCGCAGCAGCCCGGTCACCATGGAGAGCGTGGTGGTCTTGCCGGCCCCGTTGGGCCCGACCAGCCCGATGAACTTCCCGGCGGGCAGCTCGAGATCGATCCCGGCGACGGCGACCTGCTGCCCGAACCGCTTCCAGAGCCCTTGCACGCGTACGGCGCTTGTACCCACCACGACCACTCCCTCCGTCAGCACGAACCCTACGGGGGAAGACCCTGCCCGAGGGGTGCGAGACCGTGCTGATCTGCGGTTCCGCCGAGTCAGGGTGGGCGACGACGAGGGACTGGCGGGCGCCGGGCAGCACGAACAGGGCGGGTGGCTACCGGTCCCTTCCGCACGCGTACGCCAGCGGCGGGTCCAGCTCCTCCACGTCCGGCAGCCATCGATTGGCCGGCGTCGGCCGGCAGGCCCACTGCACCGCCCGCGACCCGCACCGCGTGGGCGGCGCGGCCACGTACGCGCCCTCTCCGAGCGCGACCAGGTCGAGGGAGGCCGGCGACCAGCCCAGCTTCCGTACGAGGTCCGGCAGTTTCACGGTCGTGCCCGGCAGCACGAAGAACTGCATCCGCCGCTCGGGGGTCAGGATCACCGGCCCCAGCGCCGACCGCATCCGCTCCAGCCGGGCCAGCGCGAGGAACCCGGCCGTCTCCGGCACGGAGATCGCGTCGAACGTACGGCCCGTGGGCAGCAGGATCGACGCCGTCGGCTGCTGCTGCCACATCCGGCGCACCGTGCTCGCGCTGCCGGTCGCCAGGGACGCCCAGCCCTCGCGCGCCGGGTGCGCGCCGGGTGCCGCGCACCCGGGGTCCCCGCAGGAGCAGCGCTGCGCCCCGCCGACCGCTGCCAGCCAGGTGCCGGGGAACACGTCCCAGTGGCGTTCCTCGGTGTAGCGAACGGCTGTCTCCAGCAGCGATTCCCCGCGCTGCTGGGGAATGTGACCGGCCACCCGGTCGGCGCTCTGTGCGGCTTCCGCGCCCGCGGTCGTCTCTTCCACGCCCCACTCAACTGCCGCGCCCACCTGGAGTTACGGGCGGGTCGCGTGGTCGGACGCGCCGGGGAGGAGCACCCCCTCGGTGCCCGGGGCGCATGGGTGCATGTGCGGGGGCGCGCAGGAGGATCGCCGACGGGCGCTGGGTAGATCCGTAGGGGGGCGGCATTCGCCTTCACCCCGGCAATCCTCACATGTCCTGCATTTTCGGTATGTCCATGGGGCATCGATCTTACGGCCGGAATTTTTCGCCGGGGCGCGGATCGCGTCCGGCCGCGCAAGAGCCGTCAACTCGGTGCGTGCGCAGGGCACCGCAGCTTCAGGGGGTTAACGCCATGGCCGCCAGGCCTCTCGTCGCGCGGCAGCCGAACGAACGGCTGCAGGCGCTCATCCAGGAAGCGGGCTGCTCGAACGCCGGGCTGGCCCGCAGGGTCAACATGTGCGGCGCCGAGCACGGTCTCGACCTGCGCTACGACAAGACGTCGGTGGCGCGCTGGCTGCGTGGGCAGCAGCCGCGCGGGCGGGCCCCGGCGATCATCGCCGAGGCGCTCGGCCGCAAGCTCGGCCGTACGGTCACCATCGACGAGATCGGCATGGCCAACGGCAAGAACCTCGCCTCGGGGGTGGGCCTTCAGTTCTCGCCGACGGTGCTGGGAGCCATCGAGCAGGTCTGCGAGTTGTGGCGCAGCGACGTGGGCCGCCGGGACTTCCTGTCCGGCTCCGCCGTCGCCGCCTCCGCGCTGGTCGAGCCGAGCCGGGACTGGCTGATCTCCGCGCCGGACCCGCAGGTGGCGCGGGCGGCGGGGTCGCGGGTGGGCCAGTCCGACGTGGCCGCCGTACGGGCCATGACGCAGGCGCTGGTCGACCTGGACCACAGTCACGGCAGCGGGCATGTGCGCCCGGTGGTCGTGCACTACCTCAACAGTGTCGTCTCCGGGCTGCTCGCCGGCTCCTACCGGGAGGCGGTGGGCCGCGATCTGTTCGCCGAGGTCGCCCGACTCACCGAGCTCGCCGGGTACATGGCCGTCGACACCGGCCAACCGGGCCTGGCCCAGCGGTACTACATCCAGGCGCTGCGGCTCGCCCAGGCGGCCGGGGACCGCGGCTACGGCGGCTATGTGCTGGCCGCCTCCATGAGCCATCTCGCCGCGCAGCTGGGAAACCCGCGGGAGATCGCGCAGTTGGCGCGCGCGGCGCAGGAGGGCGCGCGCGGTCGCGTGACACCGCGCGCGGAGGCGATGTTCCACGCGGCCGAGGCGCGCGGGCACGCCCTCGTGGGCGACGCGCGGGCGGCCCAGCTGTCCGCCGGGCGGGCGGTGAGCGCGCTGGAGGCCGCCGAGCCGCACTCCGGGGACGACCCTGCGTGGATCGCGCACTTCGACGAGGCCTATCTCGCCGACGAGTTGGCGCACTGCCACCGGGACCTGGGGCAGTCGGAGGCGGCGGCGCGGGCGGCGCGGGAGTCGCTGGCCGGACATCCCGCGTCGCGGGCGCGGCGGCGGGCCATCGGCTATGTGCTGCTCGCCACCGCGCAGGTGCAGCAGCGGGAGGTCGAACAGGCATGCAGCACCGGGCTGAAGGCGGTGGAGCTGCTGCGGACGCTGCGGTCCGACCGGGGCGCGGAGTACCTGGAGGACTTCCGGCAGCGCCTGGAGCCGTTCCGGGACGAGCCGGTGGTGCGGGAGTTCGGGGCACGGCTGGAGACGCGGGTGGCGGCGTGACCGTGTTCCCGGGTTCCTCGGGTCGCTCGTGTTCCTCGTGAGACCTGGGACATGAGCAGATGGCGCCCCGCCAGGTGGTGTAGCCGATCAACTGCCCGGAATGCGCAGGTCACCGCCGCATCGATGCGGCTCCGGGTCGCCCGTGGCGCTGACAGCAGGTCAGCCGGGCGCGACGCGGGAGGCGTGTCCCCGCGGCATGGCCGGCGCGCGGCTTACCGGAACGCGTCGAGCAAGGTTGCCTACACCACGAGGCGGGACACGGCCATGAGCAGCGTGCGGCGGGCGGGTTTTGTTACTGCCGTCACAGGGAAGGAGGTCTCGTCCTGTGCTGCGTGGCACGGGGCTTGGGAGACCCGGTAGCGTGAGCCGACGATTCCGAAGGTCCCCCATTCGTAGGAGTCCCGGTGACGCAGAGTGGACAGGGCGAGGAGCCCTCGGCGCGGCCCGCGCACGAAGGCATCGTGCTGCCCTCCGACGGTGGTGAGCCCTTGCTGCCGGGCATGGCCGGCAGGCCGGGTGGCCATCCGAGCGCAGCGAGGCCGGGCGGTCAGGCCCCGGCGGCGGCCCCGGCAGGCGGTCAGTCCTGGGGCCAGCCGTGGGGTCCCGACCAGCAGCAGCCGCCGCAGCAGGACCAGGGCTGGCAGCAGCCGTGGGGCTCCCCGGAGCCGTACCAGCAGCACCAGTGGGACGCGCGGGGGCAGGCTCCCCAGCATCCGGGCGCGGGCCCCCTGCCCCCGGAGAACGCCCCGTCCCACGGCGCCCCGCCGTACCAGCAGCCCGGCACCGGCCCCCACGGCGCCCCCGCGCATCCCGGGCACGGGCTGCCGCCCGCCGGCGCCGGCCCCTATGGCGCCCCCGGCCACTCCGTACCGCCGGGCGCTCCCGGGCACGGGCTGCCGCCCGCCGGCGCCGACCCCTATGGCGCCCCCGGCCACTCCGTACCGCCGGGCGCTCCCGGGCACGGGCTGCCGCCCGCCGGCGCCGCCCCGTACGGCGCCCCCGCCGGTCAGCCCGCCCCGCACGTGGCCGGGCACGGCGCCCCCGCGCACGGGATGCCGGGCGCCGACGAGGGAGCGACGCAGTTCCTGCCGCCGGTCCCCGGTGGGCCCGCGGACGAAGGGGCCACCCAGTTCCTGCCGCCCATGGGAGGCGCGGCGGTGGACGAGGGGGCGACGCAGTACATCCCGCCGGTGGGGCCGGGCGCCCTGCCGCCGGAGGCGTCCGGCGGCGGGCCGGCCCCGTACCCGGGCCAGATACCCCAGGGCGCCGCGCCCGGTCACCCCGACGCCGAGGCGACGCAGTTCATCGCGCCCGTGGACGCCCAGGGCGGCGGGCGGCAGACGCCCGCCGAGTTCGACAACCTCTTCCGCAGCGACTCCGGCGGCGCGGCCCCGGCGACCCAGCAACTGCCCCGTTTCCAGCAGGGCCCGCCCGACCAGCCCCACGCCCGGCCCGCGTCCGCCGCGCCCGGCGGGTACGACGGCGACGGCGGCCGGGGAGGCCGGCGCACCGGCTCGCGCCTGCCGCTGATCGCGGCCGTGGGCGTCGGGATCGCCGTCCTCGGCATCGGCGCCGGGGCCCTGCTCAGCGGCGGCGACGGGGACGGCGACAGCGGCGACAAGAACACCACCGTCGCGGCCACCGCGCCCGCCACCGGCGACGCCTCTCCCTCGCCCGCCGCCGACCCGGCCCGGGAGCAGGCGGTCGAGCTGGACAAGCTGCTGGCCGACAGCGGCAGCAGCCGCGCCTCCGTGATCAAGGCGGTGGCCGACGTCAGGAACTGCGCCAACCTCGACCAGGCGGCCTCCGACCTGCGCAGCGCGGCCGAGCAGCGCAAGGGCCTGGTCACCCGCCTCGGAGAGCTGTCCGTCGACAAGCTCCCCGGTAACGCCCAGCTGACGGCGGCCCTCAACAAGGCCTGGAAGGCCTCGGAGTCCGCGGACCGGCACTACGCGGCCTGGGCCGACCAGGCCCGCGGCAAGAAGGTGTGCAAGAAGGGCCACGCCCGGGACACGGGCGAGACCAGGGCCGGCAACCGCGAGAGCGGCGTCGCCAGCTCGGAGAAGGCCAAGGCCGCCCAGCTGTGGAACGCGATCGCGAAGACGTACGGCCTCACCCAGCGCCAGCCGACCCAGCTGTGAGGCCCGGCCGGCGCTGGGGGACTCAGTCGGCGTCCTCCAGCGTCTTCGCCATGTTGACGAAGACCTTCGCGGCCGGCACCAGCCGGCCCTGCCGCACCGTCTGAACGGACACGTCGGCGTTGGTGAGGCGGGCGAAGCCGGTGGAGGCGAGCAGGTCGGACAGGCGCCAGCGCAGCGGCGGGGTCAGCCCGCCGGTGCGGACCTCGAGCCCGCCGTCGAGGGTGCGACGCACGGTGGAGGCGCTCACCTCCCCGTCGCCGATCTGCTCGAGGACGGCCCGGAGGACCGTGTAGGCGATCCACGTGGTCTGCACCCCGGCGTCCTCGGGGTCGACGCGGTTGTCGCCGAAGGCCGCCTCGTTGATCACCTTCTTCATCCCGTCCCAGCGCGAGTCGCTCGCCACCGGGTACCAGCCGGTGAGGTACGCCCCCTCGTACGGGCCGGACCGCCCGCCACTGGCGTCGATCACGGTCTGGTCGACGCTGCCGAGCACGGCGGCGGTGCGCACCTCCGGATAGGTGTCGCGCGCGCGGCGGAAGGAGTCCATGAAGATGTTCGTGCGCTCTCCGAGAGCCGGGATCACGCAGCCCGTCCGCGCTGGGTCCGCGCTCGCCTGCCGCAGCGCCAGATCGGCCTGGCCGGAGTATTCGGTGGCGTCCTCGGCGGCCCGCTGGTCGTGGGCCGGTTCGTGGCCGCCGGCCCGCAGTCCCGCGTTGAGCAGCCCGGGCAGCTCGTCGCCCGCGATGGTGTCGGGCCGTACCAGGGTGACCGGGCCGCACTGCCCGGCGAGCTCCTTGCCCAGACCGGCCAGCAGGGCGGGCTGGCCGCCGTTGACGGGGTAGGACAGGGCGCGGGTGAACTCGGTGGTGGTGACGCCGTAGCCGCCGATGTACGGGATGCCGGCCCCCTCCAAGGGCGGGAAGAAGGAGTCGCTGTACTGGCTGTAGGAGCCCACGACGGCGACCGCGTTCTCCTTGACGGCGCGCCGGGCGCACTTCGCCGCGGCCACGCCGTCGTTGCCTTCGTTGCAGGTCAGGACGTTGAGCTTGCGGCCGGCGATGCCGCCGTGGGAGTTCACCCAGCGGGCGTAGGCGCGGGCCATGGCGGGCATGCCGGGTTTGTTGGTCGCCCGGGTGTTCTCCGGGGCCCACGTCATCACGGTGACGGAGCCGTCCCCGGAGCCCCCCGTGGCACCGGGGACGATTCCGCAGCCGGCGGCGAGCGAGGCACAGGCCAGCAGAGTCCCCGCCGGCAGCAGGGTTCTTCTCACGGACCGGGTGAGGGTGGGGAGGAATGTGCCACGGGAGCTTCGCCTGCCGGTCATGCTCACGCACGATTCCGTCACATCGCCAACCCGTTGATGACTCTCGGTAGACAGGCGGTGGCGCATGGGTGAATTGCGGGGGCAGGCGGGGCCCCTGGGGCGGAGAACGTACGATCGATGACCGTGCAAGGTTCGGAGAACTCTTCCCGTCGCGGCCGTCGCTCCTCCACCATGGGCGGCATGCCACTCAACGACATGCCGTGGTGGCGCTGGCGCAGCAATGTGCGCTCCGCGCTGCACATGCTCTCCGACCCGGTGTTCCAGCGGGACGTCTGGCTGGCAGGCGTCGAAGGGTACGGCGACGTGACCGACGCCGTCTACCGCCTGGTCGAGGACACCTGGCTGGACAACTGGTCCGCCGAGAAGTACGTCGGCACGATCTTCCGGGACTCCCAGGAGGCGGCGCTCGTCGACACCGCGGTTCTGCGGGTGCTGCGCATCATGCACCAGGTCGGCCCGGACGCGCCGGTGTCCGCCTACCTCGACCATCATGGCTGGCCGGAGGCGGTGCGGGCGGCCCGTGACGCGCACGTGCGTCTCGCGGCGAGCGACGGCGAGGACCCGGAGGCGCCGCCCCGCAGCCTCGAGGTGCTGCGGATCCTGACCCGGTCCGCTTAGCGGACGCCGGACCGCGGACGGGCCCGGACGTGAGACCCTGTCCCGCATGAGCGAGCAGTCCCCCCGAGCCGCCGCGGCGCAGGCCGATCAGTACGTCCTCATCCTCTCGTGCCCGGACAAGCAGGGCATCGTGCACGCGGTGTCCAGCTATCTGTTCATGACGGGCTGCAACATCGAGGACAGCCAGCAGTTCGGCGACCACGACACGGGACTGTTCTTCATGCGGGTCCACTTCTCGGCCGAGGCTCCCCCGCTGCTCGACGCGCGGGAGGTACCCCCGGTGACGGTGGACAAGCTGCGCGCCGGCTTCGCGGCGATCGGCGACTCCTTCGGGATGGACTGGCAGATCCACCGGGCCGACGAGAAGATGCGCGTCGTGCTGATGGTCAGCAGGTTCGGGCACTGTCTGAACGACCTGCTCTTCCGGGCCCGGATCGGCGCGCTGCCGGTGGAGATCGCGGCGGTGGTGTCCAATCACACCGACTTCGCCGAGTTGGTGGGGTCGTACAACATCCCCTTCCATCACATCGCGGTGACCAAGGACACCAAGTCCGAGGCCGAGGAGCGGCTGCTCGAGATCGTGCGCGAGGAGAAGGCCGAACTGGTCGTCCTGGCCCGTTACATGCAGGTCCTCTCCGACGACCTGTGCAAGCAGCTCAGCGGCCGGATCATCAACATCCACCACTCCTTCCTGCCGAGCTTCAAGGGCGCCAAGCCGTACCACCAGGCGCACGCCCGGGGCGTGAAGCTGATCGGCGCGACGGCGCACTATGTGACCGCCGACCTCGACGAGGGCCCGATCATCGAGCAGGAGGTCGAGCGGGTGGGCCACGACGTCACCCCGGACCAGCTGGTCGCGATCGGCCGGGACGTGGAGTGCCAGGCGCTGGCGCGCGCGGTCAAGTGGCACGCGGAGCGCCGGATCCTGCTGAACGGGCGCCGGACGGTGGTCTTCGCGTAGCGCGGTCCGTGGAGCCGGCCGCCGGCGGGCTCACATACGGCTGAGCGACGCCGCCGCGCACAGCACGTCCTGGATCGCCTCACGGTCGCCGACCTGACCGGCCGCCGCCTCCCGCGGGGCCACGTGCCCGGCCGCCAGCCGGCAGAACTCCACGCCGTCCAGCGCCACATGGGCCACCTCGTGGTCCGCGGAGCCCACCGCTCCGGGCGAGTCGAGCGGGATCAGCCACTGGCCGCCGCCCAGCCCCTCGATCTCCAGCCGCAGACTGCGTCCGGGTTCTCCCGCGGCCACCACGTGCCGGGCATGGGCGGGGGAGGCGAACCCGGCCTGCCGCCGGGCGGCCAGCACACCCGGCAGCATCCGGGCGGCGAGGTCGATCATCCGGTGCAGGTGGCGCGGGGCCGGCGGGTCGTGCGGGTAGTCCACCGCCTCCGCGATGTCCTCGGCGTGCACCCAGCACTCGAAGGCGCGGTCCAGCATCGCGTCGGGCAGCGGCAGGTCGAAGGCGCCGTACGGCACCGACGGCTTCTTCGCGCCGCTCGCGGCGAAGGAGACCGTCCGTACCAGGGCGTGCGTCTGCTCCCGCCACGGCGTCCGCACCGAACGGGTCGGCGGGGGGTGCGCGGTCCGCGCCTCCGTAGCCGGAGGGCGTGCCGGGGGTGGCCCTTCTGTCCCACCTGGTCTTTCGCTTTCAGGTCAACTTGGATCGAACACGACCGAAGATGACCGAAACAAGCCCCTGGCGGAACGGACCCGGTTTGCTGTACGGCGTTTGGGGGAACGGCCGCTGGGCAGCCGCGCGGAAAGAAGCGTAAGGACTGGTTCCGTTTCCGAGCGGTTCCGGGGAAGTTCCGGCTGACGGAGGGCGGGCCGTGGCGTTCAAGGTGACCGACGACGAACAGGGCGAGTGGAGCGTGCTCCGGGTCGCCGGCGAACTGGACCTGATGACCTCGCCGGTACTGCGCCAGAGAGTGCACGAGGTGGTGGCCCAGGGGCATCACGACCTCGTCCTGGACCTCTCCGAGGTCTTCTTCTGCGACTCCAGCGGCGTCGGCGTGCTCATCGCCGCCCGCCGGCTGATCCGCTCCTGCCAGGGCCGGCTGCGCCTGATCCTCCCGGCCCGCGGCGCGGTCGACGGCTCCCACGTCAACCGCGTCCTCGGCGCGCTCGGTGTCCGGCGCCTGTTCGACGTCTACCCGGACCTGGCGGCGGCGGTGGACGACGAGCCGCTGTCCGCCTGAGCGGCAGGCCGCCCCGGCGGTCACCGCCGTCCGGTCGTCACGAGTCGGGCCGCCGTTGTCCCGGAATTCCCCCGGTCCTGGCACAACCGTGGTTTTGTGCCCAGGACCGCTCTTCGCGTCGTACGCTCCCTGCCAGACGCAACCCCACACGTAAGGCGGCCCGTAAGACATGGTCAGCAGCGAGTACGAGCGCAGGATCGCGGCGCGGTTCGCCACCTTCGACCAGGACGGCAACGGCTACATCGACCGCGAGGACTTCGGCGTGGCGGCCCGCTCGCTGCTCGCCGAGTTCGCCACCACCGCCCGTTCCGACAAGGGCCAGGCCCTGTACGCCGGCGCGGAGGCCTTCTGGCAGGGCATGGCCGGAATCGCCGACCGCGACGGTGACCAGCGCATCACCCGGGAGGAGTTCGTGACCGGCGCCGTCAAGCGCCTGCGCGACAATCCCGATCGGTTCGCCGAGATCGCCCGTCCCTTCCTGCATGCCGCCCTGGCCGTCGCGGACGCCGACGGCGACGGCGCCGCCACCGTAGAGGACACCGTGCGCGTCCTCCGGGTCCTCGGCGTGCCCGAGGAGGCCGCCCGGCCCATCGCCGCCGCGCTCGACACCGACGGCGACGGCAGGGTGGGCGAGCAGGAGATCGTGCCCGCCGTCGCCCGCTACTTCACCGTCCCCGAGTAGCAACCGTCCAACCACCTTCGCGCAGCCAGTACTTGAGACCCCTCCGCAGCGCCTCGCCCCGCGGAGGAGGCCGCCACGCGCGTGCGGGCGCCGAGTCACGCAACACGCCCGGGCGCATGAGCAGTTCGGAGCGCCGATCGGTGCCTTCCGGGCCGCGCGGTACGCCGCGGCACAGGCCGCCGGACGCGAATGTCACCGATCGTGGCACTGCGCCATCACGGACCGTTGATGCCGGGTTGTGTCCCGCGCGCGACTCGTCACGTCCCGGAGTCGCCGTCGTGCTCGGGTACCTTGTGTCAGATGCGAGTGCTTCCGAGCCCGAGCCAGCCCATGACGAGCGTCGCACAGTATGCCGCACGGGTACTCCTTCGCGCGGGAATATGCCCGAAGCGCTTGTTGCGGTGACGATACGTCAACCATGCTGTCTTTCAAGGGAGTCACGTTCCGTGACCCTTGCTCTGGCTGTTGTTCTGGCCATGCAGAAAATGGCTACGATCGTGGCCTCGTGAGGCGCGAGGCTGTGTGTCCGCCGGTTCGGATGGTGTGAGCGGTGCAGGTGCTTCAAGTGCAGCTGGAGATCCGGCCCGACCCCGCGGAGGTGGGGCGAGCCCGGCGGTGGGCCCGCTCCCGGCTCGCCGGGTCGGGGATAGCGGCGGACGAGCCGCTCGCCGAGACCCTGGTCCTGCTCGTCTCCGAACTGGTCACCAACGCCGTGGTGCACACCGGTTGTCCGGCCGTGCTGCGGCTGTTCCTGTCCGGGGGGCCGGCCGGGGCGGCCACCGTGCGCCTGGAGGTGGCCGACGCCAGCACCCGGGCTCCCGTGCCGCGCTGCCCGGGCGACGAGTCGACCGGCGGCCGCGGCCTCGCCCTCGTCGACGGCCTCGCCGACCGGTGGGGGTGGTGCCCGGAGGGCGTGGGCAAGCGCATCTGGTGCGAACTCGACCGCTGCGCCACGACCGTGGACGCGGCGGAGACGGCGACGAGCCGCGGGCGTTCGGCCCCTGCGTACGAGGGTCTGGCCTACGGGACTTGTGGGGCCTACGGGGGTCTGGCGTACGGGGCGGTGTAGGGCCGGCGCGGTGCGGGGGAGCCGGCGATGGCCGGCGTTCCCCGAATCGTCCCCGCGTTCCCCGAATCGTCCCCGCGTTCCCCGAATCGTCCCCGCGTTCCCCGAATCGTCCCCGCGTTCCCCGAATCGTCCCCGCGTTCCCCGCGGTCTCGGTGTCCTGGCGTCCCGGTGTCCCCGGTGGCGGGGTCGTGCGCCGGGAGATGCTTCTGTGCGCGCCCCGTTGCGATGGGGCATAACGGGTAAATCGTCAGGGCGGTGTTGACGCATCGTGTCCGCTTGATCACGCTTGTGGTCAGCGATTCGCCGCGAGGGGACGACGAGGGCTGGGGCACCGGAAGCCCTCGACGAGTGTGGGTCGTGATGTCGGCGCCGACCGGTCCCTTCAGGGTCCGAGGGGGTGGGACCGGAGCGCCGGGATCGGATGGCGGCGCGCGCTGCCGTGCTCGGGGCGGGCAGGGGCGCGCCGCCAGCCGGGTCGGCCCTGCCGGTCGGAGCGCCCCGGCGCTTGTCCACAGGCTGTGGACAAGCGCCCGGGCCTCAGACCTCCGCTCCGGTCCGGGGGGAGCCGCTCACCCGGAAGGTCCGCCGATAGGCCGTCGGTGTGACCCCGAGCGCCGTCTGGAGGTGCTGCCGCATCGACTGTGCCGTGCCGAAGCCGGCGTCCCGGGCCACCTGGTCCACGGACAGGTCCGTGGACTCCAGCAGGTGCCGGGCCCGTTCGACGCGCTGCCGGGTGAGCCACTGCCCCGGACTGACCCCGGCCTCCTCACGGAAGCGCCGGGTGAAGGTCCGTACCGACATCGCCTCCCGCGCGGCCATGTCCTGCAACCGGATGGGCTCGTGCAGGCGGCCCAGCGCCCACGCGCGCGCGGTGGTCGTGGTGGCGAGCTGCGGGTCGGGCACCGGCCGGTGGACGTACTGCGCCTGACCGCCGTCGCGGTGCGGCGGTACGACGGTCCGCCGGGCCACCTCGTTGGCGACCGCGGTGCCGTGGTCGCGGCGCACCATGTGCAGGCACAGGTCGATCCCGGCCGCGACGCCCGCCGAGGTCAGCACGTCGCCGTCGTCGACGAACAGCACGTCCGCGTCCACCTCGACCCGCGGGAAGACCCGCTGGAAGCGGTCGGCGTCGGCCCAGTGCGTCGTGGCGCGCCGCCCGTCCAGACGGCCCGCCGCGGCCAGCACGTACACGCCCGTGCAGATGGAGGCGAGCCGGGTGCCGGGCCGGATGTGCGCCAGGGCGGCGGCCAGTTCCTCGGTCAGCACGCCCTTCTCGTAGACCGGGCCGAGCTCGTACGAGGCCGGGACGATCACGGTGTCGGCGGTGGCCAGGACCTCCGGCCCGTGCGGCACGTGGATCGAGAAGTCGGCGTCCGTCTCCACCGGCCCGGGCGGCCGGACCGAGCAGGTGACGACCTCGTACAGATGCCGTCCGGCGGCGTCCACGGGCCGCCCGAAGATCCGGTGCGGGATGCCCAGCTCGAAGGGCAGCAGCCCGTCGAGGGCGAGGACGACGACGCGGTGCGGGCGGAAGTCCGTGGTCCTGTCCATGGCCCGATCCTAGCGAATGCTGTCCGTCGGGCCACTGGAAGAGGCTTGGCCGGGTGCCGGAAGCTCTATGGCGTGACCCAGACAACCGAACCCGCGTCCGCCACCGCGGCCCGAACGCCGTCCGCCCGCGGCGCGGCCCGCGTCCACCGAGCGTGGTTCGTCGCCGCCGTCACCTTCGTCACGATCACCGGTGCCGCGGCCTTCCGCTCGCTGCCCGGACTGCTCATCGACCCGCTGCACCAGGAGTTCGGCTGGTCGCGGGGCACGATCGGCGCCGCGGTCTCGATCAACCTCGCGCTGTACGGGCTCACCGCGCCCTTCGCCGCCGCGCTCATGGACCGCTTCGGCGTCCGCCGGGTGGTCGCCGCCGCGCTCACGGTGATCGCCGCCGGCTCGGGCCTGACCGTGTGGATGACCGCGGCCTGGCAACTGTGGCTGTGCTGGGGCCTGCTGGTCGGTCTCGGCACCGGCTCGATGGCGCTGGCCTTCGCGGCGACGGTCACCAACCGCTGGTTCACCGAACGGCGCGGCCTGGTCACCGGCATCCTCACCGCCGCCTCCGCCTCCGGCCAGCTGATCTTCCTGCCGGTCCTGTCCTGGACCGTCCAGTCGCACGGTTGGCGCCCGGCCGCCGTCACGGTGTCGCTCGCGGCCCTCGCCGTCGTCCCCTTCGTCTGGCTGCTGCTGCGCGACCACCCGGCGGACGTGGGCGTCAAGCCGTACGGCGCCGAGGAGTTCGTACCGAAGCCGGCGCCCGTGCGCGGGGCCGCCCGCCGCGCCCTGACCGTCCTGTCCTCGGCGGTGCGTACCGGCCCCTTCTGGCTGCTGGCCGGCACCTTCGCCATCTGCGGCGCCTCCACCAACGGCCTGATCCAGACCCACTTCGTGCCCGCCGCCCACGACCACGGCATGCCCATCACGGCGGCCGCCTCGCTGCTCGCGGTCATCGGCGTGTTCGACGTCGCGGGCACGATCGCCTCCGGCTGGTTCACCGACCGCTTCGAACCGCGCCGCCTGCTCGCCGTGTACTACGCGCTGCGCGGTGTCTCGCTGCTGTTCCTGCCGATGCTTCTGGCGCCGAGCGTGCACCCGCCGATGGTCTTCTTCATCGTCTTCTACGGCCTCGACTGGGTCGCCACCGTGCCGCCCACCCTCGCCCTGTGCCGAGAGCACTACGGCGAGGACAGCGCGATCGTCTTCGGCTGGGTGCTCGCCTCCCACCAGGTCGGCGCGGCGCTGGTCGCGTACCTCGGCGGCCTCGCGCGGGACGTCTTCGGTTCCTACGACGTGGTCTGGTACGCCTCGGGCGCGCTGTGCGCCGCGGCGGCCCTGATGGCGCTGGTGATCCGGCGGCGGCCGTCGGCCCTGAGCCCCGCGGTCGTGTGAAGCCCCCGGCGGCAAGCAGTCTGACGGTACGTCAGGAACAGCGTGCCGGTCAGGCCGGCAGCCGGGAGACCCGGCGGCCGCCCTTGCGGGCGTTCTCCTTCGCGATGGCCCCGGCGATCCGCTCGGCGTCGAGGGCCAGTTCGCGGAGCATGCCGCTGATGGGGTTGGTGAAGCCGGTGAAGTACAGGCCGGGCGCGTTCTCGGGCGTACGGTGGCCGCGGACGACCGGCCTGCCACGGGAGTCGAGCACGTCCAGATGGCCGACCAGCCCTTCCAGGGCGCGGACGTAGCCGGTGGCGGCGACGACGGCGTCCGGCTGGATGCGGGTGCCGTCGGCGAGGAGCACCTTGCCGCTCTCGAAGCCCTCCACGGCGGCCACGACCTCGACCCTGCCCTCGCGGACCGCGTCGACGAGACCGACGTCCTGGACCGGGATCGAGCCCTCCTCGACCCGCGCGTACAGGCCGGTGCGGGGACGGGGCAGGCCGTGCGCCGACAAGTCCGGCACGCTCAGCCTCGCCACCGGTCTCGCGAGCACGTCGACGAGCCGGACCGGCAGCCGCCGCACGAGCACCCCCGTGTACTGGGCGGCCCATCCGGCGGTCGAGCGGCGCACGATGTGCGGGGCGGTGCGCACCGACAGCCGTACGCGCGCGGCCCCGCCCTCCACCAGGTCCACGGCTATCTCCGCGCCGGTGTTGCCGACGCCGACGACCAGCACGTCACGCCCGGCGTACGGCTCGGCGTTGCGGTACTCGGAGGCGTGCACGAGCTCGCCCGGCCCGTCCTGGTACGTCTCCCGGCCGGGCCAGTCGGGTACGCGGGGCGTGTGGTTGTGGCCGGTGGCGACGACCACCGCGCCGCCGGTCAGCTCCCGTCCGCCGGAGGCGCGCAGCAGCCAGCCGGTGCCGTCCGGCGCGGGCTCGACGCGGGAGACCTCGACGCCGGTCACGATCTCCAATTGGTGGTGCTCGGCGTACTTCTCCAGGTACCGCACCACGTCGTCGCGCGCGACCCATCTGCCGAACCGGCGCGGCATCGGCAGCCCGGGCAGCGTGGACAGGCGCCGGGTGGTGTGCAGGTGCAGCCGGTCGTAGTGCCGCCGCCAGGACGCCCCGACCCGGTCGGACCTCTCCAGGACGACCGCGCGCATCCCCCGCGAGCGCAGCGCCTGCGCCGCGGCCAGGCCGCCCGGACCGCCGCCGATGACGTAGACGGGACGGTCGGCGTGCCACGCCGCGGAGACGGTGGTCGAGTCGGTCATGAGCGCGAGAGTAATCGCCCGTCTGGTTGATGGGTCTCGGTCAACGCCGGAATCGATTGCAGGTTGATCACAACTGAACGACCGTACGTTCACAACTGAACGAGTGTGCGATCCGGGCGCACGGCGTTGTCCAATGGGCCGGTGACCGCCGACCTCCGTGACCCAGGGAACCTCGCGACCGTACGGACATCGGGGCACGGGCTGCTGCTGCGCCCGTGGGAGCCGGAGTCCGACGCCGACGTGCGGGCGTGGCTGCGCGGCATCACCGACCCGGAGTTCCGCCGCTGGAACACGCCGCTCGTCCCCGTCACGGACCTCACCGGCGCCCGCGACTCCCTGCGGGCCCGGGCCGCGCGTGCGCGGGAGGGCTCGAGCGTGTCCTTCCTGATCGCGGACGCCGAGAGCGCCACGACGCTCGGACGGATCAGCGTGAACGACATCCGCCCGCTGCTCGGCGTCGCGAGGACCGGTTACTGGGTCCTGCCCGAGGCCCGCGGACGCGGGGTCGCCACCCGGGCGCTGAAGCTGGTGGCGGGCTGGGCGTTCGGCGAACTGCGCCTGCACCGACTGGAACTGGACCATGCCGCCGGACACGGGGCGTCCTGCCGCGTTGCCGAGCGCTGCGGCTTCCGGTACGAGGGCACGATGCGCGGCGCGATCTTCGAGGCGGAGCGCCGCGACGCCTTCCGGGACGCGCACCTGCACGCGCGTCTCGTCACGGATACGGAGCCGGGCACCCCGTGAGTTCGCAGGCGCCGGACGGCCGTGGGCAGGACCATGGGGCATGCCTTCCGACGACTGGTACCTGACCGACGACGTCGAGGAATTCCTGGCGCGCGCAGGGGAGTTCCTCCGCTCACGGCCCGCACCGCACACCGTGCACCTGACGGTGACGGAGAACCTGCGCTCACGCGGCAAGCGGCTCTACGGGGACGCCGACCCGGAGTTCGGCCTGCTGGCCGGAGACGGCGGGGCGGGCGTGCGGGCCGCCTTCCTCCGCACGCCGCCTCATCCGGTCGTCCTCACCGCTCTGACCGAGGAGGAGGCCGCCGTGCTGGCGGCGCGGCTGGCGGGTCCGGGACGCGAGGTGTCCGGTGTGTCGGCGGATCGCGACACCGCCGCGGCGTTCGCCGGCGTCTGGCGTCGACTCACCGGCGCCGAGGTCATGCTGCGGCAGCGGATGCGGCTGTACCGGCTGGGCGAGTTGACCGTGCCGCGGCCGGTCCCGCCGGGGCGGGCGAGGGTGGCGGGCGAGCCGGACCGCGAGCGACTGGCCCGGTGGTACCGGGAGTTCTGCGCCGCCGTCGGCGAACCGGCCGTCCAGGAAGCGGAGCCCTGGGCGGACGAGCGCGTCCGACGTGGTGACGTCATGTTCTGGCAGGACCCGGACGGGACGCCCGTCGCCATGGCCGGGACGGCTCCGAAGGTCGCCGGGCAGGTGCGGGTGGTCGGCGTCTACACACCGGCGCACCTGCGCGGGCGCGGGTACGGGGGCGCCGTCACGGTCGAGGTCAGCCGGGCCGCGCTGGAGTCGGGCGCCGAGGAGGTGCTGCTGTTCACCGACCTCGCCAATTCGACCAGCAACGGCCTCTACCAGCGGATCGGCTACCGGCCGGTGTCCGACTTCGCGGTGTACGACTTCGGGTGAGCCGGGTCAGGGCCACAGCAGTTCGCGGGCCCAGCCGTCCGGCGTACGGCGGTAGCGGAGCCGTACGTGGCGGCGCCGGGCGTCGCCCTGGAAGAACTCGGCCTCGGTGGGCTGGAGTCGGTAGAGGGTCCAGGAGGGGACCTCGATGTCCGGGGCGCTCCGGGCCCGCTCCCAGGCCGACTCCGAGGCCCGGGTCAGCTCGTCCAGGGAGTCCAGGACCTCGCTCTGGTGGCCGGTGAGGGCGGCGGCCAGGGCGCCTGTCGAGCGGGCGTGCAGGTCCGAGTGGGCCTCTTCCGGCGTGGCGGCCGTGACCGGGCCCCGGACGCGGACCTGGCGGCCCCGGACCGGCCAGTAGAAGGCGAGGGCGGCGTGCGGACGGGCGGCCAGGTGGCGGCCCTTGCAGCTGCCGGCGTGGGTGGCGAAGGACCAGCCCGCGGCGTCCGCGCCGTGCAGCATCACGATGCGGACGTCCGGCCGGCCCTCCTCGTCCGTGGTCGCCAGCGACATCGTGTGCGGCTCGGGCTGCCCGGCCGCCGCCGCCTCCGCCAGCCACCGCGCGAAGAGGGGCAGGGGCGTGGCGGGTGCCGCCGCGGGGTCGAGAGCGGGCAGTTCGGTGAACTCCGGGTCCCATACGCGAAGTGACGTGAGCAACTCGTGAAGATCCGGTTCCATGCCCCGAGTATCCCCCCGCCCGGCGTCGCGGCTCAGCTCATCTGAGCCTCCGGGGCCTCTTGGACATCCTGGGCCTCTTCGGTCGCCTGCTTCTCGCGCGGCGCCTGTTCGGCCGCGTCCCGCACGCGGGCGTCCTCGCGCAGCCTGTGCCGGGCGCGGCCCCGGCGGGCGCGGACGACCGCACCGACGGTGACGGAGATCAGCAGGACGAGGAGGAGCAGCAGCGTCCACGGGACGGCCCAGCCGTGCGCGGTGGCCCGGACCGGATCGAGCGAGGTGGTGGAGCCCGAGGCGTCGGTGAACAGGCGAGTGAGGGCGGCGGCCGCGGTCGGGCTGACGCCGGGCGTCACGCGTGCACGGGCACCCCACAACGCAGCAGGCGGCGGTCCACTCGGGTGGACCGCCGCCTGCCTGACAGGACTTGGGGCCTGGAGGGAGTCCGAGGCCGGGGTGCGGGCTACCGCGTCGGCTTCTTGCCGGTGATGCCCAGGTGCACCAGGAGCGCCAGGTTCGGCCTCAGCTCGGCCTGCTTCACCCCCGAGACGAAGCCCTTCTGGTGCGAGGCGACCGCCGCGAGCATCGCGACCAGCGAACCGGCGATCGCGGCCGGATTCACGTCCTTGTCGACCCGGCCCTTGGACTGGAGTTCGGTGACCGAGTCCGCCAGGGAGTTGTTCACGGAGTTGAGGATCTTCATACGGATCTTGTAAAAGCGCTTGTCGCCCTCGGCGGCGCCGAGATCGATCACGCGCAGAATGGCGTCGTTGCGGCGCCAGAACTCGAGAAACCCGTCCACGAGTTCCTGCGCCGTCTGCCAGCCGGCCTTGCCGGTCCACGACCGGCCCTCGAGCAGCTCGGCCAATCCGGCGCCCTCGGCGGTCATTTGCTCGGCGATCTCCAGAACGGCGCCCTCGACGTCGGGGAAGTATTGATAGAAGGTCGCGGGCGAAGTGCCCGCCTTCCTGGCGACATCGATGACCTTGACGTCCCGGTAGGGGGAGGAGCTGAGCATCTCGCTGAGGCAGTCGAGCAGCTTCTGCCGGGTCGCCTGCCCACGTCGACCGGCCACGCGGCCGTCGACGGTACGCACTTGTCCTGTCATGTCGTCAGCTTACCGAGCAGTGATCGGAGCGCGATTCGGCCGACTGCAAATGGGGTGCGTGGGCTCAAAGAGGCTGGTGTGCCTGGTCTGCGGGCCGCGCGGGACCCGGCTAGTTTGGCGACATGGCCGAAAACAGGGCATCCGCGAGCACAGAGGGCGTCCCTTGCTGGGTGGACGCGCAGCTTCCCGACGTCGAGGCGGGAAAGCGGTTCTACGGTGAGCTCTTCGGGTGGAGCTTCGCGGAGGAGACGTACGGCCGGTCCGTACCGGCCCGGCTGGAGGGGGAGCCCGTCGCCGCGCTCTCGCCGAAGACGGACGGCCGTATGCCCACCGTCTGGACCGTGTACTTCGCCACCCCGGACGTCCGGGCGCTGGCCGAGCGGATCCGGGCCGGCGGCGGGCAGGTCGTGACCCCGCCCGCCCGGGTCGACGGCCTGGGCACGGCCGCCCTCGCCGCCGATCCCGAGGGCGCGGTCTTCGGGCTGTGGCAGCCGGACAGCCACCAGGGCTTCGGCAGACGCCACGAGCCGGGCACCTTCGTCTGGGCCCAGCTGTACGCCCGCGACACCGAGGCCGCCAACGTCTTCTACGGCGGACTGTTCCACGACGCCCTGTTCGGGCCGGGTGCCGAGCCCGACTTCGGCCGGGCCGCCGTCTCCGACGTCTTCCCGCCCGAGATGCCGCCGCACTTCCTCGTCCACTTCCGGGTCGCGGAGACGGAGGCCGCCCTCGGCGCGGTCGTCCGGCTAGGCGGGCGGGTGCAGGTGCCGCCCTTCGGGACGTCGTACGGAACCGTCGCCGTCGTCGCCGACAATCAGGGGGCGTCCTTCGCCGTACTGGAGAGGTGAACGGAGAGGTGAAATCCGCCCCCCGGCCAGGAAGAGGGGGCTTTGCGGCGTGACATCCCGATGTGTCGCCGGGTTCGCAACCTGTGCGCCGGACAGGAAGAATCAGGGTGCGTGCCGCCACGGCGGTGCGGTGGTGAGACGCTGCACTTCGGTCGCGTACATATGTGGGTGGCGCGGCTCGTACGGGGAGGTGGCAGGCAAGTGGTGGATCAGCTGACGCAGCACGACCCGCGGCGGATCGGGCCGTTCGAGGTGCTGGGACGGCTGGGTGCCGGCGGCATGGGGCTGGTCTATCTCGCGCGCTCGGCGTCCGGCCGGCGCGTGGCGATCAAGACCGTCCGGACCGAGCTGGCCGAGGACCAGCTGTTCCGGGTCCGCTTCACGCGTGAGGTGGAGGCCGCGCGGGCGGTCTCCGGCTTCTACACGGCCGCGGTCGTCGACGCCGACCCGCGCGCCGCCGTGCCGTGGCTGGCCACCGCCTACGTCCCCGCGCCCTCCCTCGAGGAGATAGTGACCGAGTGCGGTCCGCTCCCGGCCCAGGCGGTGCGCTGGCTGGCGGCGGGCGTCGCCGAGGCGCTCCAGTCGATCCACGGCGCCGGGCTCGTCCACCGCGACCTGAAGCCGTCCAACGTCCTCGTCGTCGAGGACGGGCCGCGGGTGATCGACTTCGGGATCGCCTCCGGTGTCTCGAACACCCGGCTGACCATGACGAACGTCGCCGTCGGCACCCCCGCGTACATGTCCCCGGAGCAGGCCAAGGACTCGCGCAGCGTCACCGGCGCCAGCGACGTCTTCTCGCTCGGCTCGATGCTGGTCTTCGCCGCCACCGGGCATCCGCCCTTCCACGGCGCCAACCCGGTCGAGACCGTCTTCATGCTGCTGCGCGAGGGCCCCGACCTGGAAGGGCTCCCGGACGAGCTGCGTCCGCTGATCGAGTCCTGCATGCAGATGGAGGCCACCGCCCGGCCCAAGCCGGCCGACCTCCAGGCCCAGCTCGCCCCCCATCTGTTCGGCTCCGGCTCCGACGACAGCGGTACGGCCTCCGCCTGGCTGCCCGAACAGGCGGTCGGCCTCATCGAGTCCCGCCGCGGCGGCCGCCTGGCCGTGCAGCCCGCCGCGCCCGGTCCCCGCGGCGGCGGCCGGGCCCCCGTACCGCCCCCGCCCTCGCACAGCCCGGCCGTCCCGGCGGCGCCCGGGCCCGTGCCGACGGGCGTCCCCGACTCCGGTCCCGTGCGGCTGGCCGGCGCCCAGGTGCCGATCGGTCCCGGGCCGCGCGTCGCCGACGCCCGTGCCGCCGCCGTCAAGGCGCCCCCGCCCGAGGCGGGCCTGGCCGCCACCTGGTCCAGGCCGCACCCCGGCGTCAACGGCGCCGACCCCGCCGTACCGGCCGCGCCGCCGGAGACCCCGGCCGGCTGGCGGCCGTGGCGCTTCCGCATGTCCAACGACGTCTGGGGCACCCCGTCCGTCGCGGACGACCTCGTCTACGTCACCTCCTTCGAGGTGCACGCCCTGGACGTGGCCACCGGCCGCCGCCGCTTCAAGACCCGCGACGTGGCCTGGTCCATGGCGGTCGCCGACGGCCGGGTGCACGCCTCCGACGGGCCCACCCTGTTCGCCCTGGACGCTCGTGAGGGCGCCGACCTGTGGCGGTTGCAGACCGACTCCTGGGTGTACTCCCTCAAGGCCGACCGGGGCACGGTCGTCACCGGCACCCGCGGCGGGGGCGTCCAAGCCTGGGAGGCCGCCGGCGGCCAGAAGCTGTGGGAGATCGCCGGCTGCCAGACCGACTTCGAGTCCCCCGAGGCCGGCCCCGTCGTCCACGACGGCACGGTGTACGTCTGGCAGGACGCCCGCCTGCGCGCCCTGGAGGCCCGCACGGGCGAGGAGCGCTGGTCCTACCCGATCGGCGACGCGGCCTCCTGCGGCGGCGTGCCGGTGCGCGTCACCCCGGCCCCGGACGGCTACGTCTACGTCTGCGCCGGCACCCGTGTGCTCGCCGTGGACGTGGCGAGCGGCCACGTCCGCTGGCACTTCGAGGCCCCCGCGGTCTTCCTCAGCCCGCCGGCCTTCGCGCCGGGCCCGGCGGTGAGCGGCGGCGGCATCTACCTCGCCGACTATCTCGGCACCGTCTACGCCCTCGACGCCACCGACGGCCGCGACCGCTGGCGCATCGCCACCGAGTCCCGCGCCTCCGTCGCCCCCGTCCTGGTCGCCGCCGGGCACGTCCATGTCGGCAGCGGCAGGGGCCTGTACACCCTGGACGCGGTCACCGGCACGCCCAAGTGGCGCTTCCAGGCGGGCGGAGAGATCGTCGGCTCCCCGGCGGTCGCCGAGGGCCGTATCCACTTCGGCTCCACCGACCACCTGCTGTACACGCTCAAGGCCGACGACGGCCGGCTGCGCTGGAAGCTCGCCACCGGCGGCGAGATCACCGGCTCCCCGGTGGTCAGGGACGGGGTCGTGTACGCGTGCAGCAAGGACCGCTGCGTGTACGCCCTGGACGCCGAGAAGGGGACGGGAACCGCCCGCACCACCTGATCCCGCGCCGCGGCGGTGTGGTGACGGCCGTCGTACGGGATGCACGGAAAGGGCCTCCGACGACGGCCGTCGGTACTGGTCAGCGGTGCTTTCGTCACCACTCACGCATACGACGCTACTCCGCGTGCGGATCCGTCGCCACGCGAGACTCGTTGAGCCGCCGTTGCGCCGATAGGGTGATCGCATGCAGACACGGGGGCGCAGGATCAGGTTCACGGCGGTACTGGCGGTGGTGGTGCTCGCGCTGACGGGCTTCTCCCAGGGCCACGGGCACGGGCGCGGCCGGCACGGCGGCGGGAGCGGGGGCGGGGGCGGGGGCGGGTGCAGCAACTCGCGTCAGGACCACGACAGTTCGACGTCGAACGGCTCGTACGGCGGCTCGTCCAGCGGTTCTTACGGCGGCTCGTACGGCGACTCGGACGACGACGGCGGGACCAGCGGCACCGGCGGGACGTACAACCGCCGCCCCGGCTATCGCTCGACGCCCACCTCCCCCAGCGGCACCGGCAGGAGCCGCGGCCTGCGGGACGCCACAGTGAGGCTGATCAGCTGCGCGACGGAGAAGAGGCCGTTCGCGACCGTCGAGATCGCCAACCCCAACGACAGCAAGGCCGAGTTCCAGGGCTGGGTCACCTTCTACGACACCGAGGGAACCCTGCTCCTGAAGAACTCGTCCCGGGTGGTCTCGGTACCCGCGAAGGGAAAGGCGACCACCGAGGTGAAGCTGGGCGAGAGCCTCCTGTCAACGGTCGACCACTGCGATGCGGACCCCACGGCCTCGCCCAGGAACTGAGCACCCGCCGCCGGCCACGTCCAGAGACAGGTGGAGGGTTTGGGCGACCACTGGGAGCGAGCTCGCCGAGTGAGGCGAGTGTCCCGGCGAGGTGACTCTGCCGGGGTTGTTCAAGTGCGTCATGGGACGGGGGCGCCTGAGGCGTTGCCCCATGCGGCGGTGGGCTGAGCCTGTGCTAGGCCCCACCGGGATGATCGCATTGGGCTGGATCAGGGGTCGTGCTTGTCCTACGGCGTCGCGGTGATGTGGGTGTCGTTCGGCGTCGCGGTGATGTGGGTGTCGGCGAAGGCCGGTGCCGAGGCACCGCCAGCGGTCGCCGCCGCGATGGCGATGGTGACGAGGATCCTGGTGGCCTGGCTCATTCCAACTCCTCTGCGGAGGGAGGGTTACCTGAACACCGAGTGACGCTCCAGGGGGCAACTGTTCGAGTGGATCGAACGGTTCATGCCACGGATCGGCGTGAAGCGGCTGCAGGAATGCCTCGGCCGCGGCGGCACCCCCTCGATGCCACCGCGGCCGTTCCCCCGTGTCGAGATGTCTCCGGTCAGGCCTTCTCGCCCGTGGCGTGGTTGTCCAGCGGGGTCATGGTGCCGCCCGTGGCGTGGTTGTCCGTCGGAGCCACCGTGCCGCCCGTGGCGTGGTTGTCCAGCGTGGTGACGTTCTCCAGGTCCGTCGCGTGGTTGTCGAGCGGCTTCACCACGGAGTCCTTCTTGGCATCGCTCATTGACTTGCAACTCCCGTTCATTGATGGGCGATGCCCGTCCGGCGGCTCCCCCGAGGGCCGCCGGACGGGCCTATCAGGGCCGTTCACCCTAGCGGTGTTGATCACCGCTGACCCGCCTGCCCCCCGACGCAACGGATCGACCACTTGAGAGTGCCTTGCCGCGATAAACGAACGATGAACGAACCGCCGGGAGTTATGCGGCAGCGGCGGGCGTGAGGAGGAGCCGCAGGTCGGCGGCCTCGACGGAGCCGAGTTGCTCGTATATACCGAGGGCTTCCTGCCAGCATGCCTGCGCTCGACCGGTCTGTCCCAGCCCGCTGAGTGCGCGGCCGAGGACGGTCAGGACGTTTCCGCGCCGCCACTCGCCTCCTATTCCGCGCAGGACCGAGAGCGCCTGCTCGGCCAGGGCGGCGGCTTGAGCGGGCTGTTGCCCGGCGAGGTGAGCCTCCGCGAGCCGGAAGAGCGTCATCCCTTCCCAGAGCCGTTGCCTGCTGTCGCGGAACACCTCCAGGGCTTCGGTCAGTCGATCGACGGCGGCGTCCAGTGCTCCCTGCCCGGTGAGTGCCAGTCCCAGCGCGTAGCGGCCGTTCGCTCCGCGCAGGGTGTGGCCCAGCCGGTCATAGATGACGATGCCCTGCTGGGCCAGTTCCACCGCGCTGCCGACTTGGCCCATGGCCAGGTGGATCCGGGAGAGGTTGCAGAGCGCGCTGGCCTCTCCCGCGAGGTTCCTGTCCAGGCGGAAGCTCTCGATGGCCTGCCGCAGATAGGCCTCGCCATCCGCGTGACGGCTCTGGTAGAGCGCGATGATGCCCCGGTCGTTGGCGGCCCAGCAACTGGGTGCCAAGTCGCCTGCGACTTGAGCGAGTTCCATAGCCAGGCGTGCTTCTTCGTCCGCCTGGCCGAAGCGCCCGGCCACCAGATGGACGTTGGTGAGCGTTGTGAGGGCACGGCTCCGGACCTTCGTGTCATCCCCTCGGACGGCTGCGTCCTGGAGGGTCAGGGCGGCCGCTTCGTACTGCTTGGAGTTGGCGCCCGATTCGGCGAGATCCTTGGCCGCCCAGAGCAGATCCACCGCACGGCGGAGCATGGGGCCTCTCGCGCATTGCTGGATGAACGCCAGCACAGCGTGTGCCTCCGAGTACAGCCAGTCCTGGGCCTGATGCCGGTCCTGGAACGCGAGCCCCGGGTAGCGCGTGGCCTCCAGGTGATCCACCAGGCGGTCCCCCGGCCGTTCGATCGCGTAGACGGCCGCCGCCGTCGCCAGGTAGAAGTCCAGCAGGCGCGACATCGCCGCCTCGCGTTCGCTCGGCGGGTGTTCGTCGCGTTCCGCGCAGGCGCGGGCGTAGAGGCGGACCAGGTCGTGGAAGCGGTAGCGGCCGGGGGCCGCCGACTCCAGGAGCGAGGTGTCGACCAGGGACTCCAGCAGGTCCTCGGTGGCGTCCACCGGCAGGTCCAGTACGGCGGCCGCCGCCTCCAGGGACATGTCCGGGCCGTCGGCCAGGCCCAGCAGGCGGAAGGCCCGGGCCTGGGCCGGCTCCAACTGGCCGTAGCCCAGCTCGAACGTCGCCTTGACCGCCAGGTCGCCCGCCTGGAGCTCGTCCAGCCGCCGCCGCTCGTCCGCGAGTTTCGCCGCCAGGACCGACACCGTCCAGGTCCGCCGCGCCGCCAGCCGGGACGCCGCGATACGGATGGCCAGCGGCAGGAAGCCGCACGCGGCGACCACGTCGAGGGCCGCCTCGCGTTCGCCCGCCACCCGCTCCCCGCCCACGATCCTCGTGAACAGGGACAGCGCCTCGTCGGGGCTCATCACGTCCAGGTCCACCAGGTGCGCGCCCGCCAGGTCCACCATCCGCACCCGGGACGTGACCAGGGCCGCGCAGCCCTCCGTCCCCGGCAGCAACGGCCTGACCTGGGCCGCGTCGCGCGCGTTGTCCAGCAGGACCAGGACCCGGCGGCCGTCCAGCACCGACCGGTACAGGGCCGCGCGTTCCTCCAGGGAGTCCGGGATCGCAGAGTCCGCCGTGCCGAGGGCGCGCAGGAAGGACCCCAGCACTGTCTCCGGTTCGGCCGCCCTCGGACCGGCGCCCTGGAGGTCCACGTACAACTGGCCGTCCGGGAAGGCGGCCCGCGCCTGGTGGGCCACGTGGACGGCCAGCGTCGTCTTGCCCACGCCGCCGATCCCGGCCAGCGCCGATACGGCCATCACGCGTCCCTCGGCCGAGGCCAGCACCTCGCTCAGCTCGGCCACGAAGGAGCTGCGGCCCGTGAAGTCCGGTACCGTCGCAGGGAGTTGGGCGGGACGCACCGCGACCAGCGCCGGTTCGGCCATCGGGGAGGACGGCTCGGCGAGGGCCGGGTCGGCCTGGAGGATGCGCTGTTGCAGTTCGCGCAGTTCGGGGCGGGGGTCCACGCCCAGCTCGTCCGCCAGCAGGCGCCTGGTGTCGGCGTACACCGCCAGCGCCTCCGCCTGCCGGCCGCTGCGGTACAGCGCCAGCATCAGCAGCTCGCGCAGGCGTTCCCGCAGCGGGTGCGCCGCGGTGAGCGCCGTCAGCTCCGAGACGGCCTCCGCGTGGCAGCCCTGTTCGAGGTCCATGTCCAGGCAGGACTCGAGGAGTTGCAGGCGCCATTCCTCCAGTCGCACCCGCTGCGCCTCCGCGTACGGCCCGGGTACGCCGGCCAGCGGCTCCCCGTCCCACAGGGCGAGCGCCCGCCGCAGCAGCTCGCGCGCCCGGCACAGGTCCCCGGCCGACCGGGCCTTGTCGGCGCGGGCCGCGTGCTCCTGCGCCTCGGCCAGGTCCAGCGCGCCCTCGCCCGCCCCGCGCACGGCGTACCCGCCCGACTCGCTGACCAGCACCCCCGGGTCCAGCGCCTTGCGCAGCCGGGAGGCGTACGTCCGCACCGCCGCCAGCGCCTGCGAGGGCGGTTCCTCGCCCCACAGCGCGTCGATCAGCTCGGCCGCGGTCGCGGTGCGGCCCTCGCGCAGCAGCAGCGCGGCCAGCAGGGCCCGTTGCTGCGGTGAGCCGGTGGGCAGGGGCTGCTCACCGCGCCAGGCGCGCACCGGACCGAGCACGCTGAAGCGCAGCGTCGCCGATCGCTCGGGACCCCGCTGCTCAGGCACTCGCGGTACACCTTCCATCGCTGCCCCCTGGCCCCCTGTCGAACCGTCAACAACCAGAGCCAGTTTGCCTTGTTCACGGCAGATGCGTCAGCTCCCGGAGACCGTGATCACAGGCAAGCGCATCCCGCGACACAAGCCCCACACATCCTCTCCGCACGTTCTCTGCGCGCACCGAAGGGTGCTCGCCACACCGGCCCGACCGACCGCCTCAGCGTTCCCTCAGGTCCACCCGCACCGTCAGCAGATCCGTCCCCAGCGCCCATACCGCCGTACTGTTCAGCCGGGGCAGGCCGCGCAGGCGGGCGACGGGGTCGTCGTCGGGAAGGGGATACGCGGTGCCCTCGTACCAACGGCCACGGATGCGTACCCGGACCTCGGGGTCGGCACGAATGTTGCGGACGTACTGGGAGCGCTCCCCGAATTCCGAGACCAGCCAGAAGGAGTCGCCGACGCGGCGGCCGCCGACCGGTGTACGGCGGGGGAGGCCGGAGGTGCGGCCCGTGGTCTCCAGAACCGTCTGGAGCGGCAGTCGTCGCAGGACCGGGTTGGCGACGCGCCGCTGGAACGTCGTGACGGCCCGGCGCTTGATGTCGGCGTAGCGGGACATACGGACAAGTCTGTCACTCACGCCCCAGGAAAACCGGATTGGTGAGCGCCGCCATCATGCCCGGCAGCGGGCCCACCGCCGTCTCGTGACGCACCTCCGCGCGCACGTAGGCCGCGTACGCCGGGGTGGTACGCCACTCGACGACCCCCGAACCCGACACCGGGAACGGGTCGCTGGTGAGCAGCACCCCCTGGTCGGTCACGAGGCGGACCGAGCAGCGCGGCACACCGGAGGCCTCCAGGCGGACCGTCACCGGGGTGTCCCCGGCCACCCGCAGCCGCTCCCCGATGCCCGCCCGCTCGCCCCCGGCCGCCGTCGCGGTGAAGGCGAGCGACACGTCCTTGGACTCGGCGACGTACGAGTGGCCCGCGCGGATACCGTCCTGGACGGCCTCGCGGGTGAGATCGTCGGCCAGGACGACCGTCTGCGGCAGGCCCACGGCGTCCGGCGGCCGGTGGGCGTCGCTGCCGCCCATCGCGGGCAGCCAGCGCCGCTCCCCGCGCGCCGCCGCCCCGAGCGTGGCGTCCCACGCGGCCACCGCTGTCTCGTCGTCCGGCGTGAAGGGGCCGTTCCACACCTCCACCGCGTCCGCCTCGCCGAAGCCGAACTTCCAGGCGCAGCCGACGCAGGTGGCGTGCGGGTGGGCGGGCACCACCAGGCCGCCCGCGCGGCGGATCTCGCGGGCGACGCGGCCGAAGCGGTCGTCCCGCGCCCGGTAGCGCCAGTCGACGAAGGTGCCGGGGTCGGTGCCGAGGGCCAGGACGTGGCCGTTCCGCGTCGTCACCTCCTCGCCCAGCATGATCAGCAGGTCGTCGCCCGCGTGGTCCGCCCAGTGCGGATGGGAGGCGTGGGTGTTGTGGTCCGAGCTGTTGATGAAGTCCAGCCCGGCCGCCCTGGCCCGCGCCGCGATCTCGGCGGGCGTGCGGCGGCCGTCGGAATACCACGAGTGCAGGTGGCAGTCCCCCCGGTACCAGTCCCGCCCCCGCCCCCTGGCCCACTGCGGCGGGTAGGCCGGGCGTACGGCCGTGCCCGGGGTGCCGTACGTCAGGGTGACGTCGAGCTCGTACGACAGGCCCTGCGGGGCGACCGTGTAGGGCCCGAGCACGATGTGCCAGACACCGGCGTCGACCGGCCCCGCGATGTAGCCCGGAGTCGCGTCGTCCGCGCGGATGAGGAACTCCGAACGCGCCCCGCCCGACCAGCCGCGAAAACCCCGGCCGCCCGGTTCGGTGCCGTGCTGGTCGAAGACGCCGATGTCCAGCGCGTTGCCGGGGGTGCCGGCGGGAACGGCCGGCTCGTCGTAGGAGTACGACACCTTGATCTCCCGCACCCCGGCCGGCACGTCGACGGGGACGTACACGTAGTCGGGGGCGCCCGGCGGCAGCGTGCCCCGGGTCGTCCGGATCTCCTGCCCGCCGTCCGCGGCCCCGATGCCGCTCGCGAAGGTCACGCCTCCCAACGTAGGCGCCACGGCGGCGGCCGTCACGACCGGAGTGCGCCGTCCGGGCCGCGGCCGGACCACCGGCGCTGCCGGCCGGTCTTTCCTTGATCGGCCCTGGTGACCGCGACCGTATGCTCGAAGGATGACGACTTCCGCGACCTCCGGAACCGGCCCCACCGAGAACTCCCTGCGTCGCGCCCTCAAACGTGCCCGGGACGGGGTCGCGCTCGACGTCGCCGAGGCGGCGGTGCTGCTCCAGGCCCGGGGTGAGCACCTCCAGGACCTCGCCGCCTCCGCGGCCCGGGTGCGGGACGCCGGTCTCGAGGCCGCCGGCCGTCCCGGCGTCATCACCTACTCCAAGAGCGTCTTCATCCCGCTGACCCGGCTGTGCCGGGACAAGTGCCACTACTGCACGTTCGTCACCGTGCCCGGCAAGCTGCGCCGCGCCGGGCACGGGATGTTCATGTCCCCCGACGAGGTCCTCGACATCGCCCGCCGGGGCGCCGAACTCGGCTGCAAGGAAGCCCTGATCACCCTCGGCGACAAGCCGGAGGACCGCTGGCCGGAAGCGCGCGAGTGGCTCGACGCGCACGGCTACGACGACACCATCGCCTACGTACGGGCCGTCTCCATCCGCATCCTGGAGGAGACCGGCCTGCTGCCGCACCTCAACCCGGGCGTCATGACCTGGACGGACTTCCAGCGCCTCAAGCCCGTCGCCCCCTCGATGGGCATGATGCTGGAGACGACCGCGCGGCGGCTGTGGTCCGAGCCGGGCGGCCCGCACCACGGCTCCCCGGACAAGGAACCGGCCGTGCGGCTGCGGGTGCTGGAGGACGCCGGCCGCTCCTCCGTCCCCTTCACCTCCGGGATCCTGATCGGCATCGGCGAGACGTACGAGGAGCGCGCGGAGTCCCTGTTCGCGCTGCGCAGGATCGCCCGCGCCCACCACGGCATCCAGGAACTGATCATCCAGAACTTCCGCGCCAAGCCGGACACGGCCATGCGCGGCATGCCCGACGCCGAACTCGACGAACTGGTCGCCACGGTGGCCGTCGCCCGGCACATCATGGGCCCGTCCGCCTGCCTCCAGGCCCCGCCCAACCTGGTGGACGCGGAGTACGAACGGCTCATCGGCGCCGGTATCGACGACTGGGGCGGCGTCTCCCCGCTCACCATCGACCACGTCAACCCCGAGCGCCCCTGGCCCCGGATCGAGCAGCTCGCCGAGAAGTCGGCCGCGGCGGGCTTCGAACTGCGCGAACGGCTCTGTGTCTACCCGGAGTTCGTCACCCGCGGCGAGCCCTGGCTCGACCCGCGGCTGCTGCCGCACGTCCGCGCCCTGGCCGACCCCGCGACGGGCCTGGCCCGCCCGGACGCGGTGGCCGAGGGCTGCCCCTGGCAGGAGCCGGACGAGGCCTTCACCGCCACCGGCCGCACCGACCTGCACCGCACCATCGACACCGACGGCCGCACCGCCGACCGCCGCGGCGACTTCGACGAGGTGTACGGCGACTGGGGCGCCCTGCGCGAAGCGGCCGCCCCCGGCATGGCGCCGGAGCGCGTCGACACGGACGTACGGCAGGCCCTGCGCACGGCCGCCGACGACCCGGTGAAGCTGACCGACGACGAGGCCCTGGCGCTGCTGCACGCGGACGGCCCGGCCCTGGACGCGCTGTGCCGGATCGCGGACGACGTCCGCAGGTCGGCGGTGGGCGACGACGTCACGTACATCGTGACGCGGAACATCAACTTCACCAACGTCTGCTACACCGGCTGCCGTTTCTGCGCGTTCGCCCAGCGCCGTACGGACGCGGACGCCTACACCCTGTCCCTGGACCAGGTCGCCGACCGGGCCCAGCAGGCCTGGGACGTGGGCGCGGTGGAGGTCTGCATGCAGGGCGGCATCCACCCCGACCTGCCGGGCACGGCGTACTTCGACATCGCGCGGGCGGTCAAGGAACGCGTCCCCGGCATGCACGTGCACGCCTTCTCCCCGATGGAGGTGGTCAACGGCGCCACCCGCACCGGCATGTCCATCCGCGAGTGGCTGACCGAGGCCAGGGCGGCGGGCCTGGACAGCATCCCCGGGACGGCGGCGGAGATCCTCGACGACGAGGTCCGCTGGATCCTGACCAAGGGCAAACTGCCCACGGCCACTTGGATCGAGGTCGTGACGACGGCCCACGAACTGGGCATCCGCTCGTCGTCGACGATGATGTACGGCCACGTGGACCAACCCCGCCACTGGCTGGGCCACCTGCGCACCCTGGCCCGTATCCAGCAGCAGACGGGCGGCTTCACGGAGTTCGTGACGCTCCCCTTCATCCACACCAACGCCCCGGTGTACCTGGCGGGCATCGCCCGGCCGGGCCCTTCCGTACGGGACAACCGGGCGGTCACGGCGATGGCGCGCCTCCTGCTGCACCCCTGGATCCCCAACATCCAGACGAGTTGGGTGAAGCTGGGAGAGGCGGGCGCCGCCGAAATGCTCCGCTCCGGCGCGAACGACCTCGGCGGCACGCTGATGGAGGAGACGATCTCCCGCATGGCCGGCTCCTCCTACGGCTCGTACAAGTCCGTCCAGGACCTGATCGCGGTGGCGGCGGCGGCCGGACGCCCGGCGAAGCCGAGGACCACGCTCTACGGCGACGTCCCGGAGGAACGGCGGCGGGCGGCGGCCGCGTCGGACGGCCACCTGCCGGACCTGCTGCCGGTCCTGGACTGAACCGAGGCAGACGCAGCTCACAGTACGATGATCCGACCCCCGCTGGAGGGGTTGAGTAGCAGCCGAGGAGATGCGTGCCCATGGCGGCCCGAATACCTTCGTGGGCCTGGGTCAGCGGCCTGACCGTGGGAGCGGTCGCGGCAGTGGCCGTACTGGCGGTGAAGGCCGACCAGGCTCCCCACCCCACGGCCGCGGCGGGCCACCAACGACCTGCCCCCTCGGCGAGCGCCAGCCCCTCAGCCGAACCCAAGCCCCCGGCCCCGCCGGCCGTTCCGGCCGACTCGGGCGTGGGCCGCCGGATCGTCTACGCCCTCGCCCAGAAGCGGGTGTGGCTGGTCGACGAGAGCGACAAACCCACCCGCACCTTCCCGGTCTGGCCGGGCACGGTGAGCCCCGACCCGGGCGCCTACGTGATCTCCCAGCGCGTGCCCGCGACGACCGGCTCGGACGGCGTGCAGATCGAGCACATCATGTACTTCGCGGGCAAGTCCGGCGTCTTCATCGCCTTCAGCAACGCCGTGGACGGCGCCTCACCTCCGCCGGCCGCCCCCGACACCAAGACGGGCGGCATCCGCATGGGCAAGCCCGACGGCTCGGCCCTGTGGACCTTCGCGGCGAAGGGCACGAGGGTCGAGGTCGTCAACTAGCGACACCGTCGAGGAACGCGTTCCAGGACGCGCCCCCGAACGCGAGCCGAGCACCGTCCCGGTCCTTGGAGTCACGGACGTGGACGGTGGTGGGGGAGGGGGCGACGGGGGCGGCTATGGCCACCTCGACACAATCGGGGCCGTCGTTGCTGCTGTAGCTGCTCGTGAACCAGTTGAGCGTGGTGGTCATGTCTCTTCTCCCAGAATCTTCTCGATGAAGGACAGCGACTCCCGAGGTGAGAGGGCCTGCGCACGGATCATTCCATAGCGCATGTCCAGGATCTGGGCCTCTCTCGGGTCGCTGATCACCCGGCTGTGCAGCTGGGCCTCCCAGTGCCCCAGTGTCTTGCCGTCCCGGAGCTTCAGGAGTCGCAGCGGTCCTGCCATGCCCGCGTGGTCCTCACGGTCCGTGGGCATCACCTGGACCGAGACGTGCCGCAACTGGCTGATGTCCAGTAGGCGTTCGAGTTGCTCCCGCAGAACCATTCTGCCGCCGATCGGCCGCCGCAGCGTCACCTCCTCCTGGACGAAGGTGATGAGCGTCCGGGGCACTCGCTCGAATACGGCCTTGCGGGCCATACGCGCGGCAACATGGCGCTCGATCTCGTCCTCGGTGTACGCGGGACGACGCATCGCATACAGCGCCTGGGCGTACGCCGGAGTCTGCAACAGACCGTGGATCTGTTGATTGTCGTAGGCGCCGAGCTCGACGGCCTCCCCCTCCAACTTCGCCAGATCCCGTACCTTCTTCGGATACCGGGCCCGCTCCACATCCGCCTTCATCACGGACAGCTTCCCGCCCGCGCCGAGCACCTCGTCGGCCTTGTCGAGGAAGTCGGCCTTGGGGATGCGGCGTCCGCGTTCGACCGACGAGACCATCTCGTCGCCGTACCCGATGGCGGCGCCGAGTTCGGCCTGCTTGAGCCCGGCGGCCTCCCGCCACATCTTGATCTGCCGACCGACGGTCCTGAGTACGGCCTCGGCCTCTTCGTCCTCCATGTCATCCCCTCCCGACGTACGAGCCGGACGACTCCGCCGTGCGTTCGTACAGTCACGCTGCGTACCGTGGTGATGGCTGTTCAGCGTAGGGACGGATGACGACTCTGGGTGACATGAGTCAGAAATTCCCCCTCCCGATCGCCGCTCCGTCAGCCCACTTCGCCGTGCAGCTCTCGGCGACGCGCAGAGGTGCGCGGCTGGCCCGCCTGCTGGCCGAACGCCAACTGGACGACTGGGGAGTGGACATGGCGGACGCGGTGCAGATCGTGGCGGAGCTGGCCGCGAACGCGGCGTTCCACGGGCGCGTCAGGGGACGGGACTTCCGGCTCGCGCTGAAGCTGCACGGGGACGGCGGCCTGCGTATCGAGGTGACCGACGCGCGTGGCGACCGGCTCCCGAGGATCGCGGACCCGGTGCCCACGGGCGCGGAATCGGGACGGGGCCTGCTGCTCGTGACCGCGCTCGCCGACCGCTGGGGCGTCGCCGAGGCACCTGCCCACGGCAAGACGGTCTGGGCCGAACTCGCACCGCGTCGCGGAGACCGGTGACCCGGTGGCGCCCGATGCCAAAGACCAAAGGACCGGGGAAAGAACCGAACCCACCCCCACCGCCCCCGTCGATCACCCGGCGGAGTGAATATGCCCCGCTCGGCTGGCGTGGCGAGGTGATCGTGGTGCAGCGTCTGTTCCACCAACCGCACACATGCATCGGCCCTCGCCGGGACTGCCATCCCAGTGCGAGGGCCTGATCACCAAGGAAGAAAGCCCTTCCCGATGACTAGCAAGCACCCTAACGCGCCCGCACGCGCCAAGTCCGGCCATTCCAGCGGTGTCATCCATGTGAATGAGCCCCACCACGAGAACTTCACGGTGGTCGGCAACCATCTGGCCCAGCACGCCGAGTTGTCCCTGACGGCGATCGGCCTGGCGGTGCACATCCAGTCGCTGCCGAAGGGCTCCCCGATCGGCATCAAGACGCTGGCCGGGAAGTTCCCCGAGGGGGAGATCCGGATCGCCGCGGCCCTGCGGGAGCTGGAGGAACACGGCTACCTCTCGCGCACCAAGGAGCGTCTTCAATCGGGCCGAATGACGACCCGGACGACCTCGTACAACAAGCCGTCGCGCGCCGAAGCCGCCCGGACCGCCGAGCCCGCTCGCCCGGCTGCCCCGCCCGGGCCTCCCGCCGCCTCGGCCCCGCCCGGGCCTCCCGCCGCCTCGGCCCCGCCCGGGCCTCCCGCCGCCTCGGCCCCGCCCGCACCCCGCACGGCGAACCACCTGCTGGCCGGCCTCCGCGCCCACGACCCCCGCCTGCTCCTCACCGAACGGGACGTGCACCGGCTGGCGCCGGCGGTCTCCGAGTGGCTGGAGCGGGGCGTACCGCCCACGGCCGTGACGCGAACGCTCACGGCGGGCCTGCCCGAGGACCCGATCAGGCATCCGGCGGCGTTCCTGGCCCACCGCCTCGCTTCCCTCCTGCCGCCGCCCCTGCCCGCTGCCCCACCGGCCCCCGCGACGCCCCTCCGCCCGGCCCCGCTCCAGACCTGCGACGGCTGCGAGAGGGCGTTCAGGGCCCCAGAGCCTGGCCGCTGCAGGGACTGCCGTCCATCCGCTGCGGCCGCCTAGGAAGACCCGGAGATGAGCCGGATGCCAAGCACTGTCCCCGCGTCGCGCCACCGGCCACACCGGTACCGTACGAGGACCGACGCACCAGTACCGGAGGTCACCGTGAGCGCTCAGACCGATGGCCCGTACGGACCGCTGATCCCCATGCCCGAGCTCACACCGGACGCACTGCGGGCGGCGGTCGCGCGCATCGCTCCGAGCAGGGTTCCCGTCCTCACGCAGCACCTGTTCGAAGCCACGACGAACGCGCAGCAGACGCAGAGCCTCGCGCCGCTGAGGGCCTTCGTGCACTCCTGGGCGGTGTTCGTGGCGATCGAACGGCACCCGGAACGGGCCGCCCGGCTGCGTGAGCTGGAACGGATTGTGGACGCGGGAGAACAGGACCCGGCTCGGGCCATCGCCGAGATCCGTACCATCCGGGAGGCGGCCGAGGCGGAGGCCGGGCTGTGACGGACTGGGCGTGGGACTACAACCCCAATGCCGAGTACGTCACGGATGGACTACCGCCGGGCGTGGTCGCCGAGGTGGAGCGGATCGCCGCCGAACTGGCGGCTCTCGGCCATGACTCGGTGAAGATCGGCAGGCCCTTCGACCGCGAAGGCGGGCTGCGCGAATTCGACATCCTCGGTGGCCGCGGGTTCGTCAGCTTTCACGAGTGCGTCTACGTCTGCAACGTGACCTGGTACGGCTGAAAACGATCTTTCTGGATCGCGCCCCTCACAATTTCCCTACCTTTCCGTCTTCCCGACTGACCGTCCCTGTTCGATTACTGTGCTGAACTGTTGGGCGTACGGACGGGTAACTGCCGGGGAGGTCTGAGCGTGGATGCGACCGCCGGGGTCGTCTGGGGGCGTGGCGAGCAGCAGGACTTCCGGAGCCGGGTGCGGGGGACGTTGCTCGGGGTGGCCGTGGGGGACGCCCTCGGTGCGCCGGTGGACTTCCTGGACCTCGGAGCGATCAGAGAGGCCCACGGGCCCGAGGGCATCCGCGATCTCGAGCCCGCCCACGGGCGCCGCGGTGCCGTCACGCACTTCACGCAGCTCACCCTGTTCTCCGTCGACGGGCTCATCCGGGCGCAGGTCCGCCGCGACACCGGGGCCTGGCATCCGCCCACCGATCTGCACCGCGCGTACCTGCGGTGGGCCGCCACCCAGCGGGACTGGGGGCCCGACGAGCGGCGCAAGGACGACGGGTGGCTGGCCCGCGAGGAGTGGCTGTACGCCCGACGGAGCCCGAGCCGGCCGCTGCTGATCGGGTTCGGTGACGACACCATGGGCACCCCGGAGGCGCCCAAGAACCCCGCCGAGGCCGGTCCGGAGGCGGTCGCCCGGTCGGCGCCGTTCGGGCTTCTCGTCGGCTGGGAGCCGCAGCTCGTCGCGCAGCTCGCCGTCGAGTGCGCGGCGCAGACCCACGGGCACCCCACCGCCTGTCTCGCCGCCGGCGCCTACGCCGTGATCGTGCACGCCCTCGCCCGCGGCGACGGTCTCGACGGCGCCGTGCAGAAGTCGCTGGCGCTGCTCGCCGCGCGCCCCGGCCACCAGCCGGTGTCGGACGCCCTCCAGCACGCGCTGGGCGCGGTACGGCAGGGCATGCCGACCCCGGACCGGGTGGAGGAGCTGGCGGGGCAGGGGACGGCGGCGGGGCTGCTCGCCGTGTCCGTGTACTGCGCGCTGGTGAGCGAGGACGTACGCCACGGGCTGTGCCTGGCGGTGAACCACAGCGGGTCCTCCGGCGCGGCCGGTGCCCTCACCGGCGGACTGCTCGGAGCCCTGCACGGAGAGACGGCCCTCCCGCCGGCCTGGCTGGCCGAGCTGGAGGGCCGTCCCACTCTGCTGGTCCTGGCGGACGACTTCGCGATGGAGATGACCCAGGGACCCGCACTGCACGGGCCCACCGGGTCCTCCCCGGGGTGGCTGGCACGCTATCCGCGCGGGGCCCGGTAGACCGCCCGGGGTCAGGGGCCGGGCACAAGCGGAGCCCCCTCGGCAAGGACGGCGAGCTCGTCGAGAGGGCTCATCAAGTGGTGCTTGTCGCGGTTGTCCTGCAGTGGTCCTGCAGTGGTGACCGTGGCATCGGTGGAGGATCGGAAAGACCCTCCACCTCAAGCCTTGAGCGACGCCACGAAGGTGTTCCACGCGTCGGCGCGGAAGCCGAGCACCGGGCCCGTGGGGACCTTGGAGTCCCGGACCGCCATGGCCGCGACCACCGGTGACTTGACTTCGACGCACGCGCCGTTGCCCGTGGAGTACGAGGACTTGGTCCACGTCTCCGTGACGCCCTGACGAATTGCCATTTCTGCTCCGGATTGCGAGTGGAGTGGTTTGCGCCAACGCTGTGCTCGATGGCGTGATCGACGCTACCCGCCGCACTCCATGTCCGAAGCGACTATTCATCCTTACGGATGGCATATTCCAATGGAGTCTTCCGCCTTGGCCTGGTGGAGGTGTACGGTGCGGCACCTTCAAGCCGCAGCGCTCAACGCGCGTGCTCCTTGGCGATATCCGCGATGAACTGCCGTGACTGTTCCACGTTCAGGGCCTGCGCCCGCAGGTGCTCGTACATCACGCTGTACTTCTGGACGTCGTTCGCCTTCTCCAGATACAGGTCGCTGGTGACGCCCTCGATGTAGACGACGCTGGAGTCCGCCGTGTCCGGGAACTCCAGGATCGCGTACTGCCCGTTGAGGCCCGGGTGCGCGCCCATCTCGAAGGGGATGACCTGCACGGTCACGTGCGGCAGTTGGGTCTGCTCGACCAGGTGCTCCAACTGCTCCCGCATCAGGGAGGGGCTGCCGACGACCCGGCGCAGGGCGGCCTCGTCCAGGACCGTCCACAGCCGCAGCGGGTTCTCGGCGGCGGAGATTCGTTCCTGCCGGCGCATCCTGACCTGCACCCGCTTCTCGATGTCCGCGGGTGCCGTCTCCGGCAGGGCGCCGGCGATGAGCGCCTCCGCGTACTGACGGGTCTGAAGCAGCCCGGGAACGACCTGCGGGTCGTAGATCCGCAGGCTCGCCGCGTCCGTCTCCAGACCGATGTAGACGCTGTAGGGGATGTCGCCGAAGGAGTGCCACCAGCCCTGCTGGCGCGAGTCCTTGGCCATCTGCATCAGCGAGTCGACGATCCGGTGGTCCTCCACCTCGTAGACCCCGCACAGATCGCGGACGTCACGCTGGCTGATGCTGCGCCGGCCGTTCTCCAGGCGGCTGATCTTCGACTGCGACACCAGCAGCCGCTCGGCCACCTCCTCGGCCGTCATGCCCTTGAGTTCGCGCAGCCTGCGCAGCTCCTGGCCCAGCCGACGCCGCCTGACAGTGGGATTGACATTGGACGCCACGGGACGTGCACCTCCGGCCGCATGCCTCTACTTTGCGTATCTGCTGCTGAGCAGACTGCCACCAAGGTGCTTTCTACCGCTGGGAAACGCCGGATATGCAGCGGGTACAGGTGAGTTCGGGCCCGCATTCCGCACTCGGACCCGGCCGAGCGGGCGGCGGGACGCGTACGAGGTGTACGAGCCCGCCGCCCCTGTCGATCCTGCGGCTCCCGAACCGTCGCTCCGGGGCTGGGGACTGCGGTGCGGCGTTGTGCTGTGCGGTGCGGCTCAGTGGGCCACGGCACGGGCCATGGAGCCGCGGCGTGGCTGCATCGGAACGCCACGAGCGGGTTCCGCCGCGGGCCTGGGGCCCGCCCCGCTCTGGCGCCCTGCCGAGGCCGCGCTGCGGCGTGGCTGCGCCGCCACGCCGTTCTGGACGTCCAGCACGGCATGCGCCACGAGGCCGCCCATGGGGTCGTGCCGGATCAGGTCCCTGAGCCGGGACCGTGACGACCGTCCCTCGTTGCCGGGGTACAGGTGCTTGCCGAGGCCGACCGCGTGCGCCAGAGCGGCGAGCGCCGCGGTCCGCGGGTCCGGCGGTACGCCGGTGCGGATCGCGGAGTCCAACCGGGCCCTGATCTCCCGGCTGATGGCGGTGTCCGTCGCCTGGTAACGAGTCGTCGGCAGCACCCCGCACATCTGGCCGGCCACGGCGTGCACCATGCCGCACCGCTCCAGATGCGAGAGGTAGGTCTGGCGGAGCCCGAGACGCGGCCCGCCGATCCAGTGGACGGCCCGTACCGGAGCGCCGCGCCTTCGCAGCAACTCCAACGCGCAGTCCAGAGTTGGATCTCCTGTCGGCCGTGGCACCACCACGGCGATACGATCCCCGTCTGGGGCTATCCGTCCGGCCAGCGCCAGCTCCACTAGCTGTGCTCCGGCCAGACCGAGGTCGAGCGACTGCGGCTGCGCAGTGGTACCCGTGGCCGGGTCCAGTGCCAGCAGCAGAAGCTCCTCCGGAAGTGTTCTGCGGCTCCTGCCCATCCATGCCTCCCCGCGTGGATGAATGACAGGGTGACCCCTCTCACATTGGTCTGTCGAGGGTGCGTGACCGGTTCGTAAGGGAACCGGTAGGTATGTCGTTCTCGTCTATCGCATGGGTTTGGCCCGTACACAGGACACTGGTACATGGTTCGGACAGCGGTACGGCCAAGGGATCGGCCGCGTCGTCCGGGTGGCGGTTCAGATCGTGATTCACGGTTCGGTAGCGGCACGTTGGGCGTGCGGCACATGAGGAGGCATCGGTGGCGGGCGAGTCCCCCGACAGGTCGAAGCAGCGCGAGTCGTCGGCACGGAGGACGTCGGGGAGCGCGGGTTCGGTTCCCGAGTCCAGGAGCGAGGCCGGCGACCCGCGCCTCGCGTTGACCGGGGAGTCGGGCGAGGCCGGGTCGTCCGGCGCGTCCGGCGGCTCCGGGGGGCGCGGCGGGATCGACACGGCCACTCGGGTGCTTTCGGTACGGGATGTGAGGACGACGGCGGGGACCGACGACACCGACCACGCCGACGACACCGACCACGCCGACGACACCGAGGGCGCTGCCGCGGAGTCCGCCGCCGACGGTGACGAGGCCGGCGCGGCGGGTGACGCGCGCCTGCGTACGGCGGTGGCCGCGCGGGTGGACTCCGGGGACGACGGGAAGCGCGCGGAGGCGGGCAAGGGCCCGAAGTCCGCGGACACCGGGAACGCGCGGGACACGGAGGGCGGGACCGCCTCCGGCGAGGGAACGGGCGCGAAGGCCGGCACCTCCGAGGCTGACGGCGCGGAGACGGAGGCCGCGTCCGGAACCCACACCGAAGCTGAGGCTGAGGCTCCGGAGGACGTCTCCGGCGGGGAGGCGGACGCGCGCGGGAAGGCGGGGGCTGCGTCCCGAGCCGCCGACGAGGCTGCGGAGGACGCTTCCGACGCGGAGGAGGCGGAGGACGCCGACGACGCCGAGCGTGCGAAAGCCGGAGGCGCGCCGGAGGCCGACGCCGAGAGGCCCGAGGACGCCGCGCGGGGGAAGGACGGGGCTGAGCCCCGGGGCGCCGACGAGGCTGCGGTGGGCGCTTCCGACGCGGAGGAGGCGGAGGACGCCGACGACGCCGAGCGTGCGAAAGCCGGGGGCGCGCCGGAGGACGATGCCGAGAGGCCCGAGGACGCCGCGCGGGGGAAGGACGGGGCTGAGTCCCGAGTCGCCGACGAGGCTGCGGAGGACGCTTCCGACGCGGAGGAGGCGGAGGACGCCGACGACGCCGAGCGTGCGAAGGACGTGGTCGAGCCCGAGGCTGACGTCGAGGGCGCCGACGACACCGAGGACGCCGAGGACGACGGTGCCGCCGAGCGTGCCAAGGCGGAAGCCGCCCCCGAGGCCGACGATGACGGCGATGACGGCGATGACGGCGACGGCAAGCGTGCCGAGACCGACGAAGCCGCGGACGGCGACGCCCCCGAAGCCGGTGACGACGGCTCGGAGGGAGCGGCCCCGGACGAGAAGCCGCCCGTGGACCAGCCCACCACCGTGCTGAAGCTCGGCGGCGCCGCCAAGCCGCAGGTCGACCAGCCCACCACCATGCTCAAGCTGGGCGGCGACAAGAGGCGGGCACCCGAGTCCGATGCCGAGCGGACCAGCAAGTTCGTCGCGCTCAAGCCGCTCGACGCCCGTCAGACGCGCAAGCCGCAACCCGCGCAGCCGGCCACGCCCACGCCCAAGCCCGTGCCCGCGGACGCCACGGCGGCCGTCCCGCAGGTCGGTCCCGAGCGCACCACCCAGCAGCCGCTGCCTCCCAAGCCGCCGCTGGACCTGCTGGCCGAGCTGACGAACACTCCGCCGCCCCCGGAGACCCCGCTGCGCACCGTGCTGCGCCGCGTCAAGATCTGGACCCCCCTGGTCATCCTCCTGCTGATCGTCTTTGCGGTCGTGCAGGCGGTGCGCCCGCTGCCGGAGCCCACCTTCGCGCTGACCGCCAAGGACACCTACACCTTCGACGGCGACCAGGTGAAGCTGCCGTGGCCCGACGAGGGCCAGGGGTGGATGGACGTGGACGGCGTCGGCACGATGGACCACTTCGGCGAACAGAAGCCGGTCGCCATCGGCTCGGTCGCCAAGACCATGACCGCGTACATCATCCTGCGCGACCACCCGCTGAAGGCCGGCGAGGAAGGCCCGAAGATCGAGATCGACGCGACGGCGGAGAAGGAGGGCGGCTACGACAAGGCCGGCGAGTCCACGCTCAACACCATCAAGGCCGGCGACTCCCTCACCGAGAAGCAGGCCCTGTCCGCGGTCATGATCCCCTCCGCGAACAACATCGCGCGCCTGCTGGCCCGCTGGGACGCCGGCTCCGAGGTGGAGTTCGTCAAGAAGATGAACGCCACCGCCAAGGAACTCGGGATGGCGAACACGACGTACACCGACCCCTCGGGTCTGAAGGAGACCACCGTCTCCACCGCCGAGGACCAGGTGAAGCTCGGCAACGCGGCCATGAAGATCCCGGCCATGGTGGCCATCACCAGCGCGGCCAGCTGGACGGACCCGACCGGGAAGTACTGGAACAACTACAACGAGCTGCCCTACGCCATCGGGGCGATCGGCATCAAGACCGGCTCCACCACCGCGGCCGGCGGCAACCTGCTGTTCGCCGCCCACAAGCAGGTCGGCGGCCGGACGGTGACCATCGTCGGCGCGATCCTCGGCCAGCACAAGGGACAGTCGATCCTCGACACGGTCAACGCGGTCAGCAAGACCGCGCTGGTCGCCGCGAAGGGCGTGCCGACCTCGGCGAAGATCCTGAAGAAGGGTGACGTCGTCGGGTACGTCGACGACCGGCTCGGCGGCCACACGCCGGTCGTCGTCACCAAGGACGTCACCGCGGTCGGCTGGGCCGGCCTGCGGGTGAAGCTGTCCCTCACCACCAAGGACGTCCTGCCGCACACCGCGAAGGCCGGCACGGAAGTGGGCATGCTCACCGTCGGTGACGGCGCGGACGGCGCCGTAGAGGTGCCCGTCGCCCTCCAGGAGGACCTCGCCGAGCCGGGCTTCCCGGCCAAGCTGACGCGCCTCGGCTGACCCCCGCGTCACCCGGCGTCCGTCGCCGCCCCCGCGCACCCCGTCGGGCAGCCCCATCCGGGAGCTGACCCGGCGGGGTGCGTGCTAGCGTCACGAATCGGGCACGTCGCCGGTCGCGGGACGCGGCCGCGAACAGAGAACAGGACACGGGGAGTGCCGTCAGGTGGCCACAGCGGATCCGACACGCGCCGACGACGCCGATCCGGGCCCGGGGAACGGTCCGCGAACAGGAGCGTCCACGACCGACACCGACGGTGACCACGGGCGGCCGGGCGACCCGGTGGGCGACCGGGACGGCGAACGGCCCCGCGCCGGGGGCGCGGTCATGGCGGTCCGGGAGCGGATGCTGCGGCATCCCGTCCTGTCCGTCACCGCCCTGGCCGGTCTGCTGCACGTCGTCTGGTTCTTCACGTTCGCCAACAGCGGCGGCGACCTCGCGGCGCAGGACGCGTGGGCCGAGTTCGTCGGCCGGCACCCCGACTCCGCGTACAACCTCGCCTGGTACGGCGGCATGCACCCGGTGTCGTACAGCATGGTGTCGCCGTATCTGATGTCCGTCCTCGGCGTCCGTACGACGATGATGATCGCCGGCACGGTCTCCGCGGGCCTGCTGACGCTCGTCCTCATCCGCAGCCGCGCGGTCAGGAACCCCCTGTGGGCCGCGCTGACCGGTGTCTTCGGGCTGCTGTGCAACGCGCTGTCGGGCCGGGTGACCTTCGGGCTGGGCACGATGTTCGCGCTGGGCGCGGTCGCGGCCGTGTTCTGCTGGCCGCACCGCTGGCGCTTCAAACGCTGGGCGAAGGCGCTGATCGCGGCCCCGCTGGCCGCGCTCGCCACCATGTCCTCGCCGGTGGCGGGCCTGTTCGTGGGCCTGGTCGCGGTCGCGCTGTTCCTGCAGAAGCGCCGCCCGGGCGCCTGGGCGCTGGGCCTGGCCCCGGCCGCGGTGGTGGCCGCGTCGGCCTGGCTGTTCCCGTTCTCCGGCACCCAGCCGATGACGTTCGCCTCGGTGATCCTGCCCCTGATCTACGCCGTGCTCGCCGTCGTCCTCGTCCCCCGGGAGTGGAAGACGGTCCGGATCACGTCCGCGGTGTACGGCCTGTCGGTCGTCCTGGTCTGGCTGATCAGCTCCCAGATCGGCTCCAACATCACCAGGCTGGCCATGCTGTTCGCCGGGGTGGTCCTGGTGGCGGCGCTGCCGTTCGCGGTGCCGCGCTCGCGCACCTGGTTCACCATCGTGCTGGCCGTCGTCGGCTTCGTCGGCTGGATAGGGTTCAAGTCGGTCGACGACATCGTCAACACCACCCCGGCCGCCTCCTGGGCGCGCGAGCTGGCCCCCCTGGTCAACCAGTTGCAGCGGGTCGGCGCGGAGAAGGGCCGCGTCGAGGTGGTCCCCGCCCGCTCCCACCGCGAGGCCTCCGCGCTGGCGCCGTACGTCAACCTGGCCCGCGGCTGGAACCGCCAGGCCGACATGCAGCGCAACCCGCTCTTCTACGACGACACGCTCAACTCGGCGAACTACCACGACTGGTTGCAGCGGTGGGCGGTGCACTACGTGGTGCTGCCCAAGGGCGACGTCGACGGCAACGGCGGCGAGCGCGAACGCGCACTGGTGCAGGAGGGCATGCCGTACCTCAAGCAGGTCTGGGGCGACGCCAACTGGCAGCTGTTCAAGGTCACCGACCCGGCGCCGCTCGCCGAGCCGGACGCGATCGTCGAGCGCGCCGAGCAGGGCGAGATGACCCTCCAGGTGCGCAAGGCGGGCCGGGTCCTCATCCGCATCCCGTACTCGCCCTGGCTGAGCCTCGTCGACGACCAGGGCAAGAGCCTCAAGCCGCCCCAGGAGACCGACGCCTCCAAGCACCGCGCCGAAGGCGAGCCGAAGACGTACGACAACGTCAACGGCTGCCTCATGGAGACGGAGCAGGACGCCGAGGGCGACAAGTGGACCGTGCTGGTCGCGCCGAAGGCGGGCACGTACCGCCTGGCGGCGCCGTACCAGCTGCCGCGGGGCACTCCGTGCCCGGACGAGTTGAAGTGACCGCTGCCGGGTGCGGGGGGTCTCTCGAGGCGTCGACGTGCGCCGGGACCAGCAGGCCGAGACGGTCGTACAGCCGCAGGGCCTTGGCCGACAGCCGGGCCCGCGCGGCGAACGTGCCGATGGTGAGCGGCTCCTCGTCCACGCCCTCATCCTCCGTCACCGGGCGGCCTGTTCCGCCCGGCGGCAAGGACGCTCCGCCCTGCCCCAGGGGCAAGGTCAACACCCCTGGGGCAGGCCCTTCGAGCGAGACGCGTGGGGCAGGCCCTTCAGGCGAGCTGCTCCTCGACGGCCGCGACCAGCTCGGCGGCCTCGGGACCGGTCTGCGGGGAGAACCGGGCGACGACCTTGCCGTCCCGCCCGACCAGGAACTTCTCGAAGTTCCAGCGGATGTCCCCGCTGTACCCGTCGGAGTCGGCGAAGCCGGTCAGACGCTCGTAGAGCGCGTGCCGTCCCTCCCCGTTCACCTCGACCTTCTCGGTCATGGGGAAGGTGACGCCGTACGTGGCGGAACAGAACTCGGCGATCTCCTCGGCGCTGCCCGGCTCCTGCCCCATGAACTGGTTGCACGGCACCCCGAGCACGGTGAAGCCCTGCCCGGCGTACCGCTCGTGCAGCTGTTCGAGCCCGGCGTACTGCGGGGTGAGCCCGCACTTGGACGCCACGTTCACGATGAGCACGACCCGCCCCGCGTACTGCCCGAGGCCGGCCGGCCCGCCCTGGAGAGCGCCGATCTCCACGGACAGGGGGGAGTCCGGGGCAGTGGCGCCGTTGCTGTCTGAAGTGGTCATGAGCGGATGCTAGTCGGGCGGAGCCGGCGGTGCCGAGCGTCGGTCCCCTTGCCCGCGTCCGTCCCCGCGCCCGCCCCCGAGGCCGCCTCGACGAGGACCTGCCCCGCCCCGGTCCGTGAGTAGAGCACCGACCGCCCGGCCCGCCGGCGCTCCACCAGCCCCGCGTCCAGCAGCACGCGCAGATGGCGGCCCACGGAGCCCAGCTTCTGCCCGGTCACGGCGGTCAGCTGGGTGGTGCTGAGCGGCGAGTCGAGCAGGATCAGCACCTGGGCGCGTGCCCGGCCCAGCAGCGCGCCGAGGCCCGTGGGGACGGCGGCCCGGCGCGCGTCGGTGTCGGCGAGGGCGCCGGCGCAGGGATAGACGACGGCGTAGCGACGCTGCGTCTCGTCCCACGACACCCAGCCGGCCTGCGGGGTGACCGGGACGAAGACGAGCTGGGCGCCGGAGATCTCGCGCGGCGGATACTCGTGCGGGTTGACCTGGAAGCGGTTCTGGCCGAGCCAGCGTGTGCCCGGCCGCAGGGTGTCCAGTACCGCCGCCCAGCCGCCCCGGCTGACCTGCGCGGTCCGTGCCACCACATCGGCTTCGAGGACGCGCCGCCGCCGGGCCCAGAAGGGCCGTACGGCGTCCGCCCAGACGTACTCCAGGAGCCGGGCCGCGCGCTCGGGCAGGTCGTCCCGCTCCAGCGCGGCCGGCAGCGGTCCGGCGAGCGAGGTCCGCAGGTGCGCGCGGGCTGCCGCCGGGTCGGTGGCGCGCACCCGCTCGACGCCCTTCTCGAAGGACTCCTCGTCCCGTGGCGTGGGGGTGAGGAAGTCGGCGATCCAGTCCCGGCCGAGTCCGGCGCGGACGAGGAGCGCGGTGACGGGGTCGTCGGCGAGGAGCCGCCGGTAGGCGGGCAGGTGGGCACGCAGCCACGCCTGCTCGCCGGGATGCCCGCCGGTGCCCGCGTGCAGCAGCTTCAGGCTCGCGAAGGTCTCGGCGAGCGGCGAGAACAGGAACCGGCTCCCGGCGAGCGTGTCCGCGTTGACCTGCCACCAGCCCATGGACCCTCCCCCGGGACCTTTCGCACCCGTGCGAAACAATAACCACCCGCCCTGTGCCCGCCCGAGACTCCGGCGCATGCGCAGCTACCAGCAGCTCTTCCGATCCCCGGAGTTCACCCCGCTCTTCCTCGCGTCCTGTGCGCAGACGGTGGCCCAGACGGCGAGCGGACTCGCGCTCGGCACCCTGGTGTACCGGGCGACGGACTCGCCCCTGCTCTCCGCGGTGAGCATGTTCGGCCCCTCGCTGGCCCAGGTGCTCGGCGCCACCCTCTTCCTGTCCGGCGCGGACCGGCTGCCGCCGCGCCGTGCGCTGGTGGCCGTCTGCCTGTCCTTCGCGGCCGGCACGGCGCTGCTGGCGCTGCCCGGCCTGGCGCTGTGGGCGGTCTTCGCCGTGGTCCTCGTACAGGGGCTGGTCGCCTCCCTGGGCGGGGGAGTCCGCTGGGGTCTGCTGAACGAGATCCTGTCCAAGGGCGGCTATCTGCTGGGGCGTTCGGTGTTCAACATGATGAGCGGCATCATGCAGATCACCGGGTACGCGACGGGCGGGGTGCTGGTGGCGGCCCTGTCACCGCGGGTCTCGCTGCTGCTGTCCGCCGCGCTGTACGCCGTGGCGGCCGCGGTGCTCCGCCTCGGTCTGACCCACCGGCGGCCCCGTGCCTCCGGCCGCCCCTCGGTCCCGGCGACCTGGCGCACCAACGCCCTGCTGTGGTCGTCCCGCCCGCGCCGCCTGACCTACCTGGGCCTTTGGCTCCCCAACGGCCTGGTGGTCGGCTGCGAGTCCCTCTACGTCTCCTACGCCCCCGCCGCGGCGGGCACGCTGTTCGCGTGCGCGGCGCTCGGCATGCTGGCCGGCGACGTGACGGTGGGCCGTCTGCTGCCCCCGGCGGTACGCCGCCGGGCGGCCACGCCGCTGCTGCTGCTCCTGGCCGCCCCGTACCTGCTCTTCGCCCTCCACCCGCCCGTACCGGTGGCCGCCTGCCTGGTCACCCTCGCCTCCGTCGGCTTCGGCGCGAGCCTGGTCCAGCAGGAGCACCTGATGGCCTCGACCCCCGACGAACTCGCCGGCCACGCCCTGGGCCTGCACTCCGCGGGCATGCTCACCCTCCAGGGCGCCAGCGCCGCCCTGGCCGGCACGATCGCCCAACTCACCTCACCCGAAACGGCGATGACGGCGACGGCCGCGGCCTCGACAGCGGTGACCCTGACCCTGGCCACAGCGTCCCGCCGCCCTAACCCCGAGAAGCACAAACCTTCTCCACCCAGACCCGGCACCCCCATCGACCGAGCAACCCCACACCCAGAGCCACAAGAAGAGCACCCCAGTCGATGACATGCGGCAACCCGGGAAAGTAGGCGAAGAACCCGATCGCCACCACGAACCCGGCGATGAACCCGCCCCCACCGGCCCACCGCCGCCACTCCCACTGCTCACCCATGCACGACCCACTCCGTGACACGACGACACCGACTCACCCACCGCACGCCGTTGACGTGGAGCTGGGTGCCCGCCTTGCCATAACGAGGCAGCGTCCGGGAAGGGTTCGGTGCTAGTCCTTGACCGCTCCCGCGTTGGCGCCCTGGACGAAGTGGCGTTGGAAGCCGAAGAAGATCGCGACGGGCAGGGTGGACAGCAGGGCCGCGGCCAGTTTCAGGGGGTACTGGGTGCCGCCGCCCAGGCTGCCCGAGACCATGCGGGCGAGGCCGGTGGTCAGGGTTTCGTACTGGCTGGACTGGGTGGCCACGAGGTAGTGGGTGAACTCGTTCCAGGAGCCCTGGAACGCCAGGATCGTCACGGTGATCAGGGCGGGCCGCGCCATCGGCAGGACGACCGACCAGAAGGTGCGGAAGACACCGGCGCCGTCGACCCGGGCGGCTTCCTCCACCTCCCGGGGGATCGACTCGAAGAACTGCTTCATGATGAAGACCTGCGTCGCGTCCACCAGCAGCGGAAGGATCATGCCGGTGTAGGTGTCGAACAGCCCGAAGGTGTTCAGCACCAGGAACCTCGGGATCAGCAGCACCACGGGGGGCACCGCGATCACGGTGAGGAGGAACCCGAACAGCAGGGTGCGGCCGGGGAAGCGCAGCCGGGCCAGCGCGTACCCGGCCATCGAGGCGAACAGCACCCGCCCGGCGGTGACGACGGCCGCGACGAACACCGAGTTGCCCAGCCAGCGCAGGAACGGCACCCCGTCTCCGGCCTCGCTGATTCCGAACAGACGCTGGTAGGCGGCGGTCGTCGGGGTGACCGGGAACAGTCCGAGGGGATGCGCCGCCGCCTCCGGGTCCGTCTTGAACCCGGTGGCCAACTGGATGGCGAACGGCAGGAGGTACAGCAGTCCGAGCGCCGCCACCAGCGCGTACCCGAGGATCCGCAAGGGCCGGGGGAAGCGTCCGAGCACCGGACGGCCCTGCGCCCGGGCGGCCGTGGAAGAAGCGCTCATCGGTTCCTCCGGGGACGGGCGGCGCGCTCGCGCAGCAGGAAGCGTTGCACGGCCGTCATGGTCAGGATCAGTACGAGCAGGATGAAGGCGATGGCCGCGCCCTGGCCGAAGTCGGCGTCGCCGAAGGCGGTGGAGTAGGACAGGAAGGCCGGCGTGAGCGTGGTGTTGCCGGGGGCGCCCTGGCTCATGACGTACACCTGGTCGAAGACCTGCCAGGTGGCGATCACGCCGAGGGTGAGGACGAGGAACAGCACGGGCCGCAGCGCGGGCAGTGTCACGTACCGCAGCATCTGCAAGCGGTTGACGCCTTCGATGGCGGCTGCTTCCTCCAGCTCGCGCGGGACGTCCTGGAGGGCGGCGAGGAAGATCAGCATGAAGGTGCCGGCGGTCGTCCACACGGCGAGCAGGATGATCGTGCACATCGCGACGGACGGCCCGGACAGCCACTCGAACCAGGACAGTCCCATGAAGGAGTGGTCGGTCAGAGCGTCCGAGGGGTGGCCGGTGTCGACGACGCCCAGGCCGCCGAGCAGGAGGGAGAGCACTCCACGCGGGTCGTTGAACCAGTTCGGGCCGTTCACCCCGATCCAGGACAGCGCGGTGTTGACGGCGCCGCTGCCCTGGAACAGGAAGAGGAAGACCGTGGAGACCGCGATCGAGCTGGTGACCGAAGGAAAGAAGAACGCGGTGCGCAGGGCGCCCCGGGCGCGCAGCAGCCGCTGGTTGACGACGAGCGCCAGGCTCAGCGCGAGGAGGGTCTGCAGCGGCACGGTCAGCAGCACGTAATAGACGGTGTTGCGCAGCGAGGTCGCGAACAGGGTGCGGTCGAGGCCGTCCTCGGCGAGCAGCGCCCGGTAGTTGTCCAGGCCGACGAAATCCGCCTGCGCGCTGAAGGGGTTGGACTGTCCGTCCCAGTGCAGCAGGCTCACCCACAGCGCCATCAGGGTCGGCAGTACCAGGAACAGGCCGAGGACGAGCACCATGGGGCTGACGAACAGCCAGCCCCAGGCGCCCTCCGCGCGGCGCCCCACCCGCCGGGCGGGCGCCGCCGAGCTCGGGCCGGGCCCGCCGGGCGTGTCAGGTTCGCCCGGCGGGCCGGCCGTACGGGACCCCTCGCCGGCGCGGGAGCGCGGTTCCGGACGGGGGTGGTGTGGCGTACGCGCGGACACGGTGGTCAGTTGCCCTTCGTGAGCGCCGCTTCGCCGTTGCGCTGGAGGCCGGCGAGGATCTTCTTCGGATCCGTGGTGTCCAGCGCCGCGAGGTCGGTGTTGAACTGGCCGAGCACCTTGTCGAATCCGGCGAGGGTCACCGGGCCCTGTGCGTAGGCGCTGGCGTCGACCCACGCCTTCGCGTCGGGGTTCTGCTTCGCGTACTCGGCCAGGGCGCTGGTGCGGGAGGGCATCACGCCGAAAGCGTCGGCGTTCTTCAGCTGCTGCGTGCTGGAGTTCAGGTACGTCACCAGGTCGACGGCCGCCGCCCGGTGGGCGCTCTCGGCAGCCACGCCCCAGCACTGGCTGAAGGCGAGCGTGCCCTGGCCGGCCGGACCGGCGGGCAGCGGGACCACCTTGTACTCGACGTCGGGGTAGTCGGCCTTCATGGCGCCGCTGAGCCAGTTGCCCTCGATGGTCATGGCGGCCTTGCCCTTGCCGAAGGCCTCACCGCCCCAGTTGGTGTCGACCTGGTTGGCGTACTTCATGGAGCCGGACTTCAGCAGGGACTGCACGAAGCGGAGCGCCTGCACGTTCTGCGGGCTGTCGGCGGTCATCTTCGTCTGGTCGGCGTTGGTGATCCAGCCGCCGGCCTCCTTCATGAAGACGCCGAGCCGCGCGTGTTCGGCGCTGGTGACCAGTCCGGTCACACCGTGCCCGGTCAGCTTGCCCGCGACCTTCCTCAGCTGGTCCCAGGTCGTCGGGTAGTCCTTCTCGGTCAGCCCCGCCTTCTTCCACAGGTCGGTGTTGACCGCCAGCGCGAGCGTGGAGGTGTCCTTGGGCAGGCACACCAGCTTGCCGTCGTGGGTGAAGGAGGCCCGCAGCTGCTCGGAGAAGTCGTCGGCGTCCTTGATCTGGTCGCCGTAGGCGTACAGGGAGCCGCCTCTGGTGTAGTTCGCGAACTGGTCGGAGTTGACGTAGAAGGCGTCCGGCGGCTTGTGCCCGGCGAAGGCCTGGGCGAGCTGCTGGTTCATGTCCTTGGCGACGTCGACGGTCACCGTGTTGCCGGACTGCTTGGCGTACGCGGCCGCCGCATCCTTGACGGCCTTGGTCTCGGCGTCGCCCGAGCTGGCTATCAGCACCGTCAGATGCTGGCGGGAGCCGGTGTCCTGCTCCGTCTTCTTGTCGCTGCCGAAGTTCGAGGAGCAGCCCGCGGTGGCCAGTAGTGCCGCGCAGGTGGCGAGGGTCGCGGCGGCCGTACGGTGGGACATGGATTCCTCCGGGGTTCGGGATACGAGTGGCGGCTCCGCCCGGCGGCGCGGGACACGGCCGGGGGTGGAGGAGGAGGGAACTCGGGGACGGTGCCGGCCGGGACGGTGCCGGCCCGTGCTGATCGGCGCCTGCCGGGCCGTCGTCAGACAGTGGGCGCGGCCGGGTCCGCACCGGGTGCGCGGGTGCTGTCACGGACGACCAGGGACGGCGGCAGCAGGATGCGTTCGGGCGGCGCGCCGGGAGCGGCCATCCGCGCCAGCAGCAGCCGTACGCACTCCCGGCCGACCTCCTCCAGCGGCTGGGCGATGGAGGTCAGCGCGGGCGACAGGAGCTCTGCGGTCGGCGAGTCGTCGAAGCCGACCACGGCGACGTCGCGGCCGGGCACGGCGCCGCGCTCGCGCAGCGTCTGGTAGCAACCGAGCGCCAGCATGTCGCTGGCCGCGACCACCGCGGTCGCCCCCGCGTCCAGCAGCGGCTTCACGGCGGCGCGGGCCGCGTCGATGTCGTTCACGCTCTGCGCGCGCCGCCCGCGGGTCGGCAGCCCGTGCCGTTTCATGGCCCGCTGCCAGCCCTCGGCGCGGTCGTCACCGGCGCCGGAGGAGCCGCGCCCCCAGCCGAGGAAGGCGATCCTGCGATGCCCCAGGCCGATCAGGTGCTCCACGGCGGCGTCCGTGCCCGAGGCGCCGTCGACGTCGATCCAGTCGCCGATCTGCCGCCGCGACCACATCCGGCCGAAGGCGACGAACGGCACGCCCCGCTTGGCGAGCCATGCCTGGCGCGGGTCGTTGTGCTCGGTGCCGCTGAGCACGAAGCCGTCGACCTCGTGCTGGTCGAGGAGTTCCTCGTAGCCGTCCAGGGTCGGCGAGCCGGGCTGGCAGGCGAACAGCAGGATCCGGTAGCCGGCCTCGTCGGCGGCCTGTGACAGGGCGTGCAGGAACCGGTCGAGGACGGGGCTGCTGGCCGGGGCGGGCAGGATGCCGTAGCCGATCAGCTTGCTGGAGCGAGTGCGCAGCGTCTGCGCGGCACGGCTGGGGCGGTAGCCCATCTCGTCGATCACCCGGCGGACCCGCTCCAGGGTCTCGGAGCGCAGCAGGTCGGGCGAGTTGATCGCGTTCGACACGGTCTGCGGGGAGACCCCGGCCCGGCGGGCGACCATGGCGAGCGTCACCGGGCCGCCCCTGGCGGGCGGGTCGTTGCTGGAGCGGGGCATTGCGGGCCTCCGGCGTGCAGAGGGAACGAGGAGAGGGTTTTAGCGTTCCAAAAGCATTGTCAGCGCTCTGACGAGTCACTTAGTGTCTTTGGAACGATCAAACGCTGAGAGGTTCTACTCCCTTGGACTCGACTGTCAAGACCCCGGACACCAACGGCTCGGTCGCGCCGCCCCCCGCGGTGACCGAGGGCCTTCAGCCGTTTCTGCACGACGCGGTCGTCACGCTGTACGCGCCCAGCTTCGTGATCTCGCGCGCCGACGGGGCCTTCGACGGGGGCGCGGACGGCTTCTTCCACGGCGACCGCCGGGCGCTCTCCAGGCTGACCGTCGCGGCCGACGGCATCCCGCTGGCGCCGGTCGGGCAGGGGCTGCGCGGGGCGGACCGGGCGGACTTCCGGTCGATCCTGCGGGGGCTCGGAGAGGCGACGGCCGACCCCGCGGTCGCCCTGCACCGCCGCCGGACCACGGCGGCCGGCGGGTTCGAGGAAGTCCTGGAGGTCACCAACGCGGGCACTCGGTCGGTCCGTTTCCGGCTGACGGTCACGGCCGGCACGGACCTCGCCACCATGGAACAGGTCAAGTCCGGGTGCCCGGTGGAGACGGCAGCCCCGCAGGCCGCGAACTCCGGGGGGAGTGAACTGTCCTGGGCGAGCGACGGGTTCGCCGTGCGCCTGACCAGTGAGCCCGCGCCCCAGGCGCTGGACGTGCCGGCGGGCCGGCTGTCGTACGACATCGCCCTGGCCCCGGGTGCCTCGTGGGCGGCGACCCTGCGCTGCACCGCGGCCTACGCGGACGGCGACCAGTTCCCGGCGGCCCCCGCCGACGCCGTACCGTGGGGCACCCCCGTCCTGCGCAGCGCGGACCGAGGCCTCGACCGGTGGCTGGAGCAGTCGCTCGCCGACCTGGACCGCCTGCGGCTGACGGACCCGCGGTCGCCCGGGGCCCGGCCGGACCAGTTCCTGGCCGCCGGCGCACCCTGGTTCCTGACCCTCTTCGGCCGCGACTCGCTCTGGGCCGCCCGCATGCTGCTCCCGCTCGGCACCGATCTCGCGGCGGGCACCCTGCGCACCCTCGCCCGCCGCCAGGGCGGCGTCACCGACCCGGCAACCGAGGAGCAGCCGGGCAAGATCCTGCACGAAGTGCGGCGCGGCACCTCGGCGTTCAGCGACACGTTCTCGCTCCCGCCGGTGTACTACGGCACGGTGGACGCCACCCCCCTGTGGATCACCCTGCTCCACGACGCCTGGCGCTGGGGCCTGGCGCCGGAGGAGGTCGAGCGGATGCTGCCGCACGCCGAGTCGGCGCTGGCGTGGATGCGCGACCACGGGGACGCCGGCGGCGACGGCTTCCTCAAGTACGTCGACCAGTCGGGCCGGGGCCTGGCCAACCAGGGCTGGAAGGACTCCGGCGACTCCATCCGCCACCGTGACGGCCGCCTCGCCCAGCCGCCGATCGCGCTGTGCGAGGTGCAGGCGTACGCCCATGAGGCCGCGCGCGGCGGAGCGGCGCTGCTGCGGTCCTTCGGCCGCCCGGGGGCCGACGAGTGGGAGGAGTGGGCGGACCGGCTCGCCGCGCGCTTCCGCGAGCGCTTCTGGGTGGAGGACGAGCGGGGCCCGTACCCGGCGGTCGCGCTGGACGGCGACGGCAGGCCGGTGGACTCGGTCACCTCGGGCTTCGGCCACCTCCTGGGCACGGGTCTGCTCAACCACGAGGAGAGCGCGCTCCTGGCCGCCCGGCTCTCCGGCGGCGACCTGGACGCGGGCCACGGTCTGCGCACGCTGAGCAGCGAGGCGGTGGGCTTCAACCCGTACGGCTACCACATCGGTTCGATCTGGCCGCACGACACGGCGATCGCCGTGGACGGACTGGTCCGGTCCGGTTTCCCGGACGCCGCGGCGTCGCTGGCGGACGGCCTGCTGACGGCGTCGGCGGCGTTCGACGCCCGGCTGCCCGAACTCTTCGCGGGTCACGGAGCCGAGGCCGGCCCGCGCCCCGCGCCCTATCCGGCGTCCTGCAGGCCCCAGGCGTGGGCGGCCGCGTCCTCGGTCCTCGTCCTCCAGTCGGCCCTCGGCCTGAGCGCGGACGTCCCCGCCGGCACCCTCACGGTGACCCCGGCCTTCGCCCGCGCGTACGGCCCGCTGACGGTCACCGGGCTCCAGATCGGCGGAAACCGTCTGGACATCACGGTGGGGGCCGACGGATCGGCGGAGGTGTCTGCGCCGGAGGGCCTGACAGTGATCACCGGCTGACCCCGACGAGGGACCGGCCGTGGGCTGCGCGGGGGCGGGGGCGGGGGCGGGGAGCGCGGGAGGGCTACGGGCCGGGAAGGGTACGGGCGGCGGCACACAGTCGGTCGTGGGAGCCGCCGCCGGTCGTAGGAGCCGGTGTCACTCGTCCTCGGGCGGCGCCGAGGACTCCGCGAGCCGTTCGCCGATGTCGTCCGCCCATTCCTGGGCCCAGCGGCGGAGCTCGGCGATGGCCCGGTCGTCGAGCCCGCAGGCGGTGAACTCGCGGTCGTCGATCCACTCGGCGCCGACGAGACGGGTCTGAAGATCGGCGAGGTCGAAGACGTCACCGGCGTGGCGGCGGCCGAGTTCCTCCAACTCCGGGTGGCTCCACCGGTCGGCGGCGGCGTGGACGTCGACGAGGTCGGGGGCGAGGCCCTGGCCGGCCAGTGCGCGCACCCTGGTGCCGACGAGGTCCTCGAGGGAGAGGACCGGGCCCGACTCGCCCGCCTCCAACGGCCGCCACAGCACCTCCTTGAGCACCTGCACGGCGTACTCCTCCCCGGCCCCGGCCGCCGGGTCACCGGCCACCAGCCGGGCCGCCAGCGGCTCCGTCCCCGAGGTCCGCACCCGCCAGCCGCGTTCCTCCAGGCCGGCGCGCACCGCCGCGACGATGTCCCCCGTCTCGACCGGGCTCTCGGTGGCCACGTCGACGTCCCGTCCGGGCCGGTCCACGAGTCCGTGTGCCCGCACCGCGTCCCCACCGGCGAGCGCCAGCCCGTACGGCGCCCCCACCGCCAGCAGATCCCCCACCAACCGCCGCCGCACCTCACCGCCGTTCACCCGACGATTATCACCACCGAGCACCGAGCGGACCGGGACCAGCGCCCGGTCGCGTCGGCCGATGTCGCCGCTCCGCGAAGAAATCCCGCGGGGGTGTCATCCGGGTGGGGGCCCGGCGGGGTTTGAACGGGTGGAGAGGCGCCCTCCCTTCATCAGTCAGCCTGGATCCCGCAAGGGTCCGTGTTCCGCGAGGAGTTGCCCGTTCATGAAACGGACGCTGAAGTACCTGACCTGCGCGGCCGTCACCGCCGCTGTGGCGGGGATGGCCACGGTGTCGTACGCCGTACCCGCGACGGCACCGCACGGCACGGTCGCGAAGGCGGAGGCGGCGCAGACCCAGACCGCTTCGGCCTCGAAGGCCCGGGCCGCCACGGCGACGCAGCCGACGGCGGAGAAGACCGCCCCGACGCCCCGTATCGTCGCCCCCGGTGAGCACGTGACGGCCTTCCCCGGCTTCGAGCTCTGGCTCACGCCCGAGGGCAAGCACTGGACGACGCCCTCCTCGCCCGACCCCCAGTTCCGCAGCGTGGTCGACGGCAACATCGACCGGAACACCCCCGGAGTCTCGGTGCAGTCCGAGGGCACGGACAGCCGCGTGTACTTCTCCGGCCTGTACTACGGCGGCAAGGGCACCGCGTCCAGCGTCGAGGTCGAAACGGTGGACGGGACGGTGCACGGCAAGCTCATCGAGCTGCCCGGCAACCCCGGATGGGGCGCCTGGTACGCCACCGCCCGCGTCAAGCCCGGCAGCGGCTCCTGGGACTACGTGTCCCGGGTCACCGTCCACGACACCGAGGGCGAGATCTACGCCCAGTTGACGCTGCGCTGATCTCCCGGGCGGGGACCCGCGCGGTCCCCGCCCCCCCGGCTCTCCTCCTCCCCGCACCCGACCCACAGGGAACCGCGTCCGTGCCGCAGTACGAGAGATTCGCAGCCTCCTCCGGGAGCACCGACTTCGCCGCCTACGCCAGTGCGGCCTGGCCCCGTCTGTTGCGGACCGCCCTCCTGCTCACCGGCGACTACCACGAAGCCGAGGACCTCGTGCAGACCACCCTGGCCAAGGTGTACGCGCGCTGGGGGCGCATCCCGCCCGACGACGTCGACTTCTACGTACGGCGCTCACTCGTCAACAACAACCTCAGCCGGATCCGCAGGAGACGTGTCACGCATCTGCTGATGCCGTTCCTGCCCGAACGGGTGCACCAGCCGGACAGCGGCCACGCCGAGTCCGTCGAGCGCCGCGCCACGGTCACGCAGGCGCTCGCCACGCTCTCCGCCCGGCAGCGGACGGTGCTGGTGCTGCGCTACTGGGAGGACCTCTCCGAAACCGACATCGCCGAGCTGCTCGACTGCTCGCTCGGAACGGTCAAGACCCATGCGCGGCGCGGCCTCGTGGCTCTGCGCTCTCATCCCGCCTTCGTCGCCTCCGACCGCTCCCACCCCGTCTCCGGAGCCCGCTGATGAATCACCCCAGAACCGAAGCAGACACAGGCCCGGGACACGCCGAGACCGAACGGTTGCGCCAGGCACTGGCCGAGGTCGCGTACGACATCACGCCCTCCCCGCTGCCGCTGGCGGCCGTGGAGCGCCGGGGGCGGCGGATCCGGCTCAGGCGGCGGACGGCCGTACTCGGCGCGGGGTGCGGGCTGCTGCTGGTGCCCCTGGCAGTCGTCTTGCTGCGCGGCACGGGATCCGGCGCCGCCCGCATCACGTCCCCGGCGGCGCCCGCGTCCGTCTCGCCCTCGCCCTCCGCCTCCTCGGCCGTCCCGGCCCCGACGCCCCGTATCGTCACCCCCGGTGAGCACGTGACGGCCGCCCCCGGCTTCGAGCTCTGGCTCACGGCGGAGGGCAAGCACTGGACGTCGCCCCCCTCCTCGCCCGAGCCGCAGTTCCGCAGCGTGGTCGACGGCAACATCGACCGGAGCACCCCCGGCGTCTCCGTTCAGGAGGAGTCCGAGGACGGCCGCGTCTACCTCTCCGGCCTGTACTACGGCGGCAAGGGCACCGCGTCCAGTGTCGAGGTCGAAACGGTGGCCGGGACGGTGCGCGGCAAGCTCATCGAGCTGCCCGGGGACCCCGGATGGGGCGTCTGGTACGCCATCACCGACGTCAAACCCGGAAAGGGCCCCTTCCGCTTCCGGACCCAAGCCACCGTCTACGACACCGAGGGCGGGATCTACGCCCAGTTGAGGTCACGGTGATCCGGCGGGCACGGCCCCGGTGAACGACGTCGCTCCTGCCTCGAACGGTCGCCGCCCGCCCGGGCGGTGTCACTCCTCGAAGCCCTCGTCGCGCAGGATCGCGTTGACGCGGGTGCGGTGGGCCTCCTCCCACGCGTCGAGGGTCTCGTCCGCCTCCTCGGCCAGCCCGGCCCGCGCGGCGGCGAGGATCTCCTCGCGGCGGGCGGCCGGGACGACCACGACGCCCTCCTCGTCGGCCACCACGACGTCGCCGGCGTTCACAGCGCCGTGCGCCGCGGCGCTTCCGTCCGACGATCCCGTCATCGGCGACGGCGATGCGGACCACCCCTTCGCGCCCCTCCGCCGGGACCCGGGTGGTGGCGAGAGCGTCGCAGGCGGCGCCCTTCGCTGCCGCGTGGGGACGTACTGGCCCCGGTCCGGCACCGCCCCGTCCTTGGGCGCGGGCAGGGGCTCGCACCCATGCTCCGGCCGAGGTCCCCCGGCAGTCCTGGGGCGTGTTTCGAAAGTAGCGTCGTCCGCACGCACCAGACGCCGCGGACCCCGACCTGGTCCCGCTGCCCGGCGCCGAGAGCGCGGCCGCCGCCCTCGACGCGGTGACGCCCCTCGCCGAACGGACCGGGGTTTCCCCGCCCGGCTCGCGCGCGTCAGGGGTCTGCCGACCTGGGCGGCCACGGTCACGGACCCCGACGCGGCGCACCGCCGCCTCACCGAACTGGTGCGCGCGGCCACCCACCGGTACGCCACCCACGGCCACGGCGAAGCGACGATGCTGGTCCACGCGGCCACGGCGCCCAACGCCGTCCTGCGCGTCCTGCCCGCGCTCCCGCGGTCCCTGTGGGCACCGAGCCTGCGGGCCGCCTGGACGGCCTCCGCGGCCGTGACCGCGATGTACGCGCCGGACGCCCCGGCCGTGTACACCCCGCCGGGCATCCTGACCTCCGAAGAGGTTCTCGAACTGGCCCTGGAGCACGGCGACGAACACGTCATCAAACTGACCGACACGGCTCTCGACGTAGGCGACGAACGGGCCCTGGCGGCAGCTCTGTGCTCCATCGAGCTGAGTGAGCCCCTGAGCTGAGTGAACCCCCGAACTGATGGGGCGTGGCGGGCCAGTGTGACGTTTCCGTCCCACCCTGCGCTGTGACAACCATGGACATGAAAATCGAACGTTTAAGCGACACTGCCCGCCGTCTCACCCTCGTCCTCGCTCTCGCCGCGGTCCCCGTCGTCGCCGTCCCCACGGTCGCCCGGGCCGGTGACACCGAACCGGCGGAGCTGGTGCTGAGCGCGCCGGACAGATACGCGCCGGTGCAGGACGTGCTGTACGCCTCCGGAGACACCGGCTATCTGCACCGCCGGGAGACGAGCGACGGCTCCACCGCGCCGTACCAGTGGCGCGGCTACGACGGCAGCGAGCGGACGGTCGAGGACTTCACCGGCAGACTGCCGGGCCAGCAGGGCCACTACGGCGCGGGGACGGACGTCCTGCCCGTACCCGTCGACTCGAGCGGAGTCGTGCAGCTGCGCGACCCCGCGACCGGGGAATCGACGCCGCTCACGGTTCCGGACGGTCAGTACACCGTCGGCTCGTTCGGGCAGACCGTGCTGACGGTCTCGTACAACGAGGTGTGGCAGGTGGACAAGCTGCACATCCTCCGCATCCAGGACGGCGTGACCACGGACACGCCGGTCGAGCCGCCGTCGGGGATGAGGTTCGACCGGTACCCGGTCGCGGCGGGCGACGGGCGGCTGGCCGTCGTGAAGTTCATCCACACGTACGCGATCGGTGTCCTCGACCTGACCACCGGCACGCTCACACCCGTGACCACCCATGCCGTCGGCCTCGACGAACCGTGGACCATCCAGGCCGCCGTCTCGCCCACCCACATCGCCTGGTACCAGCAGGGCATGCGCCAGGCCTTCGTGGTCCGCCGCGACGACCCGGCCGGGGCGCAGACATCCGTCGCCGTGTCGCCCTCGGCGGACGGCGACACGGTCGTCGGACTGGCGGGCGACTGGCTGCTCACATCCCTCCGGCCGGCGACCTCCCACGAGCAGAACCCGCCACTGACCCGCGGCGGCCCCCTCAAGGCCATCCCGCTCGGCGGCGGATCGCCGGTCACCCTGCTGGACGCCGCCCAGCCCGACCTGACGCAGATCCCCGGCGGCGGGGCGATCACGGTCGGCGGCGCGGACGCCGGAGACTGGGCCGTGCGCCGGATCGAGGTCGCGGCGGACGGCGGTCTGACCCTGCGTACCCTCTCCAAGGTGCCCGCGAGACCTGCCACGGTGCGCGGCATCGCGCTGGCCGGCGGCCAGTTGGTCACCAAGGAGACCGACAGCGCGCCGCTCCCCTCGTACCAGTCGCGCAAGGTGACACTCACCGGCACCCCGTCGGCGGGGGAGCGCGCCGAGGTCGCCACTGCGCCCCTCGACGACAGTTACGGCCAGCCGCTGGGCGCCGGGGACGGGTCCGTCGTGTACGTCCGGCACGACGACGCCGCCCAGCGGGACGTCCTCGTGCGCGCGACCGCGTCCGGCGAACGCACCGAGGTCATACCGTTCGATCGCCCCACTCCGGCGACCTCCGGCCGCGGCCTGTACGACGCCGCCGGACGGTACGCGCTGTACGACGGCGGTGTGCTCGTCGACTTCGAGGCGCCCGGGGGCGCGGCGGTGGTGGAGCAACTGGACGCGTCGGCCGCGCTGTGGGGCTCCCAGTTGTGGACCGCGGGCGGCGCCGCCGGCGAGATCAAGGCGCGGGACCTGGCCTCCGGCACGGTCAACTCGTACTCGGTCGGCGCCTCCTGTGCGATCCGGGACATCCAGACCGTCGGGCGCTGGGTGTACTGGGACTGCCTGGGGCGGGACGTCACGGGCGACAAGTCCACCCCGTTCGGCGTGTACGACCTGCAAACCGGTGAGAACATCACCCTGCCCGAGCGCGGGAAGCTCGGCGACGGCTTCGTCGTCAACCAGGACACGAACGCGGGCAAGCTGCTGCTCACCGACTTCCACACCGGAACCGCTGCCGCGCCCCGGGTGCTCACCAGCCTGCCCACCGTGTCCGGGTGGAAGAACTACGACGTGGACAAGTACGGCGGCGGCGTCGCCTGGCTGGACACCGCCGGGGCGGCACATGTCGCACCGAGCGGAGTGCCCACCCAGGCTCTCACCGCGATCGCCACCCGGGCCGACATCGCCTACGCCGCGAAGCCCGGCACCACCTGGAACCCGGCCTGGCAGCTGTCCAAGCCGTCCACCGGCGCCCAGTTGGTGATCAAGAGCAAGAAGAAGGTCGTGAGCACGCTCACCCCCACGGCACACGGCACCACCCTGACCGCCCGCTGGGACGGCACCCTCACGGACGGCGAGCCGGCCGCCACCGGCACCTACACCTGGGAGCTCACAGCCGCCCCCGAGGACGGCGCGGGCACCCCACTCACCCTGACCGGCACCGTCACGGTCACCGCCGGCTCGTAACGGGAACGACTGACGGCTGACGGGACCCCCACCCCGGCGCTCACGACGCCGGGTTGGGGGACCTCGGACGGGTTCCCACCGATGATCGCCGGCCTGCCCGCGTGACGCGTCCCGTCGATCGTCAGTTCCCGCCCGTTCAGCGGCAAGCGCTCTGAGGCACGGGGCTCCCGGAAGGCGGCGACCGGGCCTTCCTGGCCCGAGCGCTCAAGGCCGCCACTGTCTATGAGTGAGGCGCCCGCGCCGAACGGGCAGGCCGCGTTGAGAGCCGGAGACGGGCGAGCCGGACCCCGCCGCATCCACCGACCGCCTTTCATGTACCGCGGTTGGCCCGATCCTTGCGCTCGGTATCACGCCCATCGCTGATTGCCGCCGCCGCAGCAGTTGATGTGAGCGTGGGAACGGTTTGGCGTCCGCCGGCGTCGTCCCTCTCCGGGGCACGGTGGCTGTGCCCAGGGGAGGGGAGACCGGGTGCACGCGGGCGGCTTCGCCAAGTGGACAAGGCGGTTCGAGGACGAGCGCGAGCGCAGGCGCGCCCAGGGTGACCCGGACTGGGGGCAGAGCGCGACGCTGCATCCGGCGGTGTGGGCCAGCATTCAGCGCTTCCAGGTCGGCGAGGACGGTGACGGCGCCAACCTCGTCGGCAAAGCGGATGAGGCCGGCGACGCCGACTACGCGCGGGCGGTCCGGCTCTTCGTCGCCGAGGAGCAGAACCACGCCCGTCTACTCGCCCGTCTGCTGGCTGCGGGTGGTGTACCGACGTTGACCGGCCACTGGAGCGACACGGTCTTCGTACGGCTGCGGCGTCTCATGTGTCTGCGCATGGAACTGCTGGTGCTGATGATCGCGGAAGTGGTGGCACTGCGTTATTACCGGGCCCTGCGCGACGGCACCGACGACTCGCTCACCTCGGACGCGGCAGGGCGGATCCTGTCCGACGAGCAGCGCCACGTCCCGTTCCACTGCGAGCGACTGCACGCCTCCCTGGCGGAACTGCCCGGCGCAACGCGCCGCCCGGTGATGGCCCTGTGGCGACTTCTTCTCCTCGCGGCCTCCCTCGTCGTCGCCGCCGACCACGGTCCGGCGCTGCGACGACTCGGCATCGGACGCCTGCGGTTCGTGGCCGACATCATGGCCTCGTCCGGCGCGGTCGTCTCCGCGGTGCTGGCACCCCGCCCAGACGCTTGGACGACCGCGCCCTGACGACAGGCAGCTCACCAATTCCTGCCCACCTCTCTCAGAGGCTGCGGGCGGTGATGTCGCCGTGGGAGGTGGTGGCGCGGATGTCGAGTTCGGCGGCGCCATCGTTCTTGAGGGCGTTGCTGATGCGGCCGTAGCCGGTGCCGGCGTCCAGGGCGGCCGAGACGCCGCCGGCGGCGGCGACCGAAATGTCGCCGGACCGGGTGCGGAGCACGACCGTGCCGCGCACGGCCTCGTTGATCCGGATGCCGCCCCTTGCGGTGCTGATCTCCGCGGGGCCGCCCAGCCGCCCGACCTCGATGCTGCCGTCGATGGCAGTGAGGCGGACGCTCGCGGCCTCGTCGATCTTGATCTGGCGGTACGCGCCTTCGAAGGTGACGTCGCCAAGGCGGCCGACGCCGCGGAGCTCGGAGCCGGCGGCCTTGCCCTCGACGTGAGAGCCGGCGGGCAACTGGACGGTGACCTCCAGGGATCCGGAGGGGCCGGAGAGCTGGTTCTTGGGCTCGGGGGTGTGGATCCGCAGGACGCCGTCGGCGTAGGCGACGGTGGTCTGCTCGGCGGTCCGGACGTCGCGGTTCTTGGAGGGATTGGCGGGCAGGACCTCGACGGTGGTGTCGGCGCGGTCGGCGGCGATGAACTGAATGCGTCCGGCGGGGATGGCCAGGACGGCGGAGATCGGGGCGGGGGTGTCGAACTTCTGCATCGTGCTCTCCCGTACTCGCTCGTTGTTTCTGATGCTGGAAACGCTACGTTGCTTTCCAGATCACTTCAACGTGTTCGTTGCATAGATTTGTCATCCATGCAGGTAGGTACGAGAAATCCTTGCAAGGGTCTTGCTTGTAACGCAACGGAAGCTGCTCGATCATTGCAATGGGTGAAAAGTGAACGCTATGGTGGGGGATCAGGGACCACCGCGAAGGATCACCGAGGAGACCGCGATGCCGGGAGGCAGGCTCACCCAGCAGGAACGCCGGCAGATCGCGCTGGGGCTGGCCGACAGCCTCCCCTACGCCGAGATCGCCCGGCGCCTCGGCCGTCCGACCTCGACGATCACGCGTGAGGTGATGCGCAACGGCGGCCCCACCGCCTACCGCGCCGACCTCGCCCACCGCGCCACCGAACGCCGCGCTCGCCGGCGCAGGCCTGCCTCCTCCCGCGGGCCGGAGTCAGTCCCCCAGCCACACGGACGCGACGCCGAGGCCGTGGCCGAGTACGAGGAGACGCTCACCACCGTCCTCATGGCCTCGGGCCTGCCCAAAATGACGGCCCGGGTGCTGACCTGCCTTTTCACCACCGACGCGGGCAGCCTCACCGCGTCCGAGCTCGCCCAGCGCCTCCAGGTCAGCCCGGCGTCCGTCTCCAAAGCGATCGCCTTCCTGGAGAGTCAGAGCCTCGTCCGCCGAGAACGCGGCGAACGCCGCCGCGACCGCTACGTCGTCGACGACGAACTCTTCTACCAGGCGACGATCGCCAGCGCCCGATCCAACGACCGGCTCGTCGAAACCGCACGCCAAGGCGTCACCGTCCTCGGCCCCTACACCCCCGCCGCCACCCGCCTGGAGAACATCGCCCGCTTCCTCGACTTCATCAGCGAAAGCATCACCCGCGCCGCCGAACAGGCCCGCGAGGTCCTCCACACCAAACCCGGAACAACCGCGAACGACACCGCCCAACCGACGTGACGGTGTTCCCCGGGAAGGTGAGCGGGTCCCGGGCGTGACGCACCTGTTCCTCGGTCATGGCCGGCGGGCGGCCGAGACGGGCGCCGTGTCCGGCCGGTGACGGCGGCGATGCACTCGAAAGTCCCGGTCACGTGGAGAAGGGCCGGCCCGCGCGTCGTACATCAACGGCGCCTCCGGCGACACCGTCAACTCCACGAACCACGGCGCCTGGAAGTACTTCACCTTCACGAACTGACCCCGTCCCCCGGCCGAACCGGTACGGCCCCCCGACTCCACCGGGCCGTACCGGTGGGCGGCGCAGAGGTGACCGCGTGCGTCGTCTGGAAGACGCGCCGCCCGCCCTCGGCTCAGTGAGCCAGGCACACTCGCCGCTCGTGCCCGCTTGGCCGCAGCCGACCAGGAGTTGAGCCGACCAACACCGCTTGGCGTCAGTCGCAGGACGTGCGGTAGGTCAGGTGCGGGAACAGTTGTTCCCACTGGTCTTCGGGGACGCTGAGGGGATGGGACCTGCACAGGGCTTCGTAGAGGCGGTCGGTGTCGAAGTCGAGCACGTAGGTCCTCGCGTCTGTCAGGCCGGAGCTGCCCAAGTCGGTGACAGCGAGCCAACGAGGGCCCTGCGGCGAGGTTGCCGGGGGAACGTGTACCTCATCAGCGGTCTTCAGCGTGACGAGCGCGGGCGTGCTCCACCGCCCGTCCTTCCCGAGGGACCAGATGCGATAGGGCTCGCTCGTCACCGCGTACCGGTCGTCCGGGGTCATAGTGATCGACGTGACCTCGCGGTCGAGCAAGAGGTCGTCGCGCTTCTTCCGGGGACGAGCGGGATCGGTGACGTCCCAGAACTCGACGGTTCCATCGTGGAGTGTCGCCGCCAACTCCCCCTTGTGCGTGGGGAAGTAGTTTCCCGCGGCTGCCGGAACCAGGCTGCCCCTGGCGGGGTGCGCGGGCCGGGAGAGGTCCCAGAGCCGAATATTGTCTCCCACGTCCTCGGTGACGAGAAGCTGGGACGAGGGGACGTACATCGCGCCCTCCCCCGTCGCCGCGTCGTCGATGCGCCCGCCCTTTCGAGGCCGGGCAGGGTCGGAGACGTCCCAGAACCTGATGTGCCGTCCTTTCTCCACCGTCGCCAGGGACCGCGCCCCGGCGAACCACAGGTTCCCCGTGGCCCCGAGGCCCCCACCCGCCCGCGCCTCGATCGTGCCCCTGCGCACGGGCTTCGCGGGATCCCCGATGTCCCACACCGCGATGTCGGGCTCCTCCTGCGAACCCACCGCGAGGAGACGGTTGTCGGCACTCACGGCGACGCTCGGCGAGTCGGCGGTGAGCCGGATGCCACGGCCCTTCTTCAGGGCTCCGCCGGAGTCGAACTGCCACAACTGGAAGGTGTGGTCCAGCCCCTTGGTCCAGTGATGCACCAGGAACACGGGCGTCTTGTGCCGGGTCAGGAAGTACTTCGCCTCCCATCCCCTCGGCAGGGTGTACCGGACCTTCGGTGTGCCAGGAGCGCCGACGTCCCACACCCTTGTCGTGGTCGTGTAGTCCGCGTTCCCCTGCGAGGCGATGACGAACTCGCCGTCGGGACTGAACGGGCTGGTCCCCGCCTGGGGCATGGCGTAGATGCTGCCCTCGAGCGCGGGCGCCCAGGGCCGGGCGGGCCACAGCCGCACTTCCCCACCCCACTCACCGGCCGCCAGATACCGGCTGTCCGGGCTGTAGGCGACCGACTGGGCCGGCTCGCCCGTCGGCAGGGTGACCTCGTGCATGCCGTCCACGAGATCCGATACCTTCCTGTTCACATCGGCCCGCTCAACGCCGCTCCCGCCGTTCGCTCCCGCAAGGTACGCGCCGTCCCCGCTGAACGCGAGCGACGGCATGCCGTGCCGGTTGTAGCCCCAGTAGTCGAGGTACTTCTTCGCCTTCACGCGCCGCAGGTCCCGTCCGTCCGCCACCTCCCACCAGGCGATCTTCCCCGCCGCACCGGTGGCGACCACCAGGTCGCGCTGGGGATCGGCCGCGACCGCCATGACCGTGTCGGCCCGCTCCGTGTCCCGCAGCACGGGCCGGTCCGGATCGCTCACGTCCCACAGCCGCACCTGTGCGGGCTGTCCGCTCCCCGCTTCTCCGCTGCCGTTGCCCGTGATCAAGTGGTGTCGGTCGCGGGTGAACGCCAGGGAGATCAACTCCGCCTTGGCGACCGTCCGCTGGGTACGCAGTGCGGGGTGGGCGGGGTCGCTCACGTCCCACAGCCGCAGCTGTCCCTTCTGACTGCCCGCCGCGACAGTTCGGCCGTCCGCGCTGAACGCCAGCGTGTACGTCACACCGTGGTCGATCCGAACCAGGGAGAGCCGCCGTGGCTTCGCCGGGTCCCTGGTGTCCCACAGCGTCAGTTCGTCCGCCGACTGCGCGGCCAGGAGCCGCGAACGTGGGTGGTAGGCGATGGCCGCACCGCTCCTCAGCGTGAAACGGCCCGCCTCCACCGGCACGGCGGGCTCGGACAGGTCCCACAACTGGATCCGGCCGCCCCGGTGACTCGCGGCCAGGACCTTGCCGTCCGGGCTGTAGGCGACGTTGAGCACCGGCTTGCGGTACGGCTCCTTCGGGACGAGGCGGGTCGGCGTGACGGTCGTCGCCGCCGTGTACAGGCTGGAGCGGGTCTCAGGGGTCACCGCGGTGCGGTACGCGGCCAGGCTGAGGCGGAGCGCGGTCTGCGGGTCGCCTTCACGTATGGCGTCGGCCTGGGTGGCCAGTTCCCTGGCGATCAGACTCTCCTCCCGGCTGGCCGCCTGCCGGTTCTCGTAGAACGCCCAACCGAAGAGTGAGGCGGCCACCAGGGACAGGGCCGAAAGGCCCGCGATCCAGGCACGGGTGACGAGGCGTCTGCGCTGTTGCGCGTGACCGCTCGCGGCGACGAAGTCCCGTACCACCTGGCGGACGGGGAGGCGGACGACTGCCGATGCCGCTGCGACGGGCGAGTCGGCTGCGGCCACCGGCCGGGCTCCCTGGACCGCGTGGGCATCGTCCGCCGTGAGCTTCTTCGCCTCCTCCAGGGCATCGCCCTGGTAGAGGCCGCTCGGCTTCCGTCCCGCCTCGGCCCAGCCCTCCGCCGCCGCGGTCAGCCGCCGCAGTCTCAGCAGGTCGTCCCGCACCTCGTCGATCCAGCCGCTCAGCCTCCCCCACGCGTGCAGCAGCGAGTCGTGGCCGAGCTGGGCCCCGCCCTCCTCGTCCACGACGACCAGGCGGGCGTCCGCGAGCCGGCGCAGCAGGTCCTCGCTGCCGGCCAGTTCCTCCCGCCGTACCCTGCGGCGTACCAACCGCCCCTCGCCGTCGACCACATGGACCATGGCCAGCAGAAGGCTCCGCAGAGCCGCGCGGCCGGTGTCGTCGAGAGTGTCGTAGATCCTGTCGGCGGCCCTGGCCACCGCGCCCCGAATACCCCCGGCGCCGACGTACCCGGCGTACGTGAGCGTCGTCCCCTGCCGCCGCAGCCAGATCTCCGGCAGGGCGTAGGCCAGGAAGGGCAGTGCTGCGGCGTCTCCCGCGGTGTGCCGCTCCTCGTTCACGTCGCGCACCAGGAGCTGCGGTACGCCCTCCTCCCACCGCAGGCCCGCGTACTCCGCCGGGCCCACGACCGCCGCCTCGACCTCCTCGTCGCCCAGCGCGGGCACGGCGAAGTGGCCCGCCCGTACGACGGGCGCCAGGCGGGGGTCGCTCAGGGCGTCGCCGTAGTAGTCGGCGCGCAGAGCCAGGACGAGACGCGGGCCGCCCTCGTCCCCGTTCCCGCCCCGCTCTTCGTCCGCTCCCGCGGTGAGGGCGGCGGCGAACCGCTCACGTTCGGCCGCGTCCGAGCAGAGCGTGAAGTACTCCTCGAGCTGGTCGATGACGAGGACACGTGGTGCCCGGCCGGCCGTGGTTCCCGTGGCCGCGGGGCGGCTGAAGCGCCCCCGCTCCAGATCCCGTACGACCTCGGAGGGCTCCCTGCCCACCGCCCTCGCCCACCCCTCGGCAAGCGTTTGGAAAGGCCGCTGACCCGGAGCGGACACCATCCACACAGGGTTGAGCCCCGCCTGCTCCGCGGCCACGCTCAGCCCTGCCCGCAGCAGGGAGGACTTGCCGACTCCCGACGGCCCCACCAGGACCACCGGCTCACCGGGCGCCGCCCGCTCGACGCGCCGCAGCAGCTCCCGGGTCAGCTCCTCCCGGCCGAAGAAGAGACGGTGCTGCTCGGGGAGGAAGGGGAGGATGCCGGGGTAGGGACAGACTGCGTTCGGATCCGGGACGTCGACCATCGGCAGCCCGGTGTCCGGGCACGGCCGCGCCTCGTACCGGCGGTTGACGGCGAGGGACAGCTCCCCCATGCGCGCGGTGCCACCGCCGTACGGGCGGGAAGCGCTGCCCTGGAGCCGCTGGTCGAGCAGCCGGTAGACCTCGCCCAGCGTCAGCCACTTCGGGCCGCCCGCGTCGCCCTCCCGCAGCAGGCTCAGCAACTGACCGCTGAAGAGGGTGTGCTCCGCGTCCGGCGGGGCATACGCCAAGGCGTTGCGCATCGCGGACGCGAGCAGGTAACTGCCGGCGGGCCGCGCACCGGCGAACGGGTCCATGGCGGTCGGCCGACCCGGCTCCCGGGCGTTCCCCGCGAAGCAGCAGTCGAGGATCACGACCGGGTCGGCGGCGGCATCGCTCAAGTAGCGCTCGATCTCCGTGTAGGGGATGGAGTGTGCCGTGTCCGCCTGGGACTTGGTCGTCGCCGTGGCCAGGTACAGCTGCTGACCGGGTCCGCGCAACCCGTGCCCGACGAAGTAGAAGAGGACGGTTCCTCGCTCGTACCGCTCCTCCGTGGGCTCGGCCCGGCCGATGGCCTCCGCCAGCGCCTCCAGGACATCACTCGGTGACGTCGGGTCGGTGAGCAGCCTGACCCGGTCTCCCATACCGCACACCGTGCTCAGCGCCTCGGCCACGTCCTGCGCCGACCGCAGAGCGGATGGCAGACCGGGCAACTGGTGCCCTGGGTGGATGGCCGTCCCGACCACCAGCGCGTGGCAACCGGCTCCGGTCAGATCCGCTCCCGCCCGCGGATCCCGCGCCCGCCGCGACGGCATGGTCAGCCCGCCTCCCGCGACGGACCGACCCGACCGCCGTCCTCCGCTGTATCCCGTATCCCCTGTGGGTTGCGCTCCTGCCCAAGCGCTGCGGCGACCCGCTCGGCCAGCTCACTGGTGCCCTCGGCGGTCAGGCCGCGCACCTTCTCCGAGGAGACCACGACCTGCGTACCGTCCGGCCGGGTGATGGTGACGGTCTGATTGCCCCGGCGGTTCTGCAGCCACATCACGACGGCCGCGCCCAGTGCGGTCGTCGGACCACCGGGAGCCAGCAGCAGGGCGATCAGCTCCCCCAGCGCGCCCATGGCGCCGTCCGTCGGAGCGGCGGGAGTCTCCCTGCGGACGAACCCACGCAGATCGGGGTCTTGGCGCAGCCACTGATACAGGTCGTCCGAGGCTCCGGCCGCTTCTGCGTTCCCGGCGTCAACGGCCAGCGTGACTCTCATCTCTTCCCCCTCCAGGTGCAGCACATTTCGTTCTGTCCCAACTGTCCATTGGTTCCCGCTGAGTTGGCAACACATGAAGGCGCCTGAGTGGAGCTGTTCGGCACTCGTCCCCGGCCGAGCCGGGCCATTGCCCACACCGCGATCTTCGAGCGGACCGAAGGACCCTGTCGCCCAATTGGGTGAAGGCGCACTCCCCTTCGCCGTGGGCTCGGCGGCCGCGGCGGCCTTCACCGTGATTCCCTGGCGCTCCCGGCTCCACCTGGTGCGCTTGTGGCGCACGCCGTTGTCGTCGAGTACCCGGAGGGTGTCTGTAGCTTCTGCTCCCTGCAGCGCTTCATCGGCGCGTGATCCGCGCCCGGTCCGCCGACCCCCGGCTTGGCTCTGCCGACAACCTCATCTCACGCTGTGTGGTCGGCCCGGTGCGTCCTGCTGAGCGCCGATGTGTTCTCCTCGGCCACACCTCGGCATCACGGAGTGTTCATACCCCGCTCTTACCGTCGCTGCCGCCCGGCTCCGTCCGGGCGCGCTCGCGGCCGCCACCCAGGAGGGGTCGGGTCGCAGCGCCCAGCGTCCTAGGAGCATCCGCATGCGCAGATCCGTCAGAATCCTGACGGTCGTCGCCACGACCGGCGCGCTCGCCGCCGGTACGGCCGTGGCGGCCAACTCGACGCCCCAGCAGGGGAGTCAAGACAACAAGATACGCAACGTCATCTACCTGGTCGGCGACGGCATGGGCCGCACCCACGTCACCGCAGCCCGGGAGCGTTACTACGGGGCAAGCGGCAAGTTGAACATGGAGCAGCTGCCGAACTACGGCGCTGTCGCCACGTACGCCGCCGAGATGGGCAGCGACCAGCCGGCGCTGGTGACCGACTCCGCCAGCTCGGCCACCGCCTGGTCGTCGGGCGTGAAGACGTACAACGCCGCCATCGGTGTCGACGCCTACGAGAAGAAGGTGGCGACACTGATGGAGCAGGCCCACGAGGCAGGCTTCGCCACCGGCAACGTCTCCACCGCAGAGATCACCGACGCGACCCCGGCCGCCATGTTCAGCCACGCGCTGCTGCGTGGCTGCCAGGGACCGGTCTACTCGGATGCCTCCTGCCTGCCCAAGAAGGCCGACGGGACCTACGAGAACAAGCCCGCCGACCAGACCCTGATCACGCCGATCGCCGAGCAGATCGCCCGCAACGGCACCGCCGACGTGATCCTCGGCGGCGGCCTGTCCCGCTTCGAGCCGGACGACCAGAAGGCGCTGCAGGCGCAGGGCTACCAGGTGCTCGGCAGCTTCGGCGACCCGGCGCTGCCCGCGCAGACCGCCGCGAGCCAGAAGGCCGCCACCAAGGCGGACCTGGAGGACGTCAAGAGCGGCAAGGTCGTCGGCCTGTTCAACCGCGGCAACCTGACCGTCGAGCAGGCCAAGGCCCAGCTGCCTGCCGACGCCCCGCAGAAGCAGGAGCCGACTCTGGCGGAGATGACCAAGAAGTCGATCTCCCTGCTCGACGGCCGCTCCAAGAAGGGCTTCCTGCTCCAGGTGGAGGGCGCCCAGATCGACAAGCGCTCGCACGCCAACGACGCCGCGCAGACGCTCGCCGAGATCAAGGCGTTCGACGACGCCGTGAAGGCCGCGGTCGACTTCGCCAAGAAGGACGGCCACACCCTGGTGGTCGTGACGGCGGACCACGAGTGCGCCGGCTTCAACATCATCGAGAAGGGCACCTTCACCAACGCCGAGGCGGCCGCCCCGCCGGCCAACACCGACGCGGGCAACCGGGCCAACGACTCCACGCCGTCGCGCTCGTCCTCGGCCAACGTCAAGGACCCGGCCCGCTCCTCGGGCATCGTCAACGGCTCCGGCGCGGGCGACCCGAAGAACTTCGGCCCCGCCACGTTCCGTACGCCCGACGACCCGGCAGGCGTCAAGGACGGCAGCCCGGAGGCCAGCCTGTGGCTGTCCTACCTCTCCGGCAACCACACCGGTGCCGACGTGCCGATCTACGCGTACGGGCCCGACGGCAAGCGGTTCGCCACCAGCCAGAACAACACCGAGCTGTACGGCAAGATGTACCGCTCCCTGTTCGGTACGGCTCCGCGCACCAGCTGACCCCCCACGGGGCCGGGTGCGCGTTCCGCGCCTCGGCCCCGCGACTGTACCGACCGTTCCAGATGCCCCGGGAGTACGCCCGATGAGACCGCTCACCCGCACCACGGCCGCTGTACTCGGCCTCCTCGTCCCCGCCCTGGCGGCGCTCACCGGCTGCAGCGGCCACTCGGGGGCCGACCACCCGGGCGACCCGAAGCCGCGTGCCTCCGCCGCCGCGGCCGCCCTGCCCGCCCCGCGCTCCGCGCCGGCCCCGGCACCCACGCTCTCCCCGGCCCCGGACAAGGGCGAAGTCCGCATCGAGGACGGGCCGTTCACCGACCGGGTACGCCTCACGGATCTGACGCTCACGAACAAGCCCGCGGTCACCGGGCACGTGACCATCACCTCCGACGTCAGTGATGTCCTCGCGCTGGAACTGCGCGCCGCCTACTACGACTCCCGCGGCCGCCTGCTGGGCACCGGCACCTTCGAGTACCAGGAGGAAGGTGAGGACGCGCAGGGCAACGAGCACCACGACGGCCCGCGTGCCGCCGGTGACGGCATCGACTTCACCCTCCCCGCCAAGCACCTCGCCGGCACTCCGGCCGCAGCGGTCGTCTCCATTCCGGTGCTGGTCAACGAGTAGTCCCCAACCGGACCCTGGGCTGCTCGGGTCTGAGCAGCCAAGTGTCACACCGCAGGTCGGCATGGCTGTTGTGCGAGCGCCTCTCCTGGATCCGGCCACCGTGATCAACCGCCTGTGGGTGCCCGTATCGCTCGTTCGGGTGCGTATCTCGTGCAGGTTTCAGTACCGATGTCCAGGATTGGCCTCGCGATGTGTTTCCTCGTGAAGGTGGGAGAACATGCCGACGTACATCACGCTGCTGAACTGGACCGATCAGGGGATCCGAAACTACAAGGACACCGCGAAGCGCGCCGAGACCTTCGGAGCAGCGGCACAGAAGATCGGGGCGAAGGTCCTGAACACCTACTGGACCGTCGGTCCATACGACCTCGTGGCCGTCGTCGAGGCACCCGACGACGAAACTGTCACCGCAGCACTCCTGCATCTCGGCGGGGTGGGCAACATCCGTTCCACGACTCTGCGGGCCTTCGGCCGAGAGGAGATGGAACGCGTCATCGCCAAGGCGACTGGCTGACGACCTCCACTCACCGCAAGCGAAGGCGTCTGGTGAGCCGGCTGAGCAGGGCGCCTTACAACCCTGCTGAGGTGCCCGAGTCGGCCACCTGCGTACATGGCAGGGCTACCACCGCGTGCCCTGGTGAACACGGCCGCGGACGACGCGCTGATCCGGCGCAACCCATGCCGCATCAAGGGGCGCGGACCGTTACGACGTGCCCGGGCGACGGGTGCTCACGGTCGCGTCCTGCCTGTGGTGATCTTCCTCTAGGTCTACAGTTCCTGCTGGTCAGCGAGGTGCGGTCTTCCGTCCCTGTCTGATCGTTCCTCGCCTCTACACGGCCTTTCCTCGCGGGTGGTGCAGATGCGGCGGGGCTCCGGCTCTGGGGCCGGGCGCTCGACGTGGTCGCGGACGAACGCGGCCACGGCCGCCCCGTCGGCCAACGCTGCGCTCTCATTACCGCACATTTGTTTGATCCAGACGGGTGGGGTCACTCGGTGGTGTCGGCTGATGGCAGTCGCGTCCGTGGATCTCATGCGGATGCGGCCGCCGGGCTGGGGCGATGGGCCAAGGGATAGGCGAGGGAGCTGGTCAGGGTGAGTGTGGTGGCAGCGCAAGGCGGGGGCGGGGGAGGTTCCAGTGGCCTGTACGACGTGCTGGAGCTGGTTCTCGACCGAGGGTTGGTGATCGACGCGTTCGTGCGGGTCTCCCTGGTCGGAATCGAGATCCTGAAGATCGATGTGCGGGTCGTTGTGGCGAGCGTGGACACCTACCTGCGGTTCGCCGAGGCTTGCAACCGCCTGGACCTGGAGGCAGGGCCGCGCAAGCCGGTCGGACTGCCGGAGATCGTCGGCGGCCAGCTCACCGGTTCCGGCAGTCGAGCCAAGACGAAGGGGGCGCTGTCCGGCGCTGCGGAGGCCATCTCCGATGCCTTCCAGCAGGCGCGCGACGAGGGCCCCGTGAGGGAAACCGCACGGCCGCGCCACCGCCGGGATGAGGAACGATGAGCACCTGCGCCTGCACCATCATCCACAGCTCGCACCCCCCGGTTGCCTGAGCACACGGCCGGCCTCGGCGAACCGCCACGCCCGGTGCGCATCCTTCGGGAGGGCGACCTGGCAGCCATCGTCGGCAGGTCGCGTCGCTTGGGGCATGCACGCTTCGTGTCTTGGCAGCGACGTCGGCAGAGGCGTTCTTTACAGAGGGCCGGGCTCTCGCGTACTCGATGGGATGCCGAAAATCCGATAAACCCTCACACCGTTCACCGCCAGGTCATACCGAACCTGAGCACCCGTCATGAATAAGTCAGGAGCCGCCCGCTTCGGCACGGGAGTCACCGCTCTGGGTGCCGGTGGCAACCGTCACGTCTGCACCTGCTCAGCAGGCCATGTGAAGGAGTCGGCGTGTTCGGTCATTGCGTGGTCACACTGGTGAAGGCACATGTCGATCTGTGTTCCGTCCGGGGCTCGGGCGACTGGCCGCCCCCTGGTCGGCCTGCTTTGATCCTTCGGGTAGCGCCACCTCGCGAGAACGCATTCCGGTTCCGGGAGCCGAGCGAGCGAATGCTGCCATTCAGAAGTGCTCATTCGAAGGGAACCACGCGTGATGAACCCCGCCCCCCAGGTTGCGACAGCCGAGATCTCCGACGCTGACCTGGACAACATCTCCGGCGGCCTCGCGGTCGGCGGCGGTCTCTACGCCGAGACTCCGATCGCGGACGTCGCCTCCGGCCACCTGGTCATCGCCACCCCCGAGGGCGTTGCGGCGGACGCGGCCGTCCACACCGCCGCTCACTGACGGGCGGCGTCCAGCTACCGATGGGTCCCGGATCACCTGATCCGGGACCCATCGTGGTCTTTGCCGCGCAGACAGCGGAAGGGACGTCGGACCGCTCCTGCCGCAGCACTCGGGGTCACTTCGCGGGGCGTGCAGTCCCCGGCATGGAGCGAGGGCGGCGATCTCTCGTGGGAGGACGGGGCGCGGGTAGGGGCGTCCGCTGCCGGCGATCGGGTCGCCGGTGGTGGGGTCGAACTCGTAGGCGCGCTCGGCGGCCGGGCCCACCGGGTGCCGCAGCGCCCTGGTCGCCGCTGGCGCAGGTCTTCTCGCTGCCGCCCGTCTCCTCCGATCCTCCGACCAGCAGTGAGTCGGCCTCCCCCAGCCCGTCGTCGGTCCCCACCCGCGGCCCGAGCCCGACGCCTACCCCGAGCGTGCAACAGGCGGTCGCCCAGGACCCGACTACCCTCGCCCGCCAGCTCTCTGCCGTGCTCGCCGCCCGGTCCGGCTCCATGAAGCCGGGCCTGTACCACGAGGCCCAGAAGAAGGCAGACAAAAGATCAACAAAAAGGTCGAGAAGGGCGAGACCGATCAGGCCGCAGACAAGGCCCGCGACCTCGGCAAGCACCTTATCGACGCCCAGCAGCAGGGGGAATGGAGCGGCGATTCCCAGGTCATGCAGCTGCTGAACCAGCTCTCCGCACTCGGCTGACAAACCAGCAGCACCGACCGTGCTGCTCTCTACGCAGAGACGGTTCCTTGCTGTCCCGCGCACTTGTCCACGGTGAACGGCGTGGCCGCTGGCCTGCGCAACACCGGCTGACGCCTCCCCGCACACGACGGTGCCCCCGTACTCGTCACCCGGACGAGTGCGGGGGCACCCTTCGTGCACGGCGGAAGTCAGCTCCGGGAGGCCCTGCGACGCCGCAGCACCAGGTAACCGCCTGCGGCCACCAGCGCCGCCGCGACGCCCGACAGCAGGCCCACCGGGGCGCTGCTACCGGTCTCGGCCAGATCGCCGCCGCCCTGCGCGGACGGGGAGGCGGCAGTCGACGGGGCCGCCCCGCCCTCGCCGGAGGAGGCACTCGGCGCCGCGGTCGCACCGGCGGGGCCCGAAGGAGAGGAGGAGCTCGGCGCTTCCGTCGTACTGGCCGGGGCCGAAGGCGAGGACGACTCCGACGAGGAGGGCGGCACCGAGGCGGAGGGTGCCGTACCGCCACCACCACCTTCGGAGCCCTTGCAGTCTGTCCAGAACACCTTGTGCTTGGCGGCCCCGTTCTCGCCGTCGAAGTTCCAGAACAGCTTGTAGTGCCCGTCGGGCAGGGACAGGTCCGCCGTACGACCGTGGCCCTCGGCATCCAGGGTGATGGCCCCGGACTTCACGGTCTCGCCCTTGGTGGCGGCGGTCGGGGCCCAGGCCTCGATGTGCCAGTCGGCCTGCTGGACCGCGTCGAAGCCGAAGGCGTCGAGGTAGAACGTGCAGACGTGCGGCTCGTTGCGGCGCAGCTCCTCGCCTGTCCTGGCGTCGTGGATCTTCACCGTCCCGTTGTCACCGGGAGCGGTGGCGTGAGCGGCCGGTGCGAGGAGCAGCACGGCCGTAACGCCGGCGGTCAGCGCGCCGGCGCGGATGAGAGTACGCATGGGGCAGGTCAACCTTCGAGATGCGAATGGGAAGATGTGGAGGGGTCTGCTAAGCGTCCAGCGCCATCTGACGATGGGTCAAGCACAAACAGACAACGAACGGACCTGCTGCCGAGATGGAAGCCGCCCTCGGGACGGCCTGATCCCGGATGCCAGCCAGTGCGCCATCATCCGCGCCCCGCTCCCGCAAGCGGCGCAGCCCACCCAGGCCGGGCGGGGCAGGCCGCGGACGGCGCCGCGACGGCGTACGGGCGAGGGATCGGCAAGTAGGCCAAGTCGCATCGTGAGCACCGCGTCAGCGCCCACATCTCTGGCCGCCGCCACGCCACTCGTCAGGTCCGCGGCCAACTCGACCAGGTCCGGAGCCATCAGAACCACCTCGGTCCAGCCCTGCGGATGGCTGGCCACTCTCGCCCATGAGCGGCGTCTGGCCGCGCAGGGCGACCACAGCCGTCCGGTCACCGTCGTCGGCCCGCATCAGCCCCGGCTCTGGCCAACGACATCTCCTTGCCAACCCGGAAACCGTGGAAACCCTGATGAGGCGGGGCGAATTCGACTCGGGGGACGCAAGCTGGAGCACGGCCCGACACTCGCTGCCGTCCACAGTCGCCGGTAGCAGGTACCGCGGCGGCGGTCACGTCCGCTGGAGTGGTGTATCGACGGCCACTCGGTGATCTCGTCTTTGAGGCTATGCGGTGAGTTCGGTGGACAGGACGGTCTCGTCGGTTTCTGACTCGATCGGGTGGAGGCGGGCTTTGGCGAGGAGTTCGCGGCCCATGTAGCGGCGGGCTTCGGTCCACACGTCGTTCTGCTCGGCCAGGACCGCGCCGACGAGCCGGATCACGGCGGTGCGATCGGGGAAGATACCGACCACGTCGGTGCGACGCCGGATCTCCTTGTTCAGCCGCTCCTGCGGATTGTTCGACCAGATCTGCCGCCAGATCTCGCGGGGGAAGGCGGTGAAGGCCAGCAGGTCATGCTGGGCGGCGTCCAAGTGGACGGCGGCTTTGGGGAACTTGGCCTCCAGTGCGTCCAGGACATGCCGCATCTGGGCCTTCACCGCGTCGGTGTCGGGCTGTTCGAAGACGGTCCGCAGCAGGGTGGCCACCCACGGCTGGGCCGATTTCGGCACCTGGCGTGGGTGCGGCAGCGCTGCCAGGAGGCGCCGGGCAGCACCGCGCGGATGGCGTCGACCAGGCCGGCGTGGGCGTCGGAGACGACCAGCTGGACGCCGGACAGGCCGCGGGCGATCAGTGAGCGCAGGAAGGCTTCGGAGATCAACTCTCCGTCCGCTCACGCACCGCTCACGCAAACGGCCCCGGACGAGGAGTCCGAGGCCGAATAGGGCGTCTCCCTGGGGGAGAAACCCCAGGTCAGTGGCATAATGCATTGTGCCCCCGGCAGGATTCGAACCTGCGACACCCGCTTTAGGAGAGGCCCTACAGCCTTCCCCGCCTGTCGTGATCTTCCCCTAGGTTCACCGTTCCTGCTGGTCAGCGAGGTGCAGTCTTCCTTTCCTGTCTGATCGTTCCCCGCCTTTACACGGCCTTCCGTTCCCATGACGTTGCCATGAGGGCTCCGACGAGCCTGTGGGAACGAGGGTGGGGGAGTCTGCCGAGATCAGCAGGCCCATCAGGTTGGTCTGGCGCAGGGCGATCGCGCGGTCGGCCAGGGTGAGGTGCGGCAGCCGCCTGGCTGGCGACCGACGGGAACGAGTGGATCACCGGTCAGGTCGTTGACTCCGAGGGCGGGTTCCGCCGCTGACCACGGGCTCCGCGGTGTCGCCGTGCGGTTGGTCGGACGCGGACACTTCCACCGTCTGCTCGGGCGGCGGGCCCTCCGCGGTGCGGGAGCGTGTGAACCAGCCGTGGATGAGGTCGATCAGCGAGGGCCCGCCCCGCAGACACCACAGGGCGATGACGGGATCGCAGATCGCGCAGCCGAGGGAGGAGGTGTGGGCGAAGGGCACGATCGGGTTGCCCTTGAGGTGGTGGAGCAGGTCCCAGGCGGTGTGCATCAGCCAGGCGATGCCGATGAACGTCCAGGACTCCAGCCCACGGTAGGCGACATACGTGGCGACGGCGGTGAAGAGGAACTCCCAGCCGCCGAAGCCGCCGCCGCTGAGGTAGGCGGCGCCCGCTCCTGCCACCATGATCGCGTTGAAGCGGCGTCGGTGTGGTTCGCGGATCAGTGACATCAGCAGTGCGTACAGGAGGCCGATCAGGATCGGCATGACGTAAATCATGACTGGGTGGCCTTTTCGAGATCCGGACGGGTGGGGCTGGAGCGGTCGAGCAGTCGCAGGGTGAGGAGACCGCCGACGCCGGGGATGACGGCGACGGCCTTGGCGGTGGTCGTGGCCTGCTTGAGGCGCCAGGTCGCGATCACGACGAACAGGTAGGCGCAGCCGTGGGTGGGGCCCATCAGGGAGGAGATGGGTTTGAGGTGGGCGGTGGCGATGTTGGCCAGCATGATGACCAGTGAGATGAGCTCTATGTGTGCCGCGATGCGCAGGGGCCGCAGGTGCACGGTCATACTCCTGTGGTGGAGCCGGGGCGGATGATCATCAGGACGGTGACCGTGGCCCACAGCAGGTTGAAGATGCCGGTGAGCATGGCCAGGCGGCCCGGTATGCGGGAGCCGGCGCCGGAGCCCGGTTCGGGGGAGCCGGCGTCCCGTATGGGGAAGCCGTCGCTCTGTACCGGGGAGTCGGTGCCGGACGCCTCCGCTGTGGCCAGGGCATCTTCCTGGGTCGGCAGGATCAGCAGTGCCAGAACGGCGGCGGCCACAGCGGTCAGGGTGATCGAGGTGATGAGCCACGCACTGCCGAGGACGCCGAGGCTGCTTGCGGTGGCGAACCCGAAGACGGGCACCGCGAGGCCGAAGACCGCGTAGACGCGGCAGATGCGGTGCAGCATCCGCAGGGTCGTGAGCGGCTCCGGGGCACCCGGTTCGCTCTGCGCGCGGCGCAGCGCCTTGGGGAACATGCTGGCGGCGACGGTCACCGGGCCGATGGCCACCACGGCGGCCAGGACGTGCAGGGAGAGGAAGAACTTCGCCACGGTCAGCGTTCCGTCGCCGTTCGAACCGTGCGCCGCTCGTCGGTGACCTTCGAGGCCGGAAGGCACCCGGCCTTGGAGGTCCCCTTCAAGGTGTCGCCCTCGACCGTCATGTCGAAGGCCAGGTTCAGCCGCAGGGGCTTGGTGATGGCCTGATTCCATGTCAGCCGGTCGCCGTGGAGGACGACATCGCCGAGCGGGACCTCCTCGCCCGTCCTGTGGGCGACGCCGGTCAGGACCCCGGCCTCCCGCTGGAGATCGACCACGGCAAGGCCCGCGCGCGAGGGGTCGAGAGTGGCCGTGGCGCGCAGCGTCAGGCCCCCGGTTCCGCTGACCACCTCGCGCGCCCCTTCCGCGGAGACCAGTTCCACGCTCACCGCGCCCGCGGATGCGGTACCGCCGGCGTACAGCACTTCGTAGGGGGCGACGACGTCGAGCGGATCGAAACCGTCGAACAGGACCATCTGGGCGTGCATGGAGAGTTCCTTCGCGTGAGGGCAAACCGGTCCGGTGCCGGGGACGCCTCCGAAGGTATGTGGTCGCCTTCCCGTCCCCCAGTGGCATGAGTGACACTCTTCAACGGGATACTGCCAAGGCCCCCACGAGGGCCTCTGAGCTTGGACGGACGACACATATCAGGGACCAGAACCGGGTTCTCCCATTCGGCGGACAGATATGTTCTCGCCATGCACACCGTCGCTGTTCTCGCCCTGGACCAGGTGATCCCGTTCGACCTGTCCACCCCGATCGAGGTCTTCACCCGCACCCGCCTCCCGGACGGGCGCCCGGGCTATCAGATCCGCGTCTGCGCCGAACGGCCGGAGATCGACGCGGGCGCCTTCACCCTGCGCGCGCCGTGGGGTCTTGAGGGGCTCAAGGGCGCGGACACGGTCATCGTGCCCGGTACGGCGGCCCCCGCTGCCCCGCTCACGCCTGCTGTCCAGGACGCGTTGCGCGCGGCGGCCGCGGAGGGCACGCGGATCGCCTCCATCTGCTCGGGCACCTTTCCCCTGGCTGCCACCGGGCTCCTCGACGGCCTGCGGGCCACCACCCACTGGATCGCGGCCAGCCCCCTGGCCAACGCCTACCCGGCCGTCACGGTGGACCCGGACGTCCTGTACGTCGACAATGGGCAGATCCTCACCTCTGCCGGCGCCGCCGCGGGCTTGGACCTGTGCCTGCACATGATCCGCAGCGACTACGGATCGGCCGTGGCCGCCCACGCGGCGCGCCTCTCCGTCATGCCTCTCGAACGCGAGGGTGGGCAGGCGCAGTTCATCGTCCACGACTACGTGCCCACGCCACAGGGCTCCACCCTCGAACCCCTGCTGACCTGGCTGCAGGACAACCTGGGCCGCGACCTCAGCCTTGCCGACATCGCGGCCCATGCCGGAATGAGCACCCGGACCCTGATCCGCCGCTTCCGCGAGCAGACCGGCACCACCCCGCTCCAGTGGCTGCACCGCGCCCGTATCCGCCAGGCCCAGCACCTCCTGGAGACCACGAGCCACTCCGTCGAGCGCATCGCCGACCAGGTCGGCTTCGGGTCGCCCACCGCCTTCCGTGACCGCTTCAAACGCATGACCGGCGTCAGCCCGAACACCTACCGCCGTACCTTCAGCTGACACCTCTTGTGGTCGCGGCGTCGTGGGCGGCCGGGCCGACGGTGTCCTGGGCGAACGCCACGGGGGCGCCCAGGAGTTCGCCGAGCCGCTCGGCGGCGGGCAGCAGCCTTCCGGCAGCGCCGCCTTCGCACCACGTCGGTAGCGCCGCATATCGCAAGGAGAGACAAGAAGAGATGCAGGCCCGTCAGCGCCCCTCTGCCACGCGTCATATCGCGGACCCTGCCAGCCGACGTCCTGGCTCACATGAGTTCTCATACTCTGGGTGTACCGGGTATTCGAGCCGCACGGCTCAAAGGGATGGCGCCCCTAAGGCAGCGACTTCGAACGGTGGCGGGGCGCGATCACAGCTGCCGATTCGAGCGAGGGCGCCCAGTTTGCCGTCGCCCTCGTCGTCGCCGACCTGATGACCGAGTGGAAGATGCGCGGCTTTCCGCGGGCGAAGCACGTCCGGGTCTTCCTCTGGCGCGACGAGGAGGGCGACGAGACGGACGCGGACATCATCGTGGAGGTCAGACCGGATATCCACGCAGCGTGACGGAGCTGTATTCGATTCGCCTCGTCTGTCCCGATCCGCGCGATGGGCGTGTCGGGGTCTCCGGCTTACTCGCCAGGGGTGCACGTGATAGATCGATCATGTAATGGGAGGGGGGACGGCGGTGTCGCGACCGTCGTGAGCATGGGAACGATGACCGTGCGTCGAGATCCTCAAGGTCCCAGAGGTGGAGGACCTCGGCGGCCTGGGCGAACCGCTCGTCCGGGGCGCGCAGGGACTCGCGGGAAGCGGTCGGGTCGTCGGCGGCGCAGCGGCGTTGGGTGAACCCTGGCAGCTACGTGTCCCACGACGTCCGGGACGGCTCGGGCGACGCCCGCGGCCCCGGTGAAGGTGGCGGCAGGTCCGCCCGGGGGACCGTGGGATGCGGGCCTGGAAGCCTCGAGTGAGGCTGGGGGCATGGCAGAGCCTCGTGTGATCGTGTCCCCGCCCTCCGAGACCGGCGGTCGGCGGGTCCGGGCCGACGGCGAGATCCTGGGCATGGCGTACAGCCTGCACGATCTGGCGATGCTCCTTCAGCTGGCCGGGTTGGAGGGCTGGGACGAGTTGGATGTGGTCGAGTCGCCCCTCATCGAGTGGCATGGCGGTGGGCCCGAGGTGTGGCCGAGGAGTGGCGGACAAGAGCCGATCTCATTTGGCCGCGTCGCGCGCGACCAGAGCATCCTTTCGGATCACCGCAACGCCCTCGCCAGACGATTGCACTACGGGCGAGGGTGACGTCTCCGGCGGAATCCATCAGTCGAAGGGCGGCCCGGTACGCGAGATCTCGTGCTTGAGTACCTGGGCGTCCTTGATGTCGACGGATACCGAGGGACGCGGTGCCACCGCCCGGAAGGCGTCGAGGGCCTCCTGCGACTCCCAGTGCTCGAAGTTGTTCACGCGGCCCGGCTCCATCGGGTCGGGCGAGATGGACAAGTCGAGGCAGCCTGGGTGACTGCGGGCCGCCTCCACGATGGGGCGGTGCCCCTCGACGAAGCGGTCCCTGTCCTTGGGATCCACATACAACTTACCGGCAACGATCACCGACATGCTGCTCTTCCCTCCTCTCGCATCCCCAGGGACGTAGCCCCCAGCAAGGGGCGGCCGAATAGCTGCAACCCATGTGTATGGACTTCCGACATCCGCGAAACTCATCGCCCGGCCCGTGGTGTCGCACGATCAGGTCGGGCTCTCTTTTGACGAGTATGTTCGCTGGTGAGCGAATCGGCGGTAGCAGATGAGGGCTGCAGGGATGTCGGCGAAGGCCAGGAAATGATCGGCTTTGCGCTCGTAGCGGCGGTGCAGGCGGCGGCACCCGGACAGCCATGCCACCGTACGCTCCACGGTCCAACGGTGGCGGCCTAGCCATTGAGACGGTCTCGCTGAGGGCTCGGGTCTCGTCGTCGAGGTCAGCGGCGCACTCTGGCGCGACGACGAGGGCGCCGAGCCCGTAGGTCACCAGATACATGGGGCTGGTTTGGTGGGTCAGGAGGTGGCGGGCTCGGCGGCGCTGCGCTTACGGGCCGGGCGCGGCTTGGGCTCGTCGTCGGCGGCCGGGGGGGTCGGCCTTGGCGGTGGGCTCGGCCGGGGCCTGCGGCTCGGGTTCGGGCGTGGTCTCGGGGACGTGCGCAGGCTCGGTACAGGCCGTGTGTTCCCTGTCCTCACCGGTGTCCTGCGGCTGGGTGTGCGCTTCCGGGCCGCAGTCGGCAGTGGGTTGCCTGTCGCCGGCGTCGACTCGGCCATCACCTCGGACAGTGCGCTGTCGAAGGTCTCTTCCCACGGCCGGTGGCCGACGGAGAGGGGCTTGGTGTCGAAGACGGGTAGCAGGCGGTCGCTGTTGGCGTTATAGAGGACGACGCCGGTGTCCTTGTCGGGTTCGAGGGCGCCGATGTGGACGGGGGTGTGCCAGCGGTGGCCGTGAGGGAGGGGGACGAAACCGGGGGAGACGCCTGGCGTTCCCACGGAAGACGGCGGCGACGTCCCCACGGAGGACGCTGCCCGACGGCGCGTTCCCATGCAGGTCAAAAGGCCCCCCGGAGATTACTCCCGAGGGGCCTTTCTGATGCTCCGATGCAGGTCAGAGCGGTAACGCGTTGTGCCCCCGGCAAGATTCGAACCTGCGACACCCGCTTTAGGAGTTCGATCCGCGTTCGCTCCGCCCGCAGAGTTCTGCGGTGGCGTAGTCCGCCCAGGGGCACGCAAGTGTGCTGGTGTCCCGCGTCGTTGATGTCATCCGTGGATGTCAGCCTGATACGACAGCCGCTGAAGCTGCCTGCCAACCAGGGCCTGGCCATCGGCAGAATGGGACCATGGACGCTGGACTGGCTGCACTGCTCGGCGCCGCCGTGGGCTCACTCGCCACCCTCGGCTCCGCGATGGTCACCGGGCGCGCGGCTGCGCGCTCGCAGTTCGCTCAATGGCGCCGGCAGCACCGCCGGGACGCCTACGCGAACTACCTGGCCGCGGTGTACGACCGCGATGTCGCCCTGGATGTGGTGCGCGACGCCCTGCGGGCAGACCGACCGGACATGCGGGAAGTTGACGAGAAGATGGAGCGTTTCTACGCCCAGGTCCGCGGCGTTCACCGGGCTGCCGAGTTCGTCATCCTCGAAGGTCCGCAGTCCGTGGTGGAGGCGCTCTATCGCGCGGTGCATGCGGCCGACGCCCTGGCCGAGGTCATGCGGCGAATGGTGCGTGATGCCCATGCGGGTGACACATCCCGCAAGGCCGCGGACTCCGCACTCGCCGCTGAGCGGGAGCACCTGCTGTACCAGGCGGTGAAAGGTCTCCGCGTAGCGGCTGCGGACGTCCTCGGCGACAGTCGGATACGCGTCTCCTAGTCGTTTGGTCGCTCGGCGGGGCCTTGAAGCAAAGTCAGGAGTGCCGACGATCTGTATGCCGTCGACCAGTTGCCGCCGGGGCCAGACGGGTGGCCGTCCCGCCCTCGTCCCCTTCGGCAACAACGGCTCCAGTACCGCCCGTTGTTCATCCGTGAGATCTCCCCGCGCCATGAACCGCGATCACCTAACGCTCAAGGTTCATTTGCGGTACACGGCCTGGGCCTATCTCTCTGGAAGATCCGCCGGACCTGCTGGCGAAGCAGACGATCCGGCGGGGTAAGCTGGCATTCCATGGCAATAAGCTCCGCTCTGTGGTCCTTCGCCCTAGTTGTAGGGCTTCTCACTCTGACTCCCGGACTCGATACGGCGCTGATCTTGCGCACGTCGGCCCTTGGCCGGCGCAGGAGAGCCTGGGGTGTCGTCCTCGGAATCCAGACCGGCACCCTGGTGTGGGGTGCGTTCACCTCCATCGGAGTGACCGCGCTTCTCACGGCCTCTCATCTCGCTTACACCGCGTTGCGCTGGATCGGCGCCGCTTACCTGATCTGGATGGGGTTCCGCATGCTCCGGGACACCTTCCGGGGGCTGCCTGCGGCAGACACAGACGACTCTGTTCTGGCCGCCAGCGCGGACTCGGTCAGCGGCGGCTGGCGGCAGGGGACGCTCACCAACCTCCTGAACCCGAAGATGGGCGCCTTCTACGTCGCCGTCCTGCCTCAGTTCATCCCTCCAGGCACTGGCCACTTCACCATGGGGCTCCTGCTCACCATGGTGCATATCCTGATCGGTCTGCTCTGGTCTGCCGTCCTCATCGGCTTCGCTCGTGTCCTGCAGGGGTGGCTCCGCAAGCCCCAGGCTCGCCGTCTGCTCGACCGGATCACCGGCACCGTCATCGGCATCTTCGGTATCAGGCTGGCACTCAGCAACTGACGATCCGAAGGTCAGGGTCCAGCGACCTGCTCAGCACCGGACCCAGATCAAGATGGACGCGATCGTCGTGCTCGCGGCCCTATCCCTGGCGATCATGCCGTTCCTTTCCGCGGCCCAGCGCAAGGCCGGACGCGCGCTCGGCTCGGCCTCCGCCGTCGCCGACTCCAAGCAGACCTTGTTGTGCACCTATCTTTTGGCCGTGCTCCTGGTCGGCCTGGTCCTGAGCGCCACCCTCGGCTGGTCTTGGGCGGACCCCATCGCCGCCCTTGTCATCGCCGCCGTCGCCGTCAAGGAAGGCCGCGACGCCTGGCAGGGCAAGGGCTGTTGTGCAACGCCGCCCGCGAGGATGACACAGGTCGATCCGTCATCGGACGCGTGCGGATGCCGCCCTGACTGCGCCTGCCGCTGACCTGCACTGACTTGCCCCATACCTCCCGCCCCCAACCCACCACTCACCCCAGCTCCATCCCGTCTGCCGTCGACCCACACACCGTGGAGCGGGCGTGGTTCATGGCGTCCAGGTGGAGCGCGCCACTGTACGAACGACCTGGATGCCATGGACCGCGTCTGCTCGGCTCTGCCTGGGTCGACGGTGGACGGGATGGGAGCCCCTCACACACGCCACGATGGGCCCGCAGTCGGGAACGGCGCCCCCTCCATCCCGGTGCCGGCCGATCCCCCGCCGGAGGCATCATCTTGTGCCTGCGGATGACGTCCCGCGCTTGCCCGCTTGCACGCAGCGCGCCGCCGGGCGCGGCCAGCCGGGGCGAAGACAGGAGGCAGGCCGCGCCGCAGAGGCGGCGCGCGCCCGCGCCGTGCGCGGGCCTTGAACCAGTAGAGAAAGTTGTAACTCAGTCTGTGGCGTGGGGCTTGAAGTCGTGCGCACAAGCTGGGAGTTCGACGCCCCGACGGTGAGCGAGCGGTAGGAAGAGCACTGGCCGGATGGTCCAGGTGATGCGGGTGTCGGCGTGGGTGATGGACACCGTGCAGGGCTCCTGACGCAGTAGGGCACGCCTCGTTTCGGTGCGGCCGTCGTGGAGCCATGCCCATGCTTCGTCCGAGGCGTCGGAGTCGAGTGCCGGTGAGATCGTGCGGAGGGCGACCACTACCCATCTGTCTGCCTGGGGTGCCGAGTATGCGTCGAAGGAGGCGTGAAGGGCCGGCCCCTCTGTCGTCTCCCCGAGGCGTTCCGTCCAGCACTCGCACCAGTAGCCGCGGGCGGGCTTGTCCATCAGCACGGGTGGGCTCCCGGTCGGGTGTCGGTGAAGAGTTCCGCGGTGACGGTGTGGCCGTTCTGGCGTTGCGGCGTCGAGGTCGCCGTCGCAGACGCGGATGGTGGCGCCCAGCCGCCAGTCGTAGGCGTTGGGGGAGACGCGGCTGGGCTCGTACGGCTCGATGGTGATCTCGCCGGCCTGGACGGCGGCGGCGATGGCGGGACCGGTGAGGATCACGATGCCACCACCTGGAGTCGGGCGAGGTCTCGCCAGTAGGCGGAGGGCTGCGGTCCTGTGGCGGCTTGGTATTTGCCGCGGTAGAGGTCCACGGCGCCGGTGGATACGAAGAACATGATCTGCCCGATCTTCATGCCGGCGTACACGCGCAGAGGTCGGATCGGGGTGAGCATGAGCGTCCACTGGCCGTGGAAGCCGATGTCGCCGATGGGGGCGGTGATCTCGACGAACAGGCCGAGACGTCCGACGGAGGAGCGGCCGAACAGCAGCGGCACGAAGGTGTCGGAGCCGACCTCTTCGAGGGTGTGGCCGAGGTAGAGCTCGCCCGGCTGGAGGATGTGCCCGTCCGGGCCGATGGTGGTTTCGCGGGTGGGGTTGGGCCGGTGGGCGTCCAAGACGGGGCCTGTGTAGGTGATCAGGGTGGGCCCCAGACGCACGTTGTAGCTGTTGGGGTTGACCTGATCGGCGGCGAACGGGGTGATGTGGAGGCGGCCGTCGTGAGCGGCAGCGGTGATCTCCGGGCCGGTGAGGATCATTACCTACCTCCTTCGGCGGTGTCGGGAGCGGTGAGGACGTGTTGGACGGCCTGGTCCAGACGCAGGCCGGCCTCGTGCGTGCGCTCGCCGAGGTAGGTGTCGGCGAGGTAGTCGGTGGTCAGCACGGTGGTGACGGCGTCCGGCAAGGGATCGGGTGCGGTGACGAGCGGGCCGGTCTGGGGGGTCAGAGCTGAAATCAGGCCGGGGAGGTCCCCACGGGCCGGATCCGGCACGTGGGCGTGCACCAGCTGGTTACCGAACGGCTCGATGGAGAGCAGGTCGCCCTGGGTGAGGTTGCCGCCGAGGGGTACGGCGCGTAGCGCCGTCTCGTTGAGGATGACCGCGTCTGCGCCGAGCCCCGTACGCAGCCGGGCGGTGAGGTCCAGGAGCAGGCTGCGCCGATCGAGGGCCTGGTGGCGGTAGGCCGGACTGATCGGGCCGAGGACGTCGGCCAGCTGCTGCTTGACGTCTTCGATGCGGGAGCGCAGATCCGCAAGCTCCGTCGGAATGATGCTCGGGGCCCGATCGGGGAAGGATGTGGTGCCCGCACCCCATCCCGTACCCACGGGCATGGCGATCGCATAGCCGCCGGCGAGTTCCTGGCCCTTGACGACCAGGGTGCCGTCGACTCGGACCGGCCCGTACTGATCGCTGTGGCAGTGCCCTGCGAAGACCACGTCGAGGAAGGGACAGGCCGCCGCGAGTTCCCGGTCCTCTTCGAAGCCGGAGTGGCTGAGCAGGACCCAGCTGTCCACCTCGTGGTGGTGGGCGAGAATCACCTCGCGCAGGGCCTGGAGGGGATCGGTGACGCAGTGGCCGGTTCGCTCGGCGGCCGGGATCGAGTGGAAGGCTTGCCGACCGATCACAGCGGTTACGCCGACGCGCCGTCCATCGATGTCGGCGATGTACAGGCGGCGGAACAGAGCGTCGCCGGTGTTGGCATCGACGGCGTTGGCGCAGACAGTGCGCCGGTGAAGGTCGGGTTCGAAGTGGTGGGGCCAGCCGTGGTTGCCAGGGGCCAGCACGTCGTACAGCCCGAGCAGGATCTCCCGCTCGATCGTGCCGCGAGCGAGGCGGTAATACCCGCTGCCTTCGAAGAAGTCGCCGCAGTCCACGATGAGCGAGGTCGGGCGCAGCGCGTGGAGGTGGGTTAGAAACGGTGCGGCGTTGCCGAAGGCGGAGTGGACGTCCGTCGTGGCAACGATCTGGCGCAAGTTCCGGCCGTCGGTGGTCATGGGGTGACCTCGCAGATGTCGGCACCCAGGGCGCGCAGCTTGCCGGACAAGTCGGCGTGGCCGCGGCGCAACTGGTCGAGGCCGCCGATGGTGGTGACGCCTCGGGCCGTGAGGCCGACGACCATGAGGGCGGACCCGGTGCGGATGTCGGTGGCTTCAACGCCCGCGCCCGTGAGTAGTTGGGGCCCCGTCAGGCGGCATTCGGTGGGGGAGATCTCCTCGATCTCGGCGCCCAGACGGGTCAGCTGTGGCAGCAGGTTGCCGTGGCGGCCGGGATTGATGGCGTCGGCGAACAGATGTGTACCGGGCAGTCCGAGGGCGAGTGCCATGAGCGGTGGTTCGAAGTCGGCGTCCAAGCCGGCCGGGCTCAGGGAGGCGATGGCCCGCAGGGGACGACCAGTGGGGACTGCCTCCTGGGCGCGGACGGTAAGGCGGTCCGGCTCCGCGTCCACGGGGATGCCGAGCTGATGAAGGGCAGCCATGAACGGGCCTACGTCCTTGCCCTGCACGCCATTGATACGGGCAGTACCGCGCGTCGCGGCGATCGCGCAGGCCAGCGTGGCTGCCTCGATCTTGTCTCCGGGCACTGTCCAGGCAGCGGGAGCAGTCGGCGACGAGGAGGGCGGTGAGAGAGTGAGTACATGCTCGCTGGCGCGCGTCTCCCAGCCCACGGAACTCAGGGCGTCGAGCACGCTCAGGACTTCGGGCGAGAGGTTGGGCTGGCCCAGCCGTAAGGGGCGGCCGGTTGTGAGGGCGCGCAGTGTCGCGGCCACGGTCGCACCGCGAGAGCGGAACGGCAGTGTGATGGAGACGGTGCCGGTGTGAGAGGTGAGTGCCTCGATGCCGTAACCGGAGCTGTTCTGCCGGCTGCGGTCGCCGAACGCCTCGTACACCTTGAAGTGCAGATCCATCCCGCGCGCACCGATCCGGCAGCCGCCCGGCCAGGGCAGCCGCGCCTGTCCGTAACGCGCGAGCAGGGCGGGGACGAGGTAGTACGAGGCTCGGATGTGGGCTGCCTGCGCCAGATCGGGCAGTCCCCGAGATGACTCCGTCGGCAGGATCACATAGGTGGTCAGTTCTCCGACGGGCTGCGCGACATGCCACCCTGCCCGTTGCAGCAGAGTGAGCATGATCTGGACGTCGGTGCTGTCCGGGACGTTGCTCAGCCGGACCGGGCGACCGAGGGCTGCCGCGGTGGCCAGGAGTGGCAGAGCGGCGTTCTTGGACCCGTCGACGCTCACGGTGCCGGCGAGGGGCGGCCCTGGGCGTACGGCGATCACCTCGGCGGCCACGCCGGGGGCGTGGGTGGTCGTCATCATCAACTCCTCTGGAAGGGAAGGAAACAGGCGATTTCCTGGCTGGGTTTGCTGGGCAGGTCGATTTCGGCCCAGCAGCGCTTGCCGGTCTCGGTCGGTTCGGCGTGGTACCGGTCGGCGAGAGCGGTGACGAGGAACAGGCCCCGGCCGCCCTCGCTGTCCGCGTCGGGCGGAGCCGGCTGCGGCAGCACCGGGCTCGTGTCGCAGATCTCGATCCGCAGGACGGCCTCGTCGAGACAGACCACGAGCGAGACGGAACCGGTGCCGGCGTACTGGACCGCGTTGGTGACGAGCTCGCTGACCAGCAGTTCGGCTGTGTGCACCACCTCGGTGCCCAGTCCCGAGCCCCAGCCCGCTATTGCGTCCACGGCCTGGTGCCGGGCCTCGCTTGCTGTGGCGGGCGTCGCGGGTAGGGAGAGAGCGAGCTGGTGCGCTTCCATGAGCGGCCTCCCGGTGTAGGTGCGGCCACACCAAGCAACCAGCCCGTCGCCGTGAGTGGTGAGCCCTGACGCTGGCGCTGCATGACTTATGCATGAGCTGCATCACCGCCAACTACGGCTGATCTATGCTCGATTGAGCAGGCAGGATCAGCGACGGCGGAGGGAGCCGTGGCAGATGTCCGATGCACATGGGGAAGCGAGACGGATCGGAGAACGGATCCGTCGGGCACGGGTGTTACAGCGGCGTTCACAGCACGACGTGGCCGCAGCGCTCGGGTATCACCAGTCCAAGGTGAGCCGTCTGGAGAGCGGCCGCGGCACGGAGGACATCCGCGTACTACGCGCCATCGCGCAGGAACTGAACATCCCATCTCATGAGTTGGGCCTCGCCCCATCTCAGGACGTCTCCGCCGCTGATCAAGAAGCTGACGACATGCACCGTCGCACCTTCCTCGCCGCGAGCATCGCAGCGCTCGCGGCCCCGGCCGGCTCTTCGGCCTCGCACACCCCCCTCGTCCATGCCCTCCTGCCCGGTCCCGGCCCTGCAGGCACCGGTAGCCCCCAGGACACGGTCGTCCTGTACGAACGCGTCGGATCAGCACTCAGGCTTTTCCACACCTGCCACTACACAGAGCTGGAACGCACCCTCCCGAGCCTGATCGCCGACCTGCGACTGGGGGCCGGTGATGCGACGGACAGGGATACCGTGTCCCGGCTCCTGGCCACGGCGTACCAGACGGCGACGAGCCTGCTGCTCAAGCAGCACGACCAGGGCAACGCATGGCTCGCCGTCGGCCGGGCGATGGCAGAAGCCGAACGCTCAGGCGACCCGGTCGTTCTCGCCTCCAGCGTCCGTGTCCAAGCCCACGTCCTGGTCCGCGAGAAGCACGCCACAGAGGCCGTCACCCTGGTCCGGCACACCGCGGACCAGCTCACCGGCTCCTACGACCGGCGTTCACCGAAGTACCTCGCCGCCGTCGGACTGCTGCTCCTGCGCGGTGTGACCGCGGCCAGCAGTCGTGGTGATCGCGCGGCCACGAAGGACTTCCTCACCGAGGCGAAAGAAGTCTCGCGGTACGTCACTCTTGACCGGCCCGACGTCTGGGCCACCTTCAGCCCGACCAACGTCGCCCTCCACGAGCTGAGCGCTCTGGTGGCCTTCGGCGACGCCGGCCTCGCCCTCCAGGCGGCCCGGCCCCTCATGCGCCGGCACATCCCGGTCCCCGAACGCCGGGCCGCACTGTGGGTCGAAGCGGCCCGCGCCTACAGCCAGCAGGGCCGCCTCGCCGACGGCTACCAAGCCCTGAGGATCGCCGAGACCTGCGCCGCCCAGGACATCCGCCGCCCCGACGTCCGCAACCTGGTCGCCGACATGGCCGCCCGCGACCGCCGACGTACCCTGCCGGAACTGCACCGCTTCAGCCGCCAACTGGGAGTCCCCGCGTGACCGAACCGACCGCCCCGGACAAGAAGCCCTTCCTGTACGTCGTCGTGTGCGCGGCGGGCGTGGCCCGTGACGTCGGCAAGCTGATCACAGCCGCCCAGGAGGCGAACTGGGATGTCGGCGTCATCGCCACACCGCAGGGATTTGGCTTCATCGACGCCACGGCGATCGAGGCACAGACCGGTTACCCGATCCGCTCCGCCTGGCGTTCACCGGGAGACCCGCGCCCCCTGCCCCCGGCGGACGCGATCGCCGTGGCTCCCGCCACGTTCAACACGATCAACAAGTGGGCCGCCGGGATCTCCGACACCCTCGCCCTGGGCATTCTGTGCGAGGCGTACGGGATGCGGATCCCGACCGTGGCTTTGCCCTACCTGAACTCCGCCCAGGCCGCCCACCCCGCCTACCAGCAGAGCCTGGACCGGCTGCGGGCGATGGGTGTCCTGATCGGTTCCTGCGAACCGCACCGGCCGAGGGCCGGCGGCGCGGCGGAGCGCTTTAGCTGGGAGGAAGCACTGGACTTGCTGGAGCCTATGGTCAGCACGGCGCGGTGACTCCGTCCGTCACTTGGCAAGAAGGTGTATCCCGATGGCTGACGGCCTCGAGACGCGAGGCCGTTAGTGCCGGAATTACCGGTGTCGCGTGGGGGCCGCAGGCCCAGGCTGTGACGGGCTCGGCCGCGTTTGGCCGGAGTGTGCCGGTCGTGGTGTCGCCCACGTACGAGCTTGGGCGGCTCGTGCTCGATCGCTGGGGGCCTGCCGGGCAGCGAGGCGTTGGATGCGCCAGGTGAGGGTTCTGGCGGTGGACCGGGCGTCGTCCAGGGTGCGCTGCCGTGCGGCGTGCTGGAGGAGCTGTTCGGGGTGGTGGCCGGTGGTCTCGGCTTCGGTCAGGGCGGTGGCCAGTGCGGGCCAGGCGGGGTCGTCGAGGACCTGTTGGGCGTGGTCGGGCAGGATCGCGATGATGCGCTGGGCGTGGCGTTCCATGGTGCGGGCGGGTGGCTGGCGCTGGGCCAGGGCGGCCAGCGGCTCGGCAGCAGCCTGTTGGTAGGCGGCTTGGAGATGGACCAGGGCGTGGTGGGCGGCGGCGACCTGCTGGTCGTGCCGGCGGCCTTGGTGCCAGCGGGCTGTGGCGATGACGACGAGGACGGCGATGTCGAGGAACATGGCCAGCCCGGAGCCGTCGCCGGTGACCGGTGCGGTGCGCAGGGCGCGGACTGCGCTCCGCAGGGCGCGGGCCTGGTCCTGCTGAGCGCGGATGCGGGAGCGGGTGGCGCGTTCGAAGACGATGGCGGCCTGCTGCAGGTGTGGCCGCAGGTGGCTGGGGGCGAGCAGCGGCAGGACGTCTATGGCTTCGCCGAAGGCCGCGATGTGGGCCTGGGCGGCTGCGTCGTCGCCGTGGTCGAGGTGGTGGCGGATGCGCTCGGTTGCGGCGGCGGCCTGGTGCCAGGGGTTGGGCCTGCGCCGGCTGCCCGCCTGCGAGACGGACGGGGCCTCGACGGCGGTGAGGCGTTCCGCGATCTTGGGGAAGGACAGGTCGGGGGCGAGTTTGGCGCCGGAGAACCAGATCGGCTCGCCGGCGGTGTTGGTGTCGCCTTCCGCGGCGACCTTGTAGCCGCGCACGTCGCCGGAGGGGAAGTGCTGGACGTTGACGAGGATGTCCTCGACGCCGTCGAGCAGGTGGAGGAAGTCTTCGGGGCTGGTGGCGATGGAGACCAGTTGGCGGGCGGTGGTGCGCAGGCGTTCGCGGGAGGTCTTGGTCTTGCCGGCGCGGCGGGCCTTCTCCGTCTCGGCGCGGGTGGGGCGCTGGGCGGCGGTGCGGTCGCCGCGCACCACCCGCTTCAGGCCGTATTCCTTCTCGATGGCCGCGAGTTCCTTGTCCGCGGTGAGGTAGTCGTTCCAGTGGCGGGCGGTGCGCAGGTCGCCTCGGACCTTGGTGGCGGCGATGTGGATGTGGTCGTCTGCGTGGCGTACGGCGACCCACCGGCACCCATCGGGATCGCCTTGTGGCGCGATGCCGGTGGCCGCCACAATCCGGTGGGCGATGTCGGCCCACTCGGCGTCGGTGAGGTACCGGTCGCCGGGCGCCGCACGTACCGAGCAGTGCCACACGTGCCGCTCGCGCCCTGCCCAGTCGGCGGGCTTGCTTGACCCGCAGGTCGAGGTCGGCCACGAGCCGCATCTTTGTGGCGTCGAAGTCGTCGGCGCGGCCGGGATCGGGCGCGAAGCCGTCCCAGGAGGCGACCAGGTGCGGGTCGGTGTGGTCCTTGGCCTTCTTCGTGTTGAACAGGTACCGGATCAGGCCGGCGGTGCTCTTGCCGCTGCCGATCTTGGCGATCACCGGGCCGCCTTCGCGGAGACGGCGTGGTTCATGGTCTGCGCGATGTCGCCGATGGCGGCGCGGACGGCGTCCAGGGTGCGCTCGGTCTGGGCGAGGATAGCGGTGTCCACAGGGTGCGGATCGCCTCCGGCGTTGAGGCGGTGGGCGATCTGGTTGACGTTGTTGCCGATGCTGGCGACCTGGGCCCGCAGGGCGTCGAGCTTGTCGAGGCAGTCGTCGAGCTGGGTGCGCTGTCCGGCCAGGCCCACGGTGAGATCGCCGTCGAGATAGGCCATGATGACGGCGCCGACGAGGTGGGCGCCGGCGATGCCCATCTTGCGGGCACGGGTGAGGATCCGGGTCTTCTCGTCGATGCTGTAGCGGACGTCGACACGCTTTTTGCGCTGGACGCTCTCGCGGGTACGCCGGCCAGCGATACGACGCAGGGTGACTTCGTCGGCGAGCGCGGCGGGGGACTGCTCGGCCGCGCCGGCGGGCGTTTCCTCCTCGGGCACCCCCCGGTGCCCGAGGTCCTCCGCCACGCCCGGGGCGGAGGTGTCCGCGTTGGACCGGCCCTTGGACGGTCCAACGTCATACCTTGCTGCGCTGGTGGCGGTAGTGGTCATCTGCTGCGGCAGGCTTGGCACTTCGTGGTGCGGGTCGTGCATCGGGCGATTCTCCGTGCGTGGTGAGAAAGAGGTCATGGCTCCAAGACCGCTCGTCCCGCGGCGGGCTGTGCGGGGACGAGCGGGAGGAGTCGAGCGCGAGGGGGACGGACGTGCCTGCGGACTCAGTGGGCGCCGACGGGTTCCTTGTCGGGCTCGGGCTGCCGCCGGCGGGCGGCCTGGTCGAGTTCGGCCTGCACGTGGTCCTTGATCTGGGTCAGGCGGTCCTTGCCGATGCGGTACCCAGCGGCGCGGATGGCCGCCTCGATGTTGCGGCGTGAAGCGCGGTCCCCGCGTCCCAGTGGTGCGGTGCGGGCGATAGCGAGCAGCTCGTCGAAGGTGGCGTCGCGTTCGTGGCCGCCTTCTTTGGCGAGCGGCTTCGGGGCCTGGGGCACCTTGACTGCTGCCTCCGCTACGTTCGCGCGCTCGGCCACATCGGGCGAGCACCGCACCTTCTTCGGCAGGGAGGTCTCATCGGCCGAACGGGCAGGCGGCTCGGCACTGTGTCTGCCGTTGTGGCTGTCGCCGACCGTTTGGGTCGTTGTGGCGGCAGCCTCATGGGCGCGGGGTGTGGGGTGGCGGCGGATGACGAGGTCGAGGTGGACCGCGCCGGCGAGCGCGAGAGGGGCGATGGCGGACAGGGCGCCGACGGTGATGTCGTCCAGGTGCAGTCCGGCGGTGCGTGCCTGCTGGTTGAGGCGGATGGCGTGCAGGGCGTTGGCCCAGATGCTCGTGACCGTGGCGAGCCCGACGCGTGCCCAGACGTACAGGCGTGAGCGCCAGGGTGCGGTGCGCAGGATGAGCAGGGCGGCGACGCCGATGGCGATGAACCCGTCGATCACCAGCGGGAACGCGTATGTGAGGACTCCGCGGACGTGGATGGCGACGGCCATCTGCCGCAGGGCGTCATAGGACAGGGCGAAGCCGATCGCGCCGACCAGGGCGACCCCGAGGCGGATCGCGGCAGTCAGCGCCGCCACGGGAGCTTGGGTGGTGCGTGAAGGCAAGCGTGGTACTCCAGGGAGAGACGGCTGCCATAGCCACAGGGCAGGGCTGCCGGTGGGGAGGGGGCGGACTCGTCACACCCGTCGCATGCCTGGTCAGGGCAGGTACGGGAGCCTGGCGTGATACGGGAGGACCCGTCACAGGCACCGGACCCGTCACGGGGCTGACCTGCGGTGCGACGTGTGCGACGGGTGTTTACGGGAGTACAGCCGACTCGTGACGGGTGGTCTCACCGCTGCCGTCGGGAGGCTGCTCCTCAGGGCAGTAGCGGACCCAGGCGTCGGTGAACTGCGTGCGGGTGAATCCCCGGGCCTGCCGTCCGCCCTCGAAGCGGAGGACGGCCGCCTGGATGCCGAAGTCCTTCAGGAGGATCCCCAGGTAGCGCGGGGTCAGGCCGGTGTTGCGGTACTCCGCCCACGGAGCCTCCTGGTCCTTGAGCAGTTCCTCCAGCAGGTCCCGCGTGCGCACGGTGTCGGGATCGCCGTAGCACGCGAAGACGCGGCGGATGTCCTTCAGCAGGCGCGTCTTCACGTTGGACTCGTCGTCCTGGCCGACCTCGGCCGCGCACATCGCTGCGCACGCTGCCCGTGCTCTCTCCGGCCAGGTGCCGCCTGCCAGTTCAGCGACGACCACCAGCGGCTCCCAGGTGTCCGCAGCCCGGTCCTGCACCGGCATCGGCGGCACCAGGTCGGCTGCAGTGTCCATCAGGGGGCGCAGCCAGGCGGTCAGTCGGTCACGCAGGGCGTGCAGGGCGGGGATGTCGCGGCGGGAGCGGAACTGCTCCACTCGCTCACCCGGCTTGCGCCGCTGCATGCGGACTACCACGGCCCGGTCCATGACCGTGTCCGGCAGGTCCCCGATGCCGGCGAGCGCGGCCATGGCGAAGGTGGGGAACGCCTGCGGCTTGTGCTCGGGGCCGGAGATGCGCAGGGCGGGCCGGTTGCGCTGGTGGCCGGCGTTGAGCAGGCCGCGCAGCTCCTCGTTCTTCTCGGCGGCCTTGAGGCTGCCGAAGATGGTGTCGGCCTCGTCCACCAGCAGGGTGGGCGGGTCGTCACCGATGGCGCGGAAGACGACCGCTGGGCTGGTGTTGACCGTGATCAGCGGCTCGCGCACGGTTTCCGTGATCACATCCAGCAGGCGGGACTTGCCGCACCGCTTCGCCGGCCCGACCACCGCCAGACGCGGTGCGTGTTGCAGCGCAGGCTGGATGTGCGTGGCCGCCACCCACAGTGTGACGGCGGTCAGCGCCGCACTGCTGGGAAGGACCACGTACCGCGCGATGGCTTCCCGCAGTTCGTCCAGCAGCTGCGCGCCTTCGCCGGCCTGCCCTGGCTCGTCGTCCTCGGCGGCGGAGGCACCCAAGGCGGGGTCCTGGCCGGGGACGGCGACGGGCGGCCAGGCGGGTAGCGAGGATGCGGCGGGGGTGGTGGGAGACGTAGATTCGTCCATAGGCGTTCCTTCCCGGTGGGCCGGACGGGCAAGGCCCGGCCCACCGATTCGATCGTTCAAGGGCGATGGGGCAGGGACTCTGTGGCTCTCGGCGGTGGCTCGCCGAGAGCCGTTTCGCTGTCCCGGCGGCTTCAGGCCGTGAGGTCGTACGCGGACTGGGCGTTCACCCAGGCGTCCACCTCGGGCCAGCGGTAGCGCAGGTGGCGACCGACCTTGTGCACGTTGGGGCCGATGCCCCGGTACTTCCACTGGTAGAGGGTCTTCACCGGCACCCCGAGAAAGGCCGCGACCTCCGCAGGGGTGGCGAGCGGGCCACGGGCAGCTGCAGCGGTTGCAGGGGCATTGGTGCTACGGGGAGAAGAGGTCGGCATGCGGCTCCTTTTCGGTCTTGGACAACGGCCTGGACAACACAGCCACACCTCACGGAGAGAAGTCCAGAGTTGGTTCTGAAACTCTGTACTACTTCTCTCAGCGTGGCTGGGGAGGCGAAAACAGTAAGGGTGGATGAGCGGTTGCCAAAATCGCTTCCACGGAACCCGAATTTTTTTACGGCGAAGCTATCGGTAGATGTGTCGGAATCCGACACCTCCGCAGGTCGGTGGTGTTGCGGAGTGCGCGGGTGTCATCCGATGCACCCGGTGCACTGTTCGGCTGATACCTGCTCGAATCACCCATACTCAGAGCGCGATGGGAAGGTAGCACGACATTCCAGAAGGGACGGCCCGTGATGTGCCGGAATTCAATGAGAGGAACGCCACTCAGTCGTGGGGTGACTTCTGTAGAGTTTAAGAACCAACTCTTGCCATAGCGCCCGGCCGCAAGTTACAGCTAACTGTTATGGCAACCCGACCTGTCGAAATAGGCCCCGCCGGCCTCCACACCGCCCGCGCCATCGAGCACCTACGCCTCGTGCGCGGCCTGACCCAGCAGCAGCTCGCCGCTCGCTGCACCGCGCTGGGCCGACCGATGACCAACACCGCCCTCAGCCGCACCGAACGCGCGCGCCGTCGCTGCGACATCGACGACCTCGTCGTCATCGCCACCGCGCTGGGCATCCCCGCCGCGACCCTGCTCCTGCCGCTCCCGTCGGTGACCAGCGGCGACCGGGAGGGGTGCTAGTTGGCGCGGGTCTGGATCGAGGACCGCATAGGGCACGCGGCATACGCACGTGCCGCAGCTGATGCCAAGCGGGCGGGCCGTACGCCACCCGGACGCTACCGGGTCCGCTGGTACGACCCCGACGGCAAGCCGAAGATGAAGACCTTCGCCCGAAAGGTCGACGCCGAGGCGGAGCGGACGAGGATGGAGTCCCGTCTCAACGACGGCTCCTACCGTGATCCCGCAGCCGCACGCGTGAAATTCGCAGAGGTGGCGGAGTCCTGGCTGGCCGCGCAGATCCATCTCAAGCGTTCGACCCGGGGCCGCTATCGCGGAGTTCTCGACGTCCATGTGATCCCTAGATGGGGGCACCACCCCGCTGGATCGCATCAACTTCGAGGACATCGCCGAGTGGCTCGCGGACCTGCTGTCCGGCGAGGCGACCGGCGGGAGGAAGCTCAGCCCCAGGTTGGTCCGCAAGGCGTACGTTGTCCTCAGCCGCGTTCTCGGCTACGCGGTGAAGGCCCGTCGTCTTGCGGTCAACCCGGCTGTCGGCGTGCCTCTGCCGAAGGCGGCGCCGGCCGACCACGTGTACCTCGACGACATGCAGGTCGACGCACTGGCCAACGCGTCGGGCGCCTACCGGGTGTTCATCCTCCTGCTGGCCTATACCGGTCTGCGCTGGGGTGAGGCGTCTGCGCTGACGGTGGGCCGCGTGGACCTGGCCTCCTGCCGGGCCCACATCGCCGAGGCGTATGCCGAGGACAACGGGAAGCTCTACCTCGACACCCCCAAGAACCATGAGCGCAGGTCAGTACCGATCCCGCGGTTCCTGGCAGAGGAGTTGAAGCTGCACGTTCAGGGGCGGGGAGATGAGGAGTTGCTCTTCACTGCCCCGCAGGGCGGACCGCTGAGGGCGCGGAACTTCCGTCAGCGGTTCTTCGTACCGGCGGTCGTGAAGGCCGGGCTGGGCCACCTCAAGGTCACCCCGCACAAGCTGCGGCACACGGCGGCCTCGCTCGCCATCGCCAGCGGGGCGGACGTCAACGTCGTGCAGACGATGCTCGGCCACAAGTCCGCGACCCTGACGCTCGACACGTACGGGCACCTCTTCCCTGACCGTCTCGACGAGGTGTCGAAGAAGATGCACAAGCGTCGCGCCAAGCAACTGGCCAAGGCGAAGGCCAAGCTGGAGAAGGCTGAGCGGAAGGCCCGCAAGGCCGCCGAGACCGTGGCCATCCTGGAGGTCGATGCCGCGTGATGTGTGCCTAACCTGTGCCGGAGCGCCGTAAGCGAGTGGCCACCCAGCCGTGCTGATGCGGTGGGGTGCCCCTCGCGTCTTTCTCGGGTCAGGTCAGTCGCGGCCGGCGGCCTTCCTCCCAGGCCCGGTCAATCGCAGCAGCGGCCGCATTCCCAGCCAGCCGCTCGATCTCCTCGGGTACCTCGCGCTCGTCGAGGACGAAGAGCCTTCCGCCGACGAGGTGAGTGGTCGCCTTCCAGCCGAGACGTCGTCCCGCCTCCCTGGCAGCACGTCGGACGTCTTTCAGCTCGCCCATCTCCGCAAGATCGTCCGCGCCGAGGACCAGCTGCCCGTAGTAGCCCTGGTACTCCGGCTTCAAAGCGCCCTGCATCAGCGGCTCAAGCCGCTCCACCAGCTTCTCGTACCGGCGCCGGGCCAGCTCGTCCTTGTCGGGCATCCTGCACAGCTCCCCACCATCCGCGCGCACGGCATGTGTGCCATATGTGTGCTGCAAGCGCAGGGGCCCTCCCGTCCGCTGGACGGAAGGGCCCCTGACCTGGTGTTTCTCTGTGCCCCCGGCAGGATTCGAACCTGCGACACCCGCTTTAGGAGAGCGGTGCTCTATCCCCTGAGCTACGAAGGCGGAACGTGGTCGTGTGGGCCACAGGCGTCAGCGTACCGGATCGGGGCGGTGGGGAGTCAGGTCAGGGCGACACGGGTGAAGCGGGAGGCCATGTGGAGGTCTTCCTCTATGTGGTGGGCGGTTCGGATCAGGGCGGGGAGGAGGTCCTCGACGCACTCCTCGCGGGTGTGGCGGGCCGCGTGCAGGGCGATGTTCGTCGCGGCGACCGCTCTGCCCGCGCGGTCGCGGATGGGGACGGCGATCGAGCGCACGCCCTGTTCCAGTTCCTCGTCGACCAGGGCGTAGCCGTGGCCTGCCAGGAGGGCTCGGCCCAAGGAGGTCGCGCGGGCCGGGAGGCGGGCGCCGACCGTGATGTCGACGCTCATGATGCGGCTCGTGGTGGCGCTGGCCGTGTACTGGATCTCCTCGCCGGACGGCGTCAGCACGGCGAGTGAGGTCGTCTCGTGCACGTGGGCCGCCAGGTCCTCCAGGTGCGGCTGGGCGATCCCGGACAGGGAGGCGCGGGAGAGGGGCGGGAAGCCCAGGGACAGGACCCCGGGGGTGAGCGTGAACGTGCGGGTGTCCCGGGACTGGCTCACCAGCCCCAGGTGCTCGTAGGTGATCAGCGCCCTGCGGGCCGTCGCCCTGGCCAGCCCCGTGGCCTTGGCCACCTCCGTCAGGGTCAGGGCGGTCCGGCCCTCGTCGAAGGCGGTCAGGACCGTCAGTCCGCGGGCCAGGGATTCGACGAAGTGGCGGCCCAGTTCCTGTTTCGAGGCGGCCGTCCAGGTCGCCAGGCCGGACTGCGGCGGGGCGGGCACCGGGGGCGGGGCGGGCACCGGGGGCGGGGCCTGACGAAGGTCCCGTTCCATGGCCGCGACCGTCTCCCGCAGGCGGGGCAGCAGCGTCGTGCACAGGTCACGTGCCGAGTGGCGGCTGGTGTGGCTCACCACGCTCGCCACGCACGCGATCCGGCCGTCGGCGGGGTCCCGTACCGGAACGGAGACCGCGACGAGGCCCGGTTCGATCAGCTGGTCGTCCAACGACCAGCCCTCCCGGGCGGCTTGAGCGGTTCGCTCCTCGAAGCCGTCCGGCCCCGGGGGACGTGACGGTACCGCCGGGAAGTTCAGGTCCTCCGGGTCGGCCGAGCGGCGCTCGTGCCAGCGGTGCCAGTCCTCGTCCGTCCACTCGGTGGCGAACAGCGCGCCGGGCGCGGTGCGTTCGGCCGGGAGCAGATCGCCGATGCGGAAGCTCAGGGACATCGCACGGCGGCGGGTCGCCTGGTGGATGAAGCGGATCCCGTCACGGTCGCCGACCGCCAGGGACACCGATTCGTCCAGCGCGTCGGCGAGTGCGTCGGCGCGCGCGCCGAGCAGGGCCGGCAGGCGCAGGGCGGCCAGGTAGGCGTTGCCCAGTTCCATCAGGCGGGGGGCGAGGACGACGTCGCGGCCGTCGAGGCGGACGTATCCCATCCGGGCGAGCGTCGCCGTGACGCGGTCCACCGTCGAGCGGGCGAGGCCCGTGGCGCGCTCCAGGGCGCTGGGGCTCAGCGCGCCCCCGGCCCGCGTGAGCTGCCGCAGCACGGTGACGCCCCGCATCAAGGGGGTGACCACCTCGGCGGGTACGGCGGGGTGCGCGCTTGCCGTGGGGTGCCCGGTGCGGGCGTCGGCGCCGGCAGCCTCGTGGGCCTCCGGATCCGTCGTGGTGTTCGCGGGCATCGGTTCGGTTCTCCGGTACGGCGGCGGTCGCAGCAGGCCTACGGTAGTCCGTTCGCGAGTCAGTCCGCGTCACCTCGCCCGCGTCACCTCGCCCGCCTCACCCACCTGCAGCGGCGCCCGGGTGCTCCGGCAGAGTCCGCGCGTCACTGCCTCGTGACCCGTACCCGGTAGTTCGCCGCGCGGTCGGCCGAGAGAACGTCGACGCGGACGTGTGCCTTGGGGTCCTTGAAGGACTCGCCCGGTGCGAAGGGCGCGTCGGAGAGTTCCGCCTCGACGTTGGGGCTGCGGGTGCAGCCGCCGGAGTGGGGGCGGGAGTCGTGCACCGTGATCGGGCCCTGCCCGGTGTCGACTCCGGCGTCGACCTTGTAGACCAGGATGCCCGGTCGGCACACCTCCTCGTCGTTGCCCGCGCGGGTGCGCAGTTCGAGGGCGTAGCCGGTCCGTCCGTCGAGGGGAACGAGGACCAGTTTGTGGCCGCCCGTGTGGCCCAGCGGGGTGAGGGTGTACTCGGCGGAGCCCTTCTTGGACGCGCAGCTCACCTGGGAGGCGTCCAGCCAGCCCAGCTTCCACTTGTGCCAGCCGAGCAGGTCGTTGTTGGCGCCCCAGTCCTCGCTCATGATGTCCCAGTGGCCGACCGCATCCCCGCCTTCCCGGGTGTAGAGGTCGGGCAGGCCGAAGACGTGGCCGTTCTCGTGGGGCAGGACGCGGAAGCCGGTGTTCTCGTAGGAGCCGGAGCCGTCGTCCTGGCGGGAGTAGATGAAGGAGACGTTGGCGATGGCGACCCCGTTGGCGACGGGTGCGTCCGAGTTGCCGGCGAAGGTCACCGACAGGACCGTGTCCAGGGCGGAGGGGCCCGCGTTCGGGGTCATGAGTACGTTGATCAGGTCGTAGTGCCGGAAGTCCACGGTCGGGTCGGCGGCCGCGACTATGTCCTTGATCAGTTGGCGGTAGCCGGGGTCGAACGGGGCACCGCGCTCCAGGCCGTAGTCCTTGAACGGTTTCGGCATGCGCAGCCACCCGGTTATCGGGGTCTCCGCGCGGTAGTCGAGGCGGCCGTAGGAGGCGGTGCGGAACCACTCCTGGGTCTGCGGGAAGAACTCGTGGAAGCGGTCGAGCGCGCTGTCCTCGCCGGGCGCGTCGGAGAAGTCGACCATCACGGTCAGGGCGTGGACGGTACCGAGGGAGCGGGCGTAGCCGCCGGTGGTGGGGACGCCCTCCGACATCTGTACGGAGGGGGATCCGCTGATCATGCAGGGGGTCAGGGCGGGGGACTGGGCCGGCACAGTCGTTCCGGAGCCGGGCACCGTGCCGCCCGCCGTGAGGTGCCCGGTTCCGGCCGAAGTGCCGACCGCGAGGATCAGCGCCGTGACGGAGGCCATGGCGACCGCACGGCGCTTGGGTATCGGGCCTGTCCGGCGGCGGGGCGGCTGCGCCTGCATGCGTTCACCTTTCGCGCCAGGCAGCCACCGGTCTCCGGCTGCACCCTTGCGATCACCCTGTGTCGCTGGGGCTTTCGGCGCGCGCTGGAGCGGTCCGGTCGTGGGACGGGCCGCCCGGTGGTGCGAATGCGTGCGTCCAGGTGGATGTGACCCAGATCACGGAGAGGCTCGCGACGGTCGGGAAATAACCGGGGACCTCTTCCCCGTTTGGTCATGTGTCCGAGCGAAACGGGGACTCGCTCCCCGGATCGCCCCGCCCGACTCATCACCGGCCCGACTGACCGACGGCCCGGCCGACCGATCAACCGGCCGACCGATCGGCCGACTGGCCGCCCGACTGACCGACCGACGTGAGGAGTACGCCGTGCAGGCCGCGACGACCGCGAACCCCGTGCGGCGCAAGGCAACCAGGCCTCGCGCCGACGCCCTGCGCAACCGGGAGCGGATCGTCACCGCCGCCCGCGAGATGTTCGTCGAGCACGGCCCCGAGGTGCCGCTTGACGAGATCGCCCGCCGGGCCGGCATCGGCAACGCCACGCTGTACCGCAACTTCCCGGACCGTGACGCCCTCGTGCGCGAGGTCGTCTGCTCGGTCATGGACCGTACGGCGCGGGCGGCCGAGCGGGCGCTGGCCGAGACGGGCGATGCCTTCGACGCCCTGGAGCACTTCGTGCACGCCGCCGCCGACGAGCGGATCAGCGCGCTGTGCCCGATGGTCTCCAGCACTTTCGACCGGCACCACCCCGACCTGGAAGCCGCCCGCGAGAGGATCGAGCACCTCATCGAGGAGGTCATGGACCGCGCCAAGGAGGCCGGGCAACTGCGCCCCGACGTGGGCGTCGGCGATGTGACGATCGCCGTGGCCCAGCTCTCCCGGCCGCCGGCCGGCACCGGCTGCGGCAGCATCGACCGCTTCGTGCACCGTCATCTGCAACTGTTCCTGGACGGCCTGCGGGCCCCGGCCCGATCTGCCCTGCCGGGTGCGGCCGCGACCCTGGAGGACCTCCGCCGGGCCTGACCGGCCGGGAGCGATCGGCCCGGGACCGTCCTCCGGTCATCGCCGGTGCCGGCAGTCCGGCCGTCGCCCCGCCAACCGAACTCATCATCCGAAACCGAGCCCCGGGCCGGCCGTGAGGGTCGGCCGCGACCTTCCGACACCGCCTTTTCCGTCTTTCTTTTCCAGTCTCTTCCGGTCTCTTCCATCTCTCTGTCTTTTTCCGTCACGAAGTCCCGAAGTGGGTACCCCCATGTCTGAAACAGCCGAAAAGGCTCCCGGCGTCCCGGAGACCGGCGACCCGGGCCGCTGGAAGGCGCTCGTCTTCATCGCGCTCGCCCAGTTGATGGTCGTGCTGGACGCGACCATCGTGAACATCGCCCTGCCCTCCGCCCAGCACGACCTGGGCATCTCCGACGGCAACCGGCAGTGGGTCGTCACGGCCTACGCCCTGGCCTTCGGCGGACTGCTGCTCTTCGGCGGCCGGATCGCCGACCTGTGGGGCCGCAAGCGCGCCTTCGTGACCGGTCTCACCGGCTTCGCGGCGGCCTCCGCGCTCGGCGGCGCGGCCACGACCGGCGCGATGATGTTCGGCGCCCGCGCGTTGCAGGGCGTCTTCGGCGCGCTGCTCGCGCCCGCCGCGCTCTCCCTGCTCGCGGTGACGTTCACCGACGCCAAGGAGCGCGCCAAGGCGTTCGGCATCTACGGCGCGATCGCCGGTGGCGGTGGTGCCGTCGGCCTGATCCTGGGCGGATTCCTCACCGAGTACCTGGACTGGCGCTGGACGTTCTTCGTGAACATCCCGTTCGCCGTCGTCGCCGCGGCCGGCGCCTACTTCGTCGTCCGTGAGCCGTCCGGCGGCCGCAACCGCTCCCCGCTCGACGTCCCGGGCGTGGTGCTGTCCACCCTCGGCCTGGTCGCCCTGGTGTACGGCTTCACCCGGGCCGAGTCCGAGGGCTGGAGCGACACCCTGACCGTCTCGATGTTCGTCGCGTCCGCCGTTCTGCTGCTGGCCTTCGCACTGGTCGAGTCACGGGTGAAGGCCCCGCTGCTGCCGCTGCGCGTGGTCACCGACCGCAACCGCGGCGGGATCTACCTGTCGCTGGGCCTGGCGGTCATCGGGATGTTCGGCCTGTTCCTCTTCCTGACGTACTACCTCCAGGTCGTGCGGGGGTACACGCCGGTGCGGACCGGCTTCGCCTTCCTCCCGATGGTCGCGGGCATGATCACCGGCTCCACCCAGATCGGCACCCGCCTGATGACCCGGGTCGCACCGCGACTGCTGATGGGCCCCGGCTTCCTGGTCGCCGCCTCGGGCATGCTGCTGCTGACCCAGCTGGAGACCGGCTCCTCCTACGCCGCCCTGCTGCTGCCCGCGATGCTGCTGCTGGGCCTCGGCATGGGTACGGCGTTCATGCCGGCCATGTCCCTGGCCACGCAGGGTGTCCAGCCGCGGGACGCGGGCGTCGCCTCCGCGATGGTCAACACCTCGCAGCAGGTGGGCGGCGCCATCGGCACGGCCCTGCTGAACACGATCGCGGCCTCGGCCACGACCTCGTACATCCAGGACCACATCGCGGGTGCCGCCACCAGGCCCCAGCAGCAGCTGGTCCAGCTGCAGGGCATGGTGCACGGCTACACCAGCGCCGTCTGGTTCGCCGTCGGCATCCTGGTCGTTGCCGCCGTGATAGCCCTGACCCTCGTCGACGCGGGGCGTCCGGGCGGTACCAAGGTGACCGGGTCCGGTTCCGGCGCGGGCGCCGAGGACGAGGCGGCGGTGCCGGTCATCGCCCACTGAGGCGCTGCAGAGGCACCGCTGAGGCGCCCACCGAGGCGCCGGCCCCGAGGTGCCCGCCCCGAGGCACCCGCTGAGGCGCCCACCGGGCGGTACGCACCTCAGCCGGCCTCAGCGGAGCCAGGGCAGGTCCGCACCCGCTTCGTCCGGCTGGAGTCCCTCGGCGACGATCTGCATGATCTCGCCGAGGGACTTCTGCTGTGCCGGGCTGAGCCGGTCGAAGAGCGCCTGGCGTACGGCGGTCACATGGCCCGGCGCGGTGCGGCGCAGCACCTGAAGGCCCTGGTCGGTCAGGACCGCGAACTGGCCGCGCTTGTCGGAGGGGCAGTCCTCGCGGCGCACCCAGCCGTTCTTCTCCAGGCGGGCGATGGCGTGGGAGAGGCGGGAGCGGGTGATCTTGGCGTCCATGGCCAGCTCGGTCATCCGCAGCCGGTGCTGCGGAGCCTCGGCGAGCTTGACGAGGAGGCCGTAGTAGATGTGCGGCATGCCGGCGTCGCGCTGGAGCTGGCGGTCGAGGTGGTCCTCGAGCAGGGTGGTGGCGTGCAGGTAGGAACGCCAGACGCGCTGCTCCTCGGCGGTGAGCCAGCGGTGGGCATCGGCCTCTGCGGGGGCGGGCTCGGGGGCGGAAGCGGGTGCCGTGTTCATACGTCCACTGTACGAGCTGCTTCTTGAATGTTAAACAAACTGGATGTAATGTGGGCTGTGGAGCTTTAGGTTTCAAGCATTCTGCCCAGGGGTCACGGACCTCTACGTCGCAGGGAGTCGCCACCATGTCCGCCGCCGCTCGGGAACGCATGCCCGCCCTCTACCTCAGCCACGGTGCCCCGCCGCTCGCGGACGACCCGGTCTGGCCCGGTCAGCTCGCCGCCTGGTCCGCCGAGCTGCCCCGCCCCAAGGCGATCCTCGTGGTCTCGGCCCACTGGGAGGAGGCCCCGCTGGCCCTCGGCGCCATCGAGACGGTCCCCCTGGTCCACGACTTCTGGGGCTTCCCCGAGCACTACTACCGGGTGCGGTACGACGCCCCCGGCGCCCCCGAACTCGCCGAGAGCGTGCGGAAGTTGCTGCGCGCCCCCGGAATGCCCTTGCAGGACGTCCCGGACCGCGGCCTCGACCACGGCGCCTACGTCCCGCTCGTCGAGATGTTCCCCGCGGCCGACATACCCGTGCTCCAGGTCTCCATGCCGACCCTCGACCCGGTCAGGCTCATGGACATCGGCCGCAGGCTGGCGCCGCTGCGCGACGAGGGTGTACTGATCGTCGGCTCCGGCTTCTTCACCCACAACCTGGCCGCCCTGCGGCACACCGGGAGCGGGGTCCCGAGCTGGTCGGCGGAGTTCGACGACTGGGGCAGGCGTGCCCTGGAGGCCCGTGACTGGGACGCCCTGCTGGACTTCCTCGACAAGGCCCCGGCCGGCCGGTACGCCCACCCGCGCACCGAGCACTTCGCCCCGCTGTTCGTGACCATGGGCGCGGCGGAGGCCGGCGGCGAGCTGGGTACGCAGAACTCGGTGATCGACGGCTTCTGGATGGGCCTGGCCAAGCGCTCGGTGCAGTTCGGCTGAGACATGTGCGCCCCCGCTGCGTAAGACGAGGGTGTGGAGAGTCTTGGATTTTCCCGAGAGTCCGGGTTCGCGGCAACCTTCCGCCGGTGCGATTCGTCAATCAGGGTGGAAGGCGGTCGAAGGGGACGCTCTTCCGGAAGTGGCGCCATCGGTGTGAGCGGGGTCTCGCATCCGGGGCGACCGGCGGGGTCCTTGAGGGACCCGGGAAGCCCTCGGTGCCACCCTGACCTGCGGTTCCGTAACCGTCGGCGGCGACGTTCGGCGGCTGCGACGAGACAGGGTACTGCATGATCAGAAAATTGGGGGGCGGGTTGGGAATTCTGTCCGGATTCCAGTCGTTGTTTCCATCGGATGCCGGGCACCCGAGGAGAGTTCCGAAGCAGGTGCCGAGCATCTGAAGGACCACCCGCTGACCCACCATCGCAAGGGAGCACGCATGGCAACCCGTGCCGTCGCCCGTCGTCAGTCCGCCACCGGCGAGACGGCCGACGCGGCAAGCAGTGTTCGCGCCCATGGCGGCGAGATCGCCGATCGCGACCTGGTCGGCATGTATCTTGACGAGATCGCGCGTACACCGCTGCTCGACGCCGCCAAGGAGGTCGAGCTGTCCCAGATCATCGAGGCGGGTGTGTTCGCGCAGCAGATCCTCGACGGGCACGAGCAGACGAAGACGGACACCACCGACGAGGAGCTTCGGGCCCTGGTCGCCCAGGGGGAGCGGGCCAAGGACGTCTTCATCCGTTCCAACCTGCGCCTGGTCGTGGCGGTCGCCCGGCGGTACCCGCGCAGCGGCCTGCCCCTGCTGGACCTGATCCAGGAGGGCAACGCGGGCCTGGTGCGCGCGGTGGAGAAGTTCGACTACCGCAAGGGCTTCAAGTTCTCGACGTACGCCACCTGGTGGATCCGCCAGGCGATCACGCGCTCGATAGCCGACCAGTCGCGCACCATTCGGCTGCCCGTCCACCTCGTGGAGGAGCTCGGCCGTATCCGCCGCGTCCAGCGCGAGTTCAACCGGGAGCACGGCCGCGACCCGGAGCCCGTGGAGATCGCCGAGGAGCTCGGCTCGACGCCCGAGCGCGTCTCGGACGTCCTCGACTGGGCCCGTGACCCGGTCTCGCTGAACATGTCGGTGGACGACGAGGGCGAGACCCAGTTCGGGGACCTGCTGGAGGACACTTCCGCGGTGTCGCCCGAGCAGTCGGTCATGACGCTTCTGCGCAGCGAGGGACTCGACGACCTCATCGGCCGCCTCGACCAGCGCACGGCCTCCATCATCAAGATGCGGTACGGCATAGAGGACGGTCGCGAGCGTACGCTCACCGAGGTCGGCAAGGAGCACGGGCTGACGCGTGAACGCATCCGCCAGATCGAGAAGCACGCGCTGCTGGAGCTGAAGAAGCTGGCCCGCGACACCGGGTTCGACGCGGCGGCGTGAGGCCGTTCCGAAAGCGATCCGGCCAGGGATCGACCAGGGAATCGTCCGGGGGCGCGCCCGCAGGGCCGTCCCGGCGGACGTTCGTCCCCGGTGGACGGCCGGCCGGGGCGTGGTGAGACCGGGCGCGTGAGGCTGTCGGTGCACCGGGCGACCGCGTGCGCCCGGTGGCGAAAGGCCGCGCAAACATGGCCGTGTACCGCCGCTTCAAGGGGCGGGGGCATGGGAACAACCCTTCAGAGCCCAGGAGTTCGGTCCCCGGACGGGTTCCGGCCCGGACCTGCTCCGGCCGCCTTCGGCGGAACGCACTGATGTCCAGAGCCAAGTCCCGACGCACTCCCCCCGGCGCCGGGACTCTCCCCGAGCCGGGTTTCGGCGCCTCTCCCCCCGGGGCGCCGGAGCCCGGCTCCTGCTTCGGTCCCCGGGGTCTCGAGTTGGCGAGAGGCGCGCCACCCGCGCCGGAGGCCGCCCTGCCTCTGTGCAACCCTGGCGGCCTACGGCCCTACGAAACCTCCCCCGGGAGGCCGGACGGGACGGCCGGCCCGCCCTCCCCCTGCTCCCCACCGCCCCCGCCGGCCCGCGTCAGCCGAGCCCCCAACTTCCGTACACACTGCACGAGTTCATCGGGCTCCAGCACCGTGAACTCGCAACCCACCATCGCCAGCCGCACCGCGAGCCACTCGACCCTGTCGCCGGCCGTGGCCCGCAGCCGGCAGCCACCCGTGCCGAGCGGCTCCGGTGCGCCGAGCCACGCGGGCAGCCGCGCCGCGACCACCTCCGCCGGGCCGGCGAAGGTCACCGTGAACGTGTAGGTCTCCTGCCGGTGGTACATCGACTGCCGGAGGTACTCGGCCGCGCTTCCGGTCGGCAGCTCCCGCGGAGCGAACCGCGCACCGGTGGCCAAGGGCTCGCTCACCCGGTCGACGCGGAACGTCCGCCAGTCCGCGCGGTCCAGGTCGTACGCCACGAGGTACCAGCGCCGACCGGTCGACACGAGCCGGTACGGCTCGGTCAGCCGCCGCGACGCGGCCCCGTCGCCGGCCCGGTAGGCGAACCGCAGCCGCTCGTACCCGGCCACCGCGGAGGCCATGACGGTGAGCGTCTCCGTCGCGACGCTCGCCCCGTCTCCGCTGGTCAGCGGAGTCGTCGCGGACTGAAGCGTGGAGACGCGGTGCCGCAGCCGGGCCGGCAGCACCTGTTCCAGCTTCGCCAGCGCCCGTACCGAAGCCTCGTCCACGCCCTCGATCGCGTGCCCGGCCCCAGCGCGCAGCCCGACCGCGATCGCCACCGCCTCCTCGTCGTCGAGCACGAGGGGCGGCATGGCCTTTCCCGCGACCAGCCGGTAGCCGCCGTCGGCCCCCTTGGTCGCCTGCACCGGATAGCCCAGCTCACGCAGCCGGTCGATGTCCCGCCGGACCGTGCGCCGGGACACCCTGAGCCGTTCGGCGAGTTCACCGCCGGGCCACTCTCGGGGCGTCTGGAGGAGGGAGAGGAGCTGGAGGAGCCGGGCCGGAGTGTCCGTCGTCATGATCTGAGAATGCCGCAGAAGTAGGACACGATCTGGCCTAATGCCTGCCTAGCTTGGCGTCATGTCCTCCACCGAAACCCTTGCCGACAGCCCGGCCCGGACCGCCGACCGCCGTCGCTGGTTCGCGCTGGCGATCGTGATGACCGCGGCCTTCATGGACCTCGTCGACGTCACGATCGTCAACATCGCGATTCCGTCCATCCAGCGGGACGCCGGCGCGTCCTTCAGCCAGATCCAGTGGATCACCGCCGGTTACGCCCTCGCCTTCGCGGCCGGCCTGATCACCGGCGGCCGGCTCGGCGACATCCACGGCCGCAAGCGGCTGTTCCTTCTCGGCATCGGCGGCTTCACCGTCGCGTCCGCGCTGTGCGGCTTCGCCGCGAACCCGGAGATGCTGGTCGCCGCCCGCCTCCTGCAGGGCGCCATGGCGGCGATGATGGTCCCGCAGGTGCTGTCGATCGTGCACGCCACCTTCCCGGCGCACGAACGCGGCAAGGTCTTCGGCCTGTTCGGCGCGATCGTCGGCCTGGGCGCGGTCTCCGGGCCGCTGCTCGGCGCGCTGCTCACCGAGTGGAACCTGTTCGGGCTGGAATGGCGGCCGATCTTCCTCATCAACCTGCCAGTCGGCGTCCTGGCCCTTGTCCTCGGCAACCGTTTCATCAGCGAGTCCAGGGCGCCTCGGGCACTGAAGCTGGACCTCGTGGGGGTAACCCTGGTCACCCTGGGTCTGCTGATGCTGCTCTACCCGCTGACCCGGGGCCGCGAGCTGGGCTGGCCGCTGTGGGGGTACGTCTCGATGGCGGGCGCGCTGGTGGTCTTCGCGGCGCTGGTGGCGTACGAGCGGAGCAAGGCGGCGCGGGACGGCTCGCCGCTCATCGAGCTGTCGCTGTTCCGGGTGAAGAGCTTCGCCGCGGGCATCGCGGTGCAGACCGTCTTCGGTGTCGCGATGGGCGTGTTCTTCCTGGTCTGGACGCTGTACATGCAGGTCGGCCTGGGCTGGAGCCCGCTGCGGGCGGGCCTGACGGGCGTACCGTTCTCGATCGCCGTGTCCACCGCGGCCGGGATGTCGGTGCAGAAACTGGTCCCGCGCTTCGGCCGCAAGGTGCTCCAGGCGGGCGCGCTGGTGATGGCGGCCGGTGTCCTGCTCTACATCTGGGAGTCGGAGTGGTATGGCCTGCACATCGCCCCCTGGCAGATGGCGCTCCCGCTGGTCGTGATGGGCGTGGGCATGGGCCTGATCGTGGCGCCGCTGACCGACGCGGTGCTCTCGGAGGTGCCGCGTGAGCACGCGGGTTCGGCGTCCGGACTGATCAACACCGTGCAGCAGATGGGCAACGCGCTGGGGCTCGGTCTGGTGTCGGTGGTGTTCTTCGGGGTCATCGGCGACCGGTTGACCCCGGCCGAGGTGGGCCCCGCCTTCGTCAACGCCTTCCAGCACGCGCTGGTGTGGGTGGCCGCGGTGCTGGGGGTCATCTTCGTCCTGATGTCGGCCCTGCCCGAGCGGCCGGGCCGGCAGGCGGAGGGGGCCGGGGAGCCCGGGGAGCGGGCCGTGGTGGCGGAGCGGGCGGGCGAGCTGGTGGGCTGACCTGCGCGAGCGATGGCCGATGGGCCCGGCATCCTGGGCGGTGCCGGGCCCCATCGGCGTACGAGCGGGTCCGGCCCCTCGGTGTACGAGCGGTGCGGGGCCCATCGGCGGAAGAGCGATGCCGGGCCCATGGGTGTCCCGGACACAACCGGAAGTCCGTTCATGCCCGATTCCATGCCCGAACCTGTTTACTTCCTGGACGCCCCGGCGTAGCCTGCGAGGAGAAACCACAAGGTCGGGCATCAATCGGAGGCGAACGGACATGTACGCACCGGAGCGGCAGCAGGAGATCCTCCGGCTCGCCCGGGACGGCGGCCGCGTGGACGTCGTGTCGCTCGCCGAGGAGTTCCAGGTGACGGCGGAGACGATCCGCCGCGACCTGAAGGCCCTCGACCGCGCGGGCCTGCTGCGCAGGGTGCACGGCGGCGCCATCCCGGCCGGCCGTCTCGACTTCGAGCCGGACCTCACCGAGCGCGAGTCCACCGCGGCCGACGAGAAGGACCGCATCGCCAAGGCGGCCCTGGCCGAACTGCCGGCCGAGGGCACGCTGATCCTCGACGCCGGTACGACGGTGGCCCGCGTGGCCGCCGCCCTGCCCCTGGAGGCCTCGCTCACCGTCGTCACGCACTCCCTGCCGATCGCGGCCCGCCTCGCGGACCACCCCGGTCTTCAGCTCCACCTCGTGGGCGGGCGGGTGCGCAACCGCACGCGCGCCGCCGTGGACGCCTGGGCGCTGCGGGCCTACGGCGAGATCCGCGCCGACGTGCTGTTCGTCGCCGCCAACGGCTTCTCCGCCGAACACGGTCTGACCACCCCCGACCTCGCCGAGGCCGCGGTGAAGCGGGCGGCGATCGCCGCCGCCCGCCGTGTGGTGCTGCTCGCCGACTCGACCAAGCACGGCCAGGAGCACTTCGCCCGCTTCGGCGGTCTGAACGACGTGGACCTGCTGATCACCGACAGCGGATTGAGTCCCGAGGACGCGGCCGCCATCGAACGCGGCGGCACGGAAGCAGTGCGCGCATGATCGTCACCGTCACCCCCAACCCTTCTCTGGACCGCACCTACGAGGTCCCCTCGCTCGAGCGCGGCCAGGTCGTCCGGGCCACCGGCGAGCGCATGGACCCGGGCGGCAAGGGCGTGAACGTCTCGCGCGCCGTGGCGGCCGCCGGCCGGCGCACGGTCGCCGTGCTGCCCCTGGGCGGCGCGCCGGGCGCGCTCGTCGCGGACCTGCTCGACGCGCAGGGCATCGACGTCGCACCGGTGCCGGTCGCCGGGGCCACCCGCTCGAACATCGCGCTGGCGGAGGCCGACGGTGTCCTGACGAAGATCAACGCGCCGGGTCCTGAACTCTCCTCCGAAGAGCAGGAGTTGCTGCTGGAGACCGTGCGGCGGCAGTCGCGCGGGGCCGACTGGATCGCGTGCTGCGGCAGCCTGCCGCGAGGACTCGCGCCGTCCTGGTACGCCGACCTGGTCGCGCGGGCGCACGAGGCCGGTGTACGCATCGCGCTGGACACCTCCGGACCCGCGCTGCTGGAGGCGCTACGCGAGCGACCGGACCTGGTCAAGCCCAACGCCGCGGAGCTCGCCGAGGCCGTCGGGCGCTCCCTGGCGACGGTCGGCGACGCGGTGAAGGCGGCCGAGGAACTGCGCGGACTCGGCGCGCGCACCGTACTCGCGAGTCTGGGCGCCGACGGTCAGTTGCTCGTGGACGGCGCGGGCGCCTGGTTCGGCAGCGCACGCGTGGACGCCGTCCGCAGCAACGTCGGTGCCGGCGACTCCTCCCTCGCCGGTTTCCTGATCGCCGGCGGCACCGGCCCGGAGGCCCTCGCCCTCGCCGTCGCGCACGGCGCGGCCGCCGTCCAGCTGCCGGGCAGCCTGATGCCGACACCCGCCGACCTGGACCCGGCGGCGGTGACGGTCACGGCGGACGTGCCGGTGGACCGCGCGCTGACGGAGCCGGTGACATGACCCCCCGTCCGTCCCGCACCCGGTGCCGTACGACGCCTCCGCCGGCCCGCACCCCTTACGACTCTCCCCGCACTGCCCCCGTCCCCACCCCCGCCCATCCCACTGACCGGGCGATACGCGCGCTGAGGAGCCCGCGATGAGCGACATGATCACCGCGGACCTGGTCGACCTCGACCTGTCCGCCGACACCAAGGAAGCGGCGGCGCGCTCCCTCGCCGAGCGGATGGTGGCCCTGGGCCGGGTGACCGACCTGGAGGGCTTCCTCGCCGACGTGGCCGCCCGCGAGGCGCAGATGCCCACCGGCCTCGACGGCGGCATCGGCATCCCGCACTGCCGCAGCGAGCACGTGGTCGAGCCGACGCTCGCCTTCGGCCGCAGCGCCGCCGGCGTCGACTTCGGCGCGGCGGACGGGCCCGCGGACCTGATCTTCCTGATCGCGGCCCCGGCCGGCGCCGACGACGCCCACCTGAAGATCCTCTCCTCGCTGGCCCGGCAGCTGATGAACGGCGAGTTCACCTCCGCGCTGCGGTCGGTGGACGACGCGGCGGCCGCTGCCGCGCTCATCCGCGGGGAGGAGGCTTCGAACGAGGCCACGGCAGGGGACAAGGGCTCCGCCACGGACACCGAGGGTTCCGCCGCGACCGCCGAAGACGCCTCCGGGCAGGCGGCGGGCGCCCCCGAAGACACCGCCGCGACGCCGGGGGCGGCCTCCTCCGGCGCCGTGGCGGGCAGCACGGCTCCGGCGCCGGACGCGAGCGCTACGGACGGGTCCGGCGCGAAGAAGTCCGAGTCCGCTCCGGAGCCGGGCGGCACCGCGGGCGCTTCCGGCGTTTCCGGTGCTCCCCATGCTTCCGGCGAGCGTCCGTTCCGGATCGTCGCCGTCACCTCCTGCCCCACCGGTATCGCGCACACCTACATGGCGGCCGAGTCGCTGGAGAACGCCGGCCGCGAGGCGGGCGTCGAGGTCGTCGTCGAGACACAGGGTTCGGCCGGCTTCACCCGGCTCGACCCGGCGGTGATCGCGGCGGCCGACGGCGTGATCTTCGCCCACGACGTCCCCGTACGCGACAAGGACCGCTTCGCCAGGAAGCCGGTCGTCGACGTCGGTGTGAAGGCGGGCATCAACCGGCCCGGCGAGCTGATCACCGAGGTCCGCGCCAAGGCCGCGCGCGGTGAGGCGACCGCGGCGGCGGTGCCGGGCGGCACACCGGTCGAGCGGGTCGGCGAACCGGGCGAGCGCTATGGTACGAAGCTGCGCAAGTGGCTCATGTCCGGCGTCAGTTACATGGTTCCCTTCGTCGCCGCGGGCGGTCTGCTGATCGCCCTCGGGTTCGCGATCGGCGGCTACAAGATCAACAAGGCGCCGTCGGTGATGGACCACTTCGTCTGGACCCAGGCCGACAGCTGGGCCGCCCTGCTGTTCCAGATCGGTGGCGTGGCCTTCGCCTTCCTCGTCCCGGTGCTGGCCGGCTACATCGCCTACGGCATGGCGGACCGCCCCGGACTCGTCCCCGGCTTCGTCGGCGGCTCGATCGCGCTCACCATCAACGCCGGCTTCCTCGGCGGTCTGGCGGCCGGTCTGGTCGCCGGTGGTGTGGTGATGGCGATCCAGAAGGTGCGCATCCCGGCTGCCCTGCGCGGCATCATGCCGGTGGTGGTGATCCCGCTGATCTCCTCGGCGGTCGTCGGGTTCCTGATGTTCGTGGTCATCGGCAAACCCATCGCCACCGCGCAGAAGGGCATGACCGACTGGCTGAACGGGCTGACCGGCACCAACGCCGTCCTGCTCGGCGCGCTGCTCGGCCTGATGATGTGCTTCGACCTCGGCGGTCCGGTCAACAAGGTCGCCTACACCTTCGCCACCGCCGGTATCGCGGTGTCCAATCCCAGCGACTCCGCCATGAAGATCATGGCCGCGGTGATGGCGGCCGGAATGGTCCCGCCGCTGGCGATGGCCCTGGCCACGACCGTGCGCGGCAAGCTGTTCACCCACACCGAGCGGGAGAACGGCAAGGCCGCCTGGGTCCTGGGCGCCTCCTTCATCTCCGAGGGCGCCATTCCGTTCGCGGCGGCCGACCCGCTGCGCGTCATTCCGTCGTCGATGATCGGCGGCGCGCTCACCGGCGCCCTGTCGATGCTCTTCGGTGCCACGCTCCGTGCCCCGCACGGCGGCATCTTCGTGGTCCCGCTGATCGGCAACCCGTTCCTCTATCTGATCGCCATCGCGGCGGGCGTGTGCGTGACCACCGCCCTGGTGGTCGCCGTGAAGACCCTGCGAAAGCCGGTGCGGGGCGCGGCTGCCGCCGAGGCGGGCGAGGGCGCGCCGCCCGAACCCGCCGACCGGAAGCAGCCGGTGGCGGCCTGATCCGCTCCTCGTCTCCTTGTCCCTTTGGTGTGCTGTGAGTTGTTCACGGCACCTGCGAGATACGTCACGGTCCGGGGCCAAAGTCCCGGACCGTGGTGTCTACTGGGGCACATGCCTCAGCATGTCTCGACCCTGATGTGGATCGGTGTGGCCGTCCCCGCCGCACTGTCCGTCGCCTGCCTGATCGGCCTCGCCCGCATCCGACGCGGCATCCGCCTCGAGACCGCTCGACAGCAGTCCACCCCGAGGCTGCCGGGCCTTCCGCTCCAGCGCGGGGCCGGACCCGGCAGGGAGTTCGTCGAACTGACCTCGGAGGAGAAGGACGCCTTCGCGGGCCTGGTGCGTCGACTCGGCAACGGCCGCTGAGGCCCATACCGGCCGACAGGGTCTAGGACATCTGCGCCGCGCGCTGTTCCATCGCGCTGCGGGCCGCGTCCTCCGTCACGTACACCTCGCACATGTGGCGACCGTCGGCGGTCGCCGTGTGCTCGACCTCCCAGAGCGAGACCTCCACGCCGTCGTCCAGCAGGAACGCGTGCTCGTAGAGCGAGAAGCACAGCCCGGCGCGGCCCGCGCGGCAGGGGCGGCCGAAGGCCTGCGTGATCCGGTGACCGGACGCCGTCGCCAGCAGGGACGCGACGTCCGCGCCCGGCCGGTCGGCGTTCTCCGCGCGCCGCAGCAGACGGCGTGCGTGGTCGGCGGAGTCGCCGGACGCGTACGCGTGCCGTGTCTGGGGCGGCGGCGGGAGCTGGACCAGTATCGGCAGCTCGAACTCCGGCGCGTCCGGCGGGAGCGGCAGCCGGGCGGTGGCGGTGTTCAGCTCCTCCTCGTCGTCGTACACCTCGTGCTGCACCTCGCTGCCGGGCGCGGTGTTGTGCACCAGCTCCCAGAGGGTGAGCGCCGAGCCGTCGGCGAGCAGCCAGGTGTGCCGGTAGGTCTCCCGGTGCAGTCCGGCGCTGTGGTGCGCGGAGTGCAGTGAACCGTCATAGGCCAGGGCGCAGTCGAGCCGCTGTATCGTCTGGTCGGGTAACTCGAAGGAGTTCAGGGCGCTGCCGAGGAGCCGCGCGAGGTGCTCCTCCGGAGACTCGGGCGACTCGCGTGGCTCGTACGCAGTCGTCTCGTACGGAACGCTCAAGGTTTCTCCCGGCGTTGCTGCATGTCACCTTGTGGGTGCATACCGTAGCCCCTCGGTCGAGCATCATGTCCGCGAACCGAGAAAACGTCCGCGAGGAAAACGGCCGGCCCGCGCGAGAAGTTCCCGCGTCAGCCGTTGTTCCGTCAAAATCCGCTGGTCAAGAGCGCGTTGTGAAGCAGGCACCGAGCAGAGGGCGCTGCGAAAGGTCAACGGGCGCCGTACAGCTCCTCGTAGGCCGGCCACTCTCCACCCGGTCCGGTCACCGCCTCGGCGGCCCGTACCGCGCGGACGATCGCGCGGGTCACCTGGTCCGCGCCCGCCGCGAGGATCTCGTTCAGGGCGAGCGGGGAACCGGGGTCGAGCGGACGCGCCCCAGTGGCCAGCGCGAACACCGTGTCGCCGTCGTTGAGCAGATGCACCGGACGTACGGCGCGCGCGATGCCGTCGTGCGCCGTGCCGGCCAGCTTCTGCGCCTGCGCCTTGGTCAGGTCCGCGTCGGTGGCGACCACCGCCAGGGTGGTGTTCAGCGGGGGCGGCGCGTTCCTAGCGGCGGCCTCGGCGAGGCGCCGCCGCGCCACCTCGTGCACCCCCGCGTGGGGATACTCCACCGGCCCCTGGAACAACTCCCCGTACAGCACCCCCGTTTCCGGATCGACCGCCGACCCCACCGCGTTGGCCACCGCCAGCGCGGCGACCGTGACGCCGGAGTCGAGCACCGTGCTCGCCGTGCCGACCCCTCCCTTGAGCGGTCCCACGGCCGCTCCGGTCCCGGCGCCCACGCACCCCTCGGGCACGCGTCCGCCCACCTCGCTCGCCGCCGCGGCCTCGACCGCGGCGCGCCCGGTGGCCGCGTCCGGCCGGGCCCGGAAGTCACCACCGCGGCCCAGGTCGAACACGCAGGCGGCGGGTACGACCGGTACGACGTGCGAAGGGTCCGGCCCGACCCGGACTCCGCGCCCCTGCTCCTCCAGCCAGGCCATCACCCCCGAGGCGGCGTCCAGCCCGTAGGCACTGCCGCCGGTCAGGACCACCGCCTCCACCGTCCGCACCAGATTGCGCGGATCGAGGGCGTCGGTCTCCTTGGTTCCGGGGCCGCCGCCGCGCACCTCCACGGCGGCGACGGCGCCGCCTTCCGGCGCGAGCACGACCGTCGTGCCGGTGAGCCAACCGCCGCCCGTGCGCGTCGCATGTCCCACCCGCACGCCTTCGACGTCCGTCAGAGCGTCCACTGTCATGGGAGCCAGTCTCCCGGGCGCAGCGGGGTCACGGGCCTCTTCGGAGTCATGGACCTCTTCGGAGGTACGGCAGGAAACGTCAGGCCGCCCGACCCGACGCGGACCGTACCCTTGAGGCATGAGTACCGCCCCCGAGCCGCGTGACCCGAAGGCCGCGCTGATCTTCGACGACCCGCTGAACCAGCAGTCCACGGACGACACCGACCGCGGGTGGGGCGAGCGCACGGACAGCGACGCCGCCGCCGATCTCAAGCGCTTCCTGGACGAGAAGCCTCCCCACCACCTCTGAGGCGGGTGGGCCCGCCGGAGCGCGGACGCTACCGCTCGCCGTACTCGGAGCCGCGCCGGGCGACCAGCTCGTCGCGGATCTCCTTGAGCACCTCCAGCTCGGTCACCTCCACGACCTCCTGCGCGCCCTCCCTGGCCTTCTTCCGCGCCTCCTGGCGGGCCAGGAACTTCGCCATGGGCAGGACCATCAGGAAGTAGACCACCGCCGCGGTGATCAGGAACTGGAGGGCGGCGCCGAGGACCGAACCCCACATTATCTGGATGCCCTGATCGCCCTCGCAGGTGGCGCTCAGGCACGAGTCGTAATGGTCGAGGTTCTTGGTGCCGATCGCTCCGACGACCGGACTGATCACACCCTTCACCACCGCGTTGACGATGTTGGTGAAGGCGGCGCCGACGACCACGGCTACTGCCAGATCGACGACGTTCCCGCGCATCAGAAAGGCTTTGAAGCCCTGCCAGACACTCGGGTCCTTCTTGTCGCTCACCTGCGGCCCCTCCTCGGACATGCAACTGCAACGTGCGGAACAAACAGCTCCGCAACCTACGGCTCACCACAGGGTCACCGCCAGCCTGGCCGTCGCGCTCGCCCCGGCCAGCCCCGCCGCGGTGGAGCGCGGTACCGACAGCGCGACCAGCGCTCCGCCCCCGGCCACGTCGTCCACGGGCTCCGGGACCTTGGCCACGCGGGCTCCGTGTGCGACCACTCGGGCCTGCCCGCCCGTCGCCGGATCCTCCGCGGCGATCACGTCGACCCGGTCGCCGGGGCGCAGCAGCCGGACCGTGGCCGCGTCCGCGATGCGCACGGGTGCGATCACCGTGCGCACCTCGTCCGCGCCGCGGTGCCCGGCGGCCCGGCCGGCTCCGTCGGCCGGCGCCGGCTGCCCGCCGCGAGGGGGGTCTGGAGCATCCCGCGGGCCCGCTGCCACGAGCGCCGCCGCGGTGACGGCGAGCCCGGCCGCCACCGCGCGGCCCCGGTGCCGTACGAGCCGGCGCAGCCCGTACCGCCCGCCGCGCACGCGCACCGGCGCGAAGTGCGGCACCTCACATGTGGCCGGGGCGTCCGTGCCGGGCGCGTACGGAGAGGACCGCGTGAGGGACGCCGGGGGAGCAGAGGGCGCCAAGAGAGGGGAGGACGGGGAGGGCAGGGGCGAGGGCGGCACCGGCGAGGAGGGCACCGGCGAGTAGGGAGACGGAAAGGACACGGACGCGGAGGACGAGGACGGCTGGGACATGCGGACCACCACCAGCGACGGGGATTTCGGCTTGCGACCCCCACGATGAGGCATCACGCCGCCGCCCGCCGGAGCCCGTGTGCTACTCGCCGGTTGTGGACAACTCCCTCACCCGAAGGAGCAATTCCGCCCCACTACGGCAGCGCGAACCCCGGGTCCATCCCGCCGAGCGCCGCGGCGCACAGGCAGTCCCGCTCCTCGGTCGTGGGCAGCGCGGCCACCGCGTCGAACAGAACGCCCCGCAGCCGCTCCACGTTGGCCGCGAACACCCGCAGCACCTCCTCGTGCGAGACGCCCTCGCCGCTCTCCGCGCCCGCGTCCAGGTCGGTGACCAGCGTCAGAGAGGTGTAGCAGAGCTCCAGTTCGCGGGCTAGCGCCGCCTCGGGGTGGCCGGTCATGCCCACCACCGACCAGCCCTGCGCCTGGTGCCACAACGACTCGGCCCGGGTCGAGAAGCGGGGCCCCTCCACCACGACGAGGGTGCCGCCGTCCACCGCCTCCCAGCCCCGTCCGCGTGCCGCCTTCAGCGCGGCCGTCCGGCCCACCGGGCAGTACGGGTCGGCCAGCGAGACGTGCACGACGTTCGGCATCGTGCCGTCGGGCCGAGGCAGCCCGTCGAAGTAGGTCTGCGCCCGGGACTTCGTACGGTCGACGAACTGGTCGGGCACGAGCAGCGTGCCCGGCCCGTACTCGGGGCGCAGCCCGCCCACCGCGCAGGGCCCGAGCACCTGGCGCACGCCCACGGAGCGCAGCGCCCACAGGTTGGCCCGGTAGTTGATGCGGTGCGGCGGGAGGTGGTGGCCCCGGCCGTGCCGGGGCAGGAAGGCGACCCGCCGGCCGGCGACCTCACCGAGGAAGAGGGAGTCACTGGGTGCCCCGTACGGCGTGTCCACCCGGACCTCGGTCACGTCGTCGAGGAACGAGTAGAAGCCGGAACCGCCGATGACACCGATCTCTGCGTTCGCCATGACCAGCACACTAGCGCCCGCGCATACGCCGAGGACCCCACCGTCCCAAGACGGCGGGGTCCCGGAAGGAAGACCTCAGGCGGCGGAGCTGCCGGCCGAGCTCGTGGACGTCGAGGACGACGAGGACGAGCCGGAGGACGACCCCGACGAGGAAGACGAGGAAGAAGAGGAAGAAGAGTTCGACGACTTCGACGACGACGCCGCGCTGCTGCTCGACGAGGAGCCGCGGCTGTCGTTGCGGTAGAAGCCGGATCCCTTGAAGACAATGCCGACCGCGGAGAACACCTTCTTCAGGCGGCCACCGCAACCGGGGCACTCGGTGAGCGCGTCGTCGGTGAACTTCTGCACCGCCTCGAGGCCCTCGCCGCACTCGGTGCACTGGTACTGATAGGTGGGCACTGTCTTCCTCCTGGCACTCTCACTCGATGAGTGCTAACGACGGTCCATAGTGACGTATTCCCGAGGATCAGTCCACTGTGACGTGGGCGCGGTGACCGACGCCACGTGCGACCGTGCGGCCGTGCGACCGGGCCGCGAGCCGCGACCTGAGGGCCACCAGGGTGAGAAGGGCCAGCACCGTGCCGGTCATCGGCACCAGGAAGCCGGCGCCGCCCCACAGCCGGTCCTCCATCTGCCCGGCGGCGGTGACCGCCGCCGCCTGGCCGAGCGCGACCGCGCCCGTGAGCCAGGTGAACGCCTCGGTGCGGGCGCCGGCCGGGACCAGGCTCTCCACCAGGGTGTAGCCGGTGATCAGGGCGGGCGCGATGCACATGCCGACCAGGAGGCCGAGCGCCGCGAGGAGCGGCACCGAGTGCGCGGTCCACAGTGCGGACGCGGCCAGCGCCAGGGCGGTGTAGCCGACGAGGAGGCGGTGCTGCGGTGCGGCCTTCCAGGCGATGGCGCCGCAGACGACGCCGGAGAGCATGTTGCCCGCGGCGAAGGTTCCGTACAGCACGCCGTTGAGGCCGGGCGCGCCGATCGACTCGGTGAACGCGGCCAGCGAGACCTGCATGCCGCCGAAGACCGAGCCGATGCCGAGGAAGGTCGCGATCAGCACCCGCACCCCGGGGACGCGCAGGGCGGAGGCGTGCTCCACGCGCGCGTGCCCGCCGCCGGTGACGGGCGGCTGGGTGCGCTTCTGCGCGGCGAACAGCAGACCGCCGACCAGGGTCAGCCCGGCCTCCGTGACCAGTCCGGCGGCCGGGGCGACGGTCGTGCACAGTGCGGTCGCCAGGAGGGGGCCGACGACGAACGTCAGCTCGTCGGTGACAGACTCGAAGGCGGCCGCGGTGGTCATCAGCGGCGAGTCCTTGAGCGTCACGCCCCAGCGGGCACGCACCATCGGGCCGACCTGCGGCACCGAGGCGCCGGTCGGCACGGCCGCCGCGAACAGCGCCCACAGGGGGGCGTGCGCCAGGGCGAGCGCGGTCAGCGTCAGCCCCGCCAGGGTGTGTGCCAGAACACCGGGGACCAGCACCGCGCGCTGCCCGTAGCGGTCGGCGAGGCGTCCGCTGTACGGCGCGAACAGCGCCATGGAGACGCCGGTGACGGCCGCGGTGGCGCCGGCCGCGCCGTAGGAGCCGGTGGTGTGCTGCACCAGCAGCACGATGGAGATGGTGAGCATCGCGAACGGCTGGCGCGCGGCGAAACCGGGGAGCAGGAACGTCCAGGCGCCGCGAGTGCGCAGCAGTTGCCCGTATCCAGGGCGGGAGGATGCCGTCGCGGTCCGCGCCGGTTCGTTGCTGGTGACCGTGGATCCCACGGCCCGTGCCTTTCTGCCGCCTGGTGGCGCGGGCACGGGCGTGCGGGCGCGCCGAGAGCTGTCCTCTTGCGCGGACTGCGGTAGATACCGGCGCCCACTGCGGGGGGCTACCCGGCCGCCATACGGTCGCGCCAGCTCTGCGTCAGGCAGAGTTGGTTCGATCAGGGTGCGCCCTCATCGTACAGGGGCCCGGGGACCCCCTTCAGCCTCTGCTGCCCGCCCCCGCTCCGTCGGCGCCCAGCCATCCGGCCAGCTTGCCGCCCCGGCCGACCGCACGCAGGCGCTGTTCGGCCGCCTCCCGGACCGGGTCGGTGGCGACCACGAGGAGTTCGTCGCCGCGCCGCAGGGTGGTGGTCGGCAGCGGTACGAACGACTTGCCCTCGCGGACGATCAGGGTGACCGCGGACCCCGACGGCAGCCGCAGCTCGTTGATCTCCACGCCGTGCATCCGCGACCCCTTGGGGATGGCGACGGACAGCAGGTGGCCGCGCAGCCGCTCCAGGGGCGCCGACTCGATACCGAGGTCGGCGGCCTCCTCGCCGGAGCCCAGCCGCAGCTTGCGGGCCAGCCAGGGCAGGGTCGGCCCCTGTACGAGGGTGTAGACGACGACCAGGACGAAGACGATGTTGAAGATGCGGTGGGTGGCGTCGACCCCGTTCACCATGGGGATCGTCGCCAGGATGACGGGCACGGCGCCGCGCAGTCCGGCCCAGGACATCAGGATCTGCTCCTGCCACGGCACCCGGAACGGCAGCAGGCTGGCCACCACGCCCAGCGGGCGCGCGACCATGGTCAGCACCAGACCGATGACGAGGGCGGGCCAGACGTCGTCGACCAGCTCGTGCGGGGTGACCAGCAGACCGAGCAGGACGAACATGCCGATCTGGGCGATCCAGCCGAGTCCTTCGGCGAAGCCGCGGGTGGCGGGCCAGTGCGGCAGCTTGGCGTTGCCGAGCACCATCGACGCGAGGTAGACGGCGAGGAAGCCGCTGCCGTGGGCCAGCGCGCCGGCGGCGTACGCCGTGACCGCGATCGCCATGACGGCGATCGGGTAGAGGCCGGACGCGGGCAGCGCCACGTGCCGCAGACCCCAGGAACCGAGCCAGCCCACCGCCAGGCCGATGGCCGCGCCGATGGCCAGCTCCAGGGCTATCTCGCCCACCAGGACGTACCAGTGCTCGATCGGTCCCGCGGTGGAGAAGGCGACGACGAGGATGACCACCGGGGCGTCGTTGAAGCCGGACTCGGCCTCCAGCGTTCCCGTCACGCGCGCGGGAAGGGGGACCTTGCGCAGCACCGAGAAGACGGCCGCCGCGTCCGTGGAGGACACCACCGCGCCGATGATGAGCGACTGACGCCACCCCAGACCGCTGAGGTAGTGGGCGGCGGCCGCGGTGACGCCGACGCTCACGGCGACGCCGACCACCGCCAGGGCGGTGGCGGCCGGAAGGACCGGCTTGATCTCCTTCCACTTCGTGCCGAGACCGCCCTCGGCGAGGATCACGACGAGGGCCGCGTAGCCGATGACCTGGGTCAGTTCGGCGTTGGTGAAGTGGATGCCGCCGAGGCCGTCCGAGCCCATGACGACGCCGATCCCCAGGTAGACGAGCAGGCTGGGGAGCCCGCTGCGCGAGGAGATCCGGACCGCTGCGACCGCGACGAGGAGGACGACCGAGCAGGCGAGCAGGAGCTGGTTGAGGTGGTGAACAGTCAGCAGCGGTTCCTTCCGCGAGTTTCCCGGTTTACTTCGTTACCTTACCTAACTCTTGACGCTTTCTTGACGCGTCCCGTGACGAGATGGAGACGTCTCACCGCCGCTGGACCCGACTCCGCGTCAAGTGCTACCGGGCCCTGCGCCTATGGTTGCTCCAGCGTTCATTCGAAGTCACAGCCCGACCTGCCGCTCGCGTTAGGACAGCAAGGACAGCGATGCCCCCGAACACCACCGCCTCAACGGGTGACAAGGCCGGCAAGTCCGGCAGGAAGAAGGGGCGAAAAGCCCGCTTGTTCGTGCTTGTCCTGGTCCTGGCTCTCATCGGAGGCACCGCCTACGGCGCCTACTGGTCCGTCAGTACCGTGCGCGCCTCCTTCCCGCAGACCAAGGGCACCCTCACGCTGCAGGGCCTGTCGGGACCCGTCGACGTCAAACGGGACGGCTACGGCATTCCGCAGGTCTACGCCTCCACCGCGGAGGACCTCTTCATGGCGCAGGGCTTCGTGCAGGCGCAGGACCGGTTCTACGAGATGGACGTGCGCCGGCACATGACCTCCGGGCGCCTGTCGGAGATGTTCGGCAAGGACCAGATCAAGAACGACGAGTTCCTGCGCACGCTGGGCTGGGACCGGGTCGCCCGGCGGGAGTACGACAAGACGCTGTCGGCCTCCACCAAGAAGTACCTCCAGGCGTACACCGAGGGGGTCAACGCCTACCTCAAGGGGCGGCAAGCCAAGGACATCTCCCTGGAGTACGCGGCCCTGGGCTTCGCCAACGACTACAAGCCCGGGCAGTGGACCCCGGTCGACTCGATCTCCTGGCTGAAGGCGATGGCCTGGGACCTGCGCGGCAACATGCAGGACGAGATCGACCGGGCCCTGATGACCAGCCGTCTCGGCCCCAAGCAGATCAAGGACCTGTACCCGGACTACCCGTCCGGCCGGAACAAGCCGATCGTCAGCGAGGGCCAGTACAACGCGCTCACTCAGGCGTTCGAAACGAGTGGCGGGACGACGGACGCGAGCGGCGGCGCCTCGACCGGCACCGCGACCGGTACGCCCGGTGCGACCGACTCGACGGGCACGGGTGGCACCGACACCGCGACCGCGACGGACGCGTCGGGCACGAGCGGCATCTCCGGTGTGCAGAGCCAGCTGATGGGCCTCCACGACGTCCTGGACGGCCTTCCGACGGCCGTCGGCGTCAACGGCAACGGCATCGGCTCCAACTCCTGGGTCGTCTCCGGGCGGTACACGATCACCGGCAAGCCGCTGCTCGCCAACGACCCGCACCTGTCGGCCTCGCTGCCCTCGGTCTGGTACCAGATGGGCCTGCACTGCCGCGAACTCTCCAAGGCGTGTCCGTACGACGTCACCGGCTACACCTTCGCGGGCATGCCCGGCGTGATCATCGGCCACAACCAGGACATCGCCTGGGGCATGACCAACTCCGGTGTCGACGTCACGGACCTGTACCTGGAGAAGCTCAGCGGCGACGGCTACCTGCGCGACAACAAGACGGTGCCGTTCCGGACCCGCGAGGAGACCGTCAAGGTCGCCGGCGGCAGTTCCAAGACGATCGTCGTGCGCGAGACCGACGACGGAATGCCCCTGCTGTCCGACCGCTCCGACGAACTGAGGACGGTCGGCAAGAAGGCCACGGTCACCACCGCGGCGCCCGACCGCGGCGACGGTTACGCGATCGCCCTGAAGTGGACCGCGCTGGAGCCGGGCACCACCATGGACGCCGTCTTCGCCATGAACAGCGCGAAGGACTGGAACACCTTCCGGTCGGCCGCCGAGCTGTTCGACGTGCCCTCGCAGAACATGATCTACGCCGACACCAAGGGCAACATCGGCTACACGCTGCCCGGCCGCATCCCCACGCGCGCGAAGAACGACGACGGCTCCGTCCCGGCGCCGGGCTGGGACTCCCGCTACGACTGGACCGGCTACATCAAGCCGCAGGAACTGCCCTACGAGTACAACCCCGAGCGTGGCTACATCGTCACCGCCAACCAGGCCGTCGTCGACCCGAAGGCCTACCCGTACGCGCTCACCACGGACTGGGGCTACGGCACCCGCAGCCGGCGGATCACCGACCTGATCCAGCAGAAGATCGACGGTGGCGGCAAGATCTCCACCGACGACATGCGCCAGATGCAGATGGACAACAGCAGCGCGATCGCCAACCTGCTGGTGCCCAAGCTGCTGAACATCGACATCGGCGACAAGGACGTCCGCCAGGCGCAGAAGCTGCTGGAGGGCTGGGACCGCACGCAGGACGCCGACTCGGCCGCCGCCGCGTACTTCAACGCCGTGTGGCGCAACATCCTCAAGCTGGCCTTCGGCAACAAGCTGCCCAAGGAGCTGCGGGTCAACGGCCAGTGCCTGTGGGTGGAGCCGGCCGGCAACACGGGCCCGGCTGACGAGAACCAGAAGGTCCGCGAGTGCGGTCAGCGCGACGCCGACCAGGCGCAGCCGGACGGTGGCGACCGCTGGTTCGAGGTGGTCCGGGGGCTCGTCGACAGCCCGGACAGCGACTGGTGGAAGACCCCGGCGTCGGGCACCCGCCCCAAGGCGGACAACCGCGACGAGCTGTTCAAGCGCGCGATGATCGACGCCCGCTGGGAGCTGACCGCCAAGCTCGGCAAGGACATCGACACCTGGAGCTGGGGCCGGCTGCACCGCCTGTTCCTGAAGAACCAGACCCTGGGAACCGAGGGACCCGACGTCCTGCAGTACGTCCTCAACCGCGGGCCCTGGAAGCTGAGCGGCGGCGAGGCCGCGGTCAACGCCTCCGGCTGGAACGCCGCCGGCGGCTACGGCGTGGTCTGGGTGCCGTCGATGCGGATGGTGGTCAACCTCGACGACCTCGACAAGTCCAAATGGATCAACCTCACCGGCGCCTCCGGGCACGCCTTCAGCGCCCACTACACCGACCAGACGGGCAAGTGGACCAGGGGCGAGCTGCTCTCGTGGTCCTTCTCGCCGAACGCGGTCGACAAGAGCACGAGCGACACGCTGGTGCTCAAGCCATGAGCCGCTGAGGCCGCAACGGCGGCGAAGGCCCTCCACGCGCGCGTGGAGGGCCTTCGCCGTACCAAGAGCCGTGCGCGCGGCCGAAGCCGTGCGCGTCAGGTGAAGCGGCGTACCCCCGAAGGTGTCACCACGGCCTGCACCGGCCGGTCGTGGGGCTCCTCGGGGACGTGCTCGACGACCTCCGTGTCGTACAGCAGGACCACGAGGGCGGGGTGCGCCCGCGCCGCCTCCAGGCGGGCCAGAACACGGTCGTAGGACCCTCCGCCGCGCCCCAGGCGCATCCCGCGCGTGTCGACGGCGAGGCCGGGCAGCAGGACCACGTCGGCGGTCGTCACGGCGTCCGGGCCGAGGCGCTCCCCGACCGGCTCGAACAGCGCCATCCTCCCGCCGTGCCGCACGCGCGCGAGGGAGCCCTCCCCGGTGTACGCGCCCCAGTCCAGGTCGTTGTCGGGCAGCAGCGCGGGCAGCAGCACGCGCGCGCCCCGCGCGCGCAGCGCGTCGAGCAGCGGAGGGGTTCCCGGTTCGGTGCCCACGGAGACGTACGCCGCGATCGTGCGCGGCCCCGTCAGCTCGGGCAGCTCCAGGGCGCGCTCCGCCAGCGCGTGCGCCGCCTCCCGCACTTCATCCACGGTCAATGTCTTCCTCACCGTGAGGATTTCTCGTCGCAAGGTGCGCTTGGCAGGCTCGGCACTGCGTCCGGTGTGGCTCACTGGTCCTTCCGTACCCTTCCCTTTGCCGGTATGTCTGCTCATATGAGAGTCAATTAACCGGAGAGGCCGATTCCGCGCAAAGGCAGCGGATAAGGTTGCGGTCATGACACAGGCGCACCCCAGGATCAGCAAGGCTGTCATTCCCGCGGCAGGTCTTGGTACCCGGTTCCTGCCGGCCACCAAGGCCACTCCCAAGGAGATGCTGCCGGTCGTCGACAAGCCGGCGATCCAGTACGTGGTCGAGGAGGCCGTCTCCGCGGGCCTCGACGACGTCCTCATGGTGACCGGCCGCAACAAGCGGCCGCTGGAGGACCACTTCGACCGCAACTACGAGCTGGAGTCGGCCCTGGAGAAGAAGGGCGACGGCGAGCGGCTCGCCAAGGTGCAGGAGTCCAGCGACCTCGCGTCGATCCACTACGTCCGCCAGGGCGACCCCAAGGGCCTGGGCCACGCCGTGCTCTGCGCGGCCCCGCACGTGGGCAGCGAGCCCTTCGCCGTCCTGCTCGGCGACGACCTGATCGACCCGCGCGACCCGCTGCTCCAGCGGATGATCGAGGTCCAGGAGACCTACGGCGGCAGCGTGATCGCCCTCATGGAGGTCGCGCCCGAGCAGATCCACCTCTACGGCTGCGCGGCCGTGGAAACCACCGGGGACGGCGACGTCGTCCAGGTGACCGGCCTGGTCGAGAAGCCGGACGCGGCGCAGGCGCCCTCCAACTACGCGATCATCGGCCGTTACGTCCTCGACCCGCACATCTTCGACATACTTCGCAAGACCGAGCCCGGTCGCGGCGGTGAGATCCAGCTCACCGACGCCCTTCAGCACCTCGCCGAGGCGTACGCGTCGGCGACCACCGACGAGCAGCGGGCCGGCGGCCCGGTGCACGGCGTCGTCTTCAAGGGCCGCCGCTACGACACCGGTGACCGCGGTGACTATCTGCGTGCCATTGTCCGACTCGCATGCGAACGTGAAGACCTGGGCCCGGACTTCAGGGCCTGGCTTCAGCGGTACGTAGCCGAGGAGATGTAACGACGTTGAGCAGCGCCGAGCCCCGCACCGCCGGCCCGGACCACCTGTGGTCGGTGGACGAGCACCTGGAGGACATCCTCACCACCGTCCGGCCCCTGGAACCCATCGAGCTGCAACTGCTCGACGCCCAGGGCTGTGTCCTGGTCGACGACGTCACGGTGCCGCTCTCCCTGCCGCCGTTCGACAACAGCTCCATGGACGGCTACGCGGTGCGGGTCACGGACGTCTCGGGCGCGAGTGAGGAGTTCCCGGCCGTCCTGGAGGTCGTCGGGGACGTCGCGGCGGGCGCGGGCGGCCTGGTCCGGGTGGGCCCGGGACAGGCGGCCCGGATCATGACCGGTGCCCCGCTGCCGCCCGGCGCCGAGGCGGTCGTCCCCGTGGAGTGGACCGACGGCGGGCTCGGCGAGGGCCCGGTGAACGCGATGCGTGCCCGCAGCCTCGCCCCCGAGGGCGCCGGCGGGCACGTACGCGTGTACCGGCCGGCCGAGGCTCGCGCGCACGTGCGCGCTAAGGGCAGCGACGTGGAGACGGGCGAGCGCGCGCTGCGGGCCGGTACGGTCCTCGGGCCGCCGCAGATCGCGCTGCTCGCCGCGATCGGCCGCGGCACGGTCCTGGTGCGGCCGCGCCCGCGCGTGGTGGTGATGTCCACCGGCAGCGAACTCGTCCAGCCCGACGAGCAGCTCGGCGACGGCCAGATCTACGACTCCAACAGCTTCGCCCTGACCGCGGCCGCCCGGGACGCGGGCGCCATCGCCTACCGGGTGGGCGCCGTCGCCGACGACGCCGACACCTTGCGGTCCACCATCGAGGACCAGCTCGTCCGCGCCGATCTGCTGGTCACCACCGGCGGGGTGAGCGTGGGGGCCTACGACGTGGTGAAGGAGGCGCTGTCCCACGTCGGCGACGAGGACGAGCCGGGCGGCGGCGTGGAGTTCCGCAAGCTCGCCATGCAGCCCGGCAAGCCGCAGGGCTTCGGGACCGTCGGCGCCGACCACGTCCCGCTGCTGGCCCTGCCCGGCAACCCGGTGTCGTCGTACGTCTCCTTCGAGCTGTTCGTCCGCCCCGCGATCCGCACCCTGATGGGGCTTCAGGACGTCCACCGGCCGACCGTGCGCGCGACGCTGGCCGCGGACCGGGCGCTGAGCTCCCCGAAGGGACGCAGGCAGTTCCTGCGCGGGGTGTACGCCGACGGCGAGGTCAGGCCCGTGGGGGGCGCCGGATCCCATCTGATCGCCGCCCTCGCGCAGGCAGACGCGCTCATCGTCGTCCCCGAGGACGCCGAGGCCGTCGAGCCCGGTGCGGAGGTCGAGGTGGTCCTGCTCGGCTGAGCCGTGCGGGGTGGCGGTACCGTGTCGCGCACAACAGGCCCGTGCGCCGCACGGCGGCGGGCACGGACCGGGAGCCCCAACGATCATGACTGTGCCTTCCCGGGGGGAGACCCCCGGACCCCCAGCGCCGGACCGGCTGACGCACATCGACGACGCGGGCGCCGCCCGCATGGTCGACGTCTCCGGCAAGGACGTGACCGCGCGCACCGCCCGCGCCAGCGGTCGCGTCCTCGTCTCGCCCCGCGTGGTCGAGCTGCTGCGCGGTGAGGGGGTCCCCAAGGGCGACGCCCTCGCCACCGCGCGGATCGCCGGGATCATGGGCGCCAAGCGCACCCCGGACCTCATCCCGCTGTGCCACCCGCTGTCGGTGTCGGGTGTGAGACTGGAGCTGTCGGTCGCGGACGACGCCGTGGAGATCGAGGCCACGGTGAAGACCACGGATCGTACGGGCGTCGAGATGGAGGCGCTCACCGCGGTGTCCGTCGCCGCGCTCACCGTGATCGACATGGTCAAGGCGGTCGACAAGGGAGCGGTCATCACGGACGTACGGGTGGAGGAGAAGACGGGCGGCAAGTCGGGCGACTGGAGCCGGGCATGACACGGGACGCATCGGCCTCGGGCGCACCGCTCGCGCCGTACAGCGCTCTGGTGGTCACGGCCTCCAACCGGGCCGCCGCCGGGGTCTACGAGGACACGGGTGGTCCGCTGGTCGCAGACGGCCTTCGGCGCCTCGGCTTCGCCGTCGACGGGCCGCAGGTCGTACCGGACGGAGACCCCGTGGAGGCCGCGCTGCGCGCCGCCGTCGAGGCCGGTTACGACGCCGTCGTCACCACCGGCGGCACCGGCGTCTCGCCCACCGACCGCACGCCCGAGGCGACCCGCCGGGTGATCGAGACCGAGGTGCCGGGAATCGCGGAGGCCATCCGGGCGTTCGGCGTGCGGAAGGTACCGACCGCGGCGCTGTCCCGGGGGCTGGCCGGAGTGGCCGGACGGACGCTGATCGTCAACCTGCCGGGCTCGACGGGCGGGGTGAAGGACGGACTGGCCGTCCTGGAAACCCTGTTGACGCACGCCGTCGACCAGCTGCGCGGCGGCGACCACGTCAGACCCGGTGCCGGTAGTGGGGGTGCGAGCTGAACAGCCCATCCTGGCCCGTCGTGCTCGCGGAGGGCGATGTCGTCCTCCGGCCGATAAAGCTGCGCGACCAGCGGGCCTGGCGCGAGGTGAACCGGCGCAACAGGGACTGGCTCAGGCCCTGGGAGGCGACGATTCCGCCGCCCACGCCCGGCGGGCCCATCACGCACCGGCCGACCTACCGGCAGATGGTGCGCCACCTCAGGTCCGAGGCGCACGCGGGGCGGATGCTGCCGTTCGTCATCGAGTACCAGGGGCGCCTGGTCGGGCAGTTGACGGTCGCCGGGATCACCTGGGGCTCGATGTGCTCGGGCCACGTCGGTTACTGGGTCGACGAGTCGGTGGCCGGCCGCGGGGTGATGCCGACGGCCGTGGCGATGGTTGTGGACCACTGTTTCCGCACCGTCGGACTGCACCGCATCGAGGTCTGCATTCGGCCCGAGAACGGGCCGAGCCGCCGGGTGGTGGAGAAACTCGGATTCCGCGAGGAGGGCCTGCGGCCGCGTTATCTCCACATCGACGGTGCGTGGCGCGACCACATGGTGTTCGCGCTCACCGCGGAAGAGGTGCCCGAAGGGCTGCTGAACCGCTGGCGCCGCATCCGTGCCCTGCGCGCGCCGAAGGAGAATCCCGCTCCACCCGGAAATTGAATGAGTGTTCGAAATTGATCGGCGCGTGATCTGTACGGGACCTGCTCGCGATCGCCCGGGTGGCATTGAATTCGCGTCCTTGACGCCCTGCTGATCACATCGATCGCAAAAAAAGTTCGAAATATCAGCCAGATCGTGCGACACACCGGCGCAATTGGCAGATGGCCTCATGCAAACCCCTCTACCGTGTGAGGCGTGAGCAGCAGCGGCCTCATCTACGCAGTCATCGTCGGGGCCTGGGCCGCCTACTTGGTGCCGATGTGGCTCCGTAGGCAGGACGAGCTGAACGAGGCCCGTCCGACGGAACGCTTCAGCACCGCCATCCGGTTCCTGTCCGGACGGGCGGGGATGGAGCGCCGGTACGCCAGGGACCTCAGGGCGCGCTCCGCCGAGGAGGGGGAGCCCGTCGACGGGGAGCCGGACGTCGTCACCGACTCGGTGGACGTCCGGGCCTTCGCCATGCCCCCGTACCGGTCGCCGGAGCGGCAGCAGCCGCCGGCCCGGGACGAGCGGGAGCCGGTCCGCGGCCGCGACGAGCGCGACCGGACCGCCAAGCCGGCCGCCCGGACCGCGTCCCCGGTGGCGGCCCCGCCCGCCGACGCGTCCGCGCGTCCGCGGGTCCCCGCGGCCCGGCGCCCGCCCCGCGCGGAGGTGTCCGCGGCGCGTGCACGGCGCTCGAAGGTCCTCGCGCGCCGCAGGCGCACCACCGTCATCCTCTTCCTCGCCTTCACCCTCGGCGCGATCGTCGCCGCGGTCGGCGGGCTCACCTTCCTGTGGGCGCCCGGAGTGCCCGCCGTGCTGCTCAGCGCGTACATCGCGTACCTGCGCTCCCAGGAGCGGCGCCGCTTCGCCTACCAGATGGACCGCCGCCGCGCCGAGGTCGCCGCGCAGCGGCTGCGCGAGAGCCGCCGCCAGCCGCGCCGGCGTACGCCCCTCGACCCCGCCGCGGACGAGCCGGACGCGGGGCCTGAGCCGGAGACGGACCCGGACCTTTCCGCCCTCGCCGCCGATCGGCGCGCCCTGGTCGAGCAGACCGACCACGCCGAATGGCTCGACCAGCAACGCGAGCGCCAGCGCCGCCCCGGCCAGGGCGACAGCTGGGACCCGGTTCCGGTGCCGCTGCCCACCTACGTCACCGCCCCGGTCGCCCCGCGGGCCACCTCCGACGTGGACCTCGGCGCGCCGGACGCATGGAGCTCGGCGCGGTCGTCCGCCGCGGTGCCGGAGCAGGAGACGGCCCCGGCCGCGCCCGAACCCGCGCCGCCCGCGGAGGACAGGCCCGCCGCCGACGGCCGCACCGACGCCCGCCGCGCCGCCTCGGCCCGCCGCTCCCGCGAGCGCGGCCGCACCCCGCTCTTCGACCAGTACGAGGACGGAGACCGCCCCCGCGCGGCCAACGAGTGACCCCCACCCCCTGACCAGCCCGGGAACGGATTACCGACCACCCGGGCGAGGATGCTAGAGTTTCACTCGTTGCAAGGGCCTGTGGCGCAGTCCGGTAGCGCACCTCGTTCGCATCGAGGGGGCCAGGGGTTCAAATCCCCTCAGGTCCACGCAGCTCAAAGCCCCGGTAGGGATCTCCCGACCGGGGCTTTGACGTGTCGTACAGCAGCGAAGTACAGCAACTACTTCGGATCTTGCTTCCCGAGGTACTTGCCCAGCTTCCGCAGCGCCCGTCGAGTCGCCTCGGACGGGACGTGCGTGTACACCTCCATGGTCACTGCGATCTTGCTGTGCCGAAGGGTCTGCATGGCGACGCGGGGGTGTACAGGGCAGCGAGCAGCGAGCCGCAGGTGTGCCGGGTGTCGTGCAGCCGGATTCGGCGGACGCCGGCGCGAGCGGAGCGGTCCATGAACCGACGGTTGAAGTTGCGCGGTTCGAACGGCGTGCCGTAGCGAGTCGTGAACACGAAGTCGTTGGTCGACCGCAGCTCCCCGGCCGCCTGCCTGGACAGGTCCTGTTCTTTCCGTCGCCGTTGCAGGGCCGCGACGCAGATCTCAGGAAGCGGGAGCGTCGCCGTCGACGCCTCGGTCTTGGTCTCGTCATGGACCAAGCGCCGATTGATCCGCTGTAGCTGCATCTGCACCGTGATCTCACCGGCGTCCAGATTCACGTTCTCCCAGGTGAGCCCCAGCACCTCACCGCGTCGGAAGCCCAGAACCAGGATCAGCACGTAGGCCGCGTACAGCGGGTCATGGGCCGCGCTCGCCGCTTCAAGGAACTGACGAGCCTCTTCCACCGACCACGGGTGCCGCTTCGTCCTGCGCGCCGACCGCACCTTGACCAGGGCCGCGACGTTCTTCGAGATCAGTTCCTCGGTCATGGCGTTGGTCAGGGCGGAGCGGATCTCGCCCGTCAGCACGAGCATCTTGGTCTTGGACAGGCCGAAGCCGAGCATCTCGGCCACTTCCGCCGTGGTGTACCACTTGCGTGTGATCACAGCTGTCGTCATGCTGCGGCTTCCTCCCATTTGAGTTGGTCTTGCAGGGCTTCACGGGCGGTTTCTCGGTTGATCTGGATGTCTCGGGCGATCGAGGCGGCGAGGACCGATTCGCCGGGCGTGTGGCCGTGGCCGGCGTACTGCCAGTCGGCGAGGACGAGGACGGTGTCCGGCTCGACGTCGTCCAGGCCGAGAGCGGCGCGTTCCTGTGCGGCGCGGTAGTCGGCACGTGCCTGGCGGAGGGCGCCGAGCGTGGTCGAGTAGCGCCGGGACTTCGACGAGAAGTGGCCGCGGAGGCCGAGCATGTCCTTGTGGACCACCCAGCCGCGCAGATGAATGGGGTCAGAGCAGCCGCCGGTGCGCTGGATCTGGTCTTGCCAGCGGTCGAAGCCGGGGAGCCCGGCCACCCGGAGAAGGTCCCCCAGGGTGATCGGGTCCAGGCCCGCGAAGGTCGCGGTGTCGGTCACGCGACCACCTCCGGTGCGTCGGTGGTGATGGCGTCCAGGGCGCCGGCGGCTTCGATCGCTGCGGTGGCCAGGTTGCGCAGGGCCGTAGAGGTTCCGGCGGAGGCGATCAACGCGATTTCGATGGAGTCGCCCTCGATGCGGAGGCTGACGAAGGGGTTGGCGCGGTCAGCGAAGGGGGTGACGCGGAAGCGGGTGTCCGGCTCGATGTGCGCCGAGGTGGTGAGGCTCTTCACGCCGATCACCTCCCGACGCGGATGAGGGCGGCGGGACGGGTGTAGCCGGTGCCCTTGCAGGACGGGCAGTCGATGCGGAGGGTGGCGCGGGTGCCGTCAAGGTGGCCAGTGCCGGTGTCGATGGCGACGGAGGCGAAGCCGTCGCAGTCGCGGCAGATCGGCATGTTCGGGTTGCTCTGGGGCATGATGGGCCGTGCCTTTCTGGTCCGTGGATCGGGAAGGGGAGGCGCCCGGAGCGGCGGAAACTTGGCGGTTGAGGCCGCTCCGGGGGCCGGTCAGCGCCGCTTGGTCTCGGAGGCGAGCAGCGAGCGCAGGACGACGGCGACGACGGCGACCGAGACGCCGGTGATGGCGACCGCCAGGAGCATGGAGACGAGGACGGCGCCGACTACCGGGACGACGGCGGTACCGCCGCCGACGAGGGCGAGCACGGGGCCGGGGTGAGCTGCACCACCGGGCGGGACGGCGCCGGGGCCGTCGAGGCGACCGGCGAGGCCTGGACGCCGGGAACGATGGCGGTCGGCTCGACGGGGGCCGGCGGGGTGACGTGCCCGGTCGGGGTGGGCATAGTCGGGATCTTCGGGCGGAGCATGGTCGGACTCCCTTCCGAGAGGGTTACTTGATCAGGCCGTTGATGGCGGGGGCCAAGACGCTGTCGGCGAGGAGGAAGCCGCCGAGCAGGAGCACGGCGATGAGCCAGGCCGGCGGGCGGATGAGCTTGACGCCGAGCCAGCCGACGACCGCGGCCCTCGGGTCGTTCGTGCAGTGGCGCGCTCCACCTGGACGCCATGAACCACGCCCGCTCCACGGTGTGTGGGTCGACGGCGTACGGGATGGGAGCTGGGGAGGGTGGTGGGTTGATCAACCCGGCGTTCCTAGCCACCCCCCAGGATTGGGGTCCGGCATGCACTCCAGCCTTGTCGGAGGTGGACTGGAAGGGAGAGCTTCTCCTGATCCAGGGAGGCGCACGATGTCCACACCGAACACTCCAGCGAGGGCTCCGACCCAGGTGCTCTGCAAGGCCTGTGGAAAGAAGATGGCGAAGCGCGGCTCATGCGTTTGCGGCTGGCGTCGAGGGCTTGCCCTGACGCCGACAGCAGAGCGAGATGGGCACCTCCACTTCGATGCGGAGAACCCGAAAGACACGATCCGGAACGAGGGCCGCAATGCGTCCCTGCTTGGAGCATTTATGCTCGTACTCGGGGCTATCGTGGGGTCAATCGCACTCGTCGTGATCGGGGTGCTCTGGGCCCTCGCCGGAGTCGCAACCTTGACGATCACCCGGATGGGCACTGTGTGGACGGGGCTGGAAGCCAAGGAGCGGGCTGCGGCTTGGCCGGGCCGGATCGCTGGTGGTTGGGTTCCCCTGGCATGCGTCCTTGCATTCGTCGTCCTCATGGCACTTATCGGTTATCTGATCTCATAGCACCGCGCGACAAGGCGGCAGCGACCTCGGCCTAGGTGTAGGCCTCATCAATTGCCTCTTCCCCGCCGGCCCTGGCGGCGGTGGTGGGCCTGGCTGATGCCTGACACCACCGGCTGACACCAGCAACGACGAACACGGCTGGACGAGATCGGCCCTCAGCGGCCGGTAGACCGTTGTCAGGCTGGGATCTCTCCGGTCCTCAGCGGGACCGTGATCGACCTGGCGAGGATGAGGCCCAGCGAAGCTGGTGGCGGTACAGCAGTGAGGTACAGCAACCGCGTCAACCGCAGGTGACCGGCGCAGACCGCCAGCGCGCCCTGCAACCAGCGCACATAACCTCAAAGACCGTCGCGCCCGTAGTTCGCATCGAGGGGGCCAGGGGTTCAAATCCCCTCAGGTCCACGCAGCTCAAAGCCCCGGTCGGGAATCACCGACCGGGGCTTTGACGTGTTGCGTGGTCGCGGAGATCATGCGGCTCCGGTGAAAAAACGTGCACATCCGGAGAAGCGCGGCTCGTGCCGAATGGGTGTCCGTAGCCTGCTTGTCGTGGCCTTATCAAAAAAGGCCGCTCGGGGGACACGCCGCCCGGGGTCGCCGAGTGCGGTGACGTCACCGTCAGCGTTGAGGGCCAGGGGGGCGGCGCGTCCGTCACGACGCCCATCTGCCCGGACACCTTCGGGCCCTCCGAGATACCCCGCCAGAACGACCCGAGGTTCGGCGCTGCCTGGTCCGGGCCGCGTTCCGAACCCGGGAAGTTCATGGGGACCGAGGGTGTGACCCTGGTCAAGCAGGCGGCGGGCGCGGCGCCCACCACCCTGCGCAACGTCATCCACTACAGTTGGTAGCGCCCACTGAGCGCCTCTCCCGCCGCGCCCTGGCGGGAGGGGCCTCGCGTCAGGACTGGAGCGGCTTCGCCAGGTAGATGCTCGACTCGTACTCCCGGTAGTAGCCGAACTTCGTGCACGGCTCGTAGCCGCTGGAGGTGTACAGGGCGACGGCCTCCGGCTGCTGGTCGCCGGTCTCCAGGACCATGCGGAGGCGCCCGGCGGCACGGGCGTCGTCCTCCAGGACGGCGAGGATACGGCGGGCCAGACCGCGGCCGCGCATCGACTCGATCACGTACATGCGCTTGAGTTCGGCGTCGCCGTCCACGTTGCCCTCGGCGTTCTTGTCCTGGCTGCGCCAGCCGCCCGTGGCGACAGGGGTGCCGTCCTCGTCGTAGGCGATCAGGTACACGCCGTTCGGCGGCCGGAAGTCGGCCGCGTCGAGGGGCGTGGCGTCGCCACCGTCGCCGTAGCGGACGTGGTACTCGGCCTGTACCTCGTCGTTCAGCTTGACGGCGTCGGGGTGGTCGAAGGGCACGGGGCGGATGTTCATCGGGATTCCTCCGTGGATACCCCGGACTTCAGGCCGGGGAGGAAACGGACTCCTGCGGAGCAGGGCAGGGAAAGCCGAATCGCCGTCAGG